>LKUE01000209.1 GCA_001412365.1 Desulfuromonas sp. SDB | reverse complement strand
GTTATAGTTATGAAAAAATAATTAAATATAAGTGATTATAAAAATAAGAAGATATAAATTGGTTTATATAATTATATTACTGATTTTAAAAAATAATTTTAAAATTTAAAGAATTATAGTATAATTTTTGAAATAAGGAGGTTGGAATGAAGAGGTATGTATCATTGACTGCAGTATGCTTGTTGTTCATTTTATTTAGCTGTAGTAATTTGGTAAGGGCACCGGAAGTAAATATATACAGTATTACTCCTGACAATTTTGTGGCTACTACTACCACTGGTGCAGTGTCTGTATCTGTCAATGTTGAAAATAATGTAGAGGCTAGGCTTCTAAAAGTAGTATTCAGATTTCTAAAATCCGATGGTTCATCAATTACTGGAGTTAATAATGTAACCAGGTATTTCAATTCGGTCATACCTGCTACTGGATCAAATTACAGCATACTCAATGCTTATGCAATTCCTACTGCTGAAATTCATACTTACATGACCAACAATCCAAACGAGGATATTATCCTGGACATTCACCTTTACGGTGAAGATGCCATGGGATATGAGAAAGAATGGGATTGCAGTGGTTCAGTGAGTGTGGTCATAGAATAATTAATAAGGTCATTATCTTACTGATATAAGTATCTTTAATGAAAAAACCTCATTCGCTTAAACCGGGCGATGAGATAATTCCTGTATTACCTGCGGGACCTTTAAAACATATCAACCGGTTTTATCAATCAGTTAAATTCCTGAAAAAAAATAAATACAAGGTCAGGGATTTTGATTTTTCCCCGGATATTCAACATGATTACCTTTGTGCCTCCGATCAGCAAAGATTTAATGGAATTCGGCAGGCATTTACTGATCCCCAAGCCAAGATAGTTATGGGAATACGGGGAGGGTATGGATGCAGCCGGTTGACCCAGCTGGATAATTTTTTTGAGAATTTACAAAAATTTAATAAAATCTTCTGCGGCTTCTCAGACTTAACTGTAATAAATTTAAAAATGCTTAAAGCTGAAATGGTAAGTTTTTACGGTCCCATGCTGAGTTCAGACTTCGGTGAGCACCAGTCAAAATTTACTTTTAATTTTTGGAAGAAGATGCTGACTTCCCCGGATGGATACGGAGTTTTCCAACTTCCTGATAACTGTTTTAGCATGAACTCCGGAAAAGCCAGGGGAATTTTAACCGGAGGATGTCTTTCCCTTATACAAACTTCCCTGGGGACTAATTGGGAAATTGATACCACCGACAGAATTATTTTTTGGGAGGAGGTGGGAGAAGAGCCCTACCGAGTGGATCGGATGTTAACTCATCTGTTTGATGCTGGAAAGTTTTCCAAGGCAGCCGGAGTTGTGGTAGGAAATGTCCGGGCAGAATCGGTCAATTCAGATTTATTGTGGGAAGTGGTAAAAGAACGGTTATCCAGGTTAAGTGTTCCTATACTTCTCAATGCTCCATTTGGTCATATTAGAGATAAAATTACTTTACCTCTGGGAGTGGAAGTGGAAATTAACGCTGATTCACGGATTATAAATTTTGTAGAAGGAGCGGTGACACCTTGAATCATAAATCTGAATCTGTTGATGACGATCTCATTATCAAAGTTGCTCTAAAAGTTGATTGTGATCAGGCAGTAATTTCAATTCCACAAGGTAACCTGGAAAATATCAAGGTCAAGGTCAAAGATGATCAGGTAGAAGTAGGGGGGAAATTATACCGGTTGTTCAAGGTTAAAGTTGATGATTATTTTGTAGTCAGAGACATACCCGTAGGACAAGGTTTTCACTGGGAGCATCTGGAAGATCAAGCGTTCAGAGGGACATTGATTATCAGAAATGAAAACAAAAAGCTGCAAATAATTAATGAACTGGGGCTGGATCAGTATTTATGTTCAGTAGTTGGTTCGGAGATGAAAGCTGATCTTCCCGGAGAATATTTGAAACTTCATGCGGTAGTTGCCCGGACTGCTGCGTTGAGTATGATGAAAGCTGCTCATCCCCATCAGCCCTATGATCTTTGCGCAGATGACCACTGTCAGGATTACCGGGGGATATTGAGAGAAAGCAGCTGCATATTAAATGCAGTGATGCAGACATCAGGTCAAGTAGTGCATTATAAAGATGAAATTGCCGATCTGAGATTTTCCAAAATTTGCGGAGGATTGACCATGGAATACGGGGAAGCATGGCCGGAATTTAATTCCCATCCCTATCTAATCCGGAAATGGGATGCTCCGGTTGACCGGGTTCCGGATATTTCCCGGCAGCAGTATATTGAAGGTGATTTCCCTGAGGTTTGGTGTTCTCCTTCCCGGGGTTTGATTCCCGGATTTGAATATGTACCAGATTATTTTAGATGGACTGAATTTATTGATTTAGAGTTGATCAGAGAAAATCTTCACCAATTTAATTATGAGGTGGGAAAAATTCGAAATATCCTTATATCCAGAATTAATAAGAGCTTCCGCAATACTGAAATTAAAATAATTGGAGAAAAAGGGGAGGCAGTGATTAAGGGAGAACTAAATATTCGGAAAATATTGTCAAACTCAACCCTGTTTTCAGCTTGTTTTAACCTAACTTTCTATACTGATTCTATTAAACTACAGGGGGCAGGTTGGGGGCATGGAGTGGGGATGTGCCAGATAGGAGCACTGCAGATGGCAGTAAATGGCTATAAGTTCCAAGAAATACTACAACATTATTTTCCTGGAGTTGAGTTAAAAAAATTGTTCTCGCCCCCTCCTATTAGCCCTTTAAGCTGGGAGGAAAAAAGACCTTGCTATGAATATGCGAATTGTTATCAGCTACACAGATGTGCATACGGCAAATCCGGCAATGGACCCCTTGACTGCAAGGGGAGTCCACCGTATAGTGAACTTTAGTTTTTTTATAAGTAAAATTCTAAAAATCAATATTTCCTAAAGCAGGGGGGATAAATGAATAAATTATGGATTATTTTGATGATTCCCATAGCATTGCATTCAGCTTCTGTTAACGATATTGAACAGCTGGTTGACCGGGGAGATTATCTCAGGGCTAGATATCTTCTCAGGGAAGTAAACAGTTTTTCTGTCAATTCCGATCAATTTTCAGTTTTGGCTTCAAAAATTTACTACCAGTTAAATGCGTTAGATAGCTGCCTGTATTGGGTATCCCAAACTGCTGACTATAATCAGCTTCCTGTAGAAATTAAAGCTTTAGCCCATAGACAAAACCCCAGCTATGATTGTGAATTGGCATCATTGATGGATGGAGTAGAACTTCTGGAGCAGCGGCGGTATGAGGAAGCTCAGCAGATTTTATTAAATGCCTGTGAACAGCTGCATCAAAACAGAATTTATAATCTTGATGATGTGGTTCAGTACTACTACCTGATATCCCTGCTCAGGTCAGCAGACAGCGTACAGTTTATAAATTCTGGAAAAGAATATGTCAATAATTACCAGAACTATTTGAGTTCAGATATTGCCGAGTTAATGGGACAGATTTACTTACAAAAAGAAAACTACCAGGAAGCATTGAGATTTTTAAAGGAAATTTATCCTTCCGATCATGTTAACTATTTATTGGGGAAAATTTATTATCAAAGTGGAGATTATAATTCAGCAAGTTTTTATTTCACTCCCTTACTTTCTAAATCTAACTCCTATTCGGACAGTGCCTGGAATTATTTAATCCGGATAGGGCAGGCAGATAGCTTAGCCAGGGCAAGAGCACTGAGTTCCCGGCGGGAATATCAGTCTGTGATTAATTTACTTAACCAATATCTCCATGACCATCCAAATAGCAATGAAGCGAACTATCTTTTAGGCAGGTCTTATCGAAAAATTAATAATTATCCTGAAGCTTTGGAATATCTTCAGCAGGCAGCCAGGGGAGAATGGAGGTGCAAAGCACTTTACAATATTGGACTCTGCTATCAATCGTTGAACCGTACCCAACAGGAAAAACAGCTGTGGGGAACTTTTATTTCCGAATGCAATCAGGGAAATTTATACGATGACGGATTATATTACCTGTCTAAAATTTCCCTGCAACAGCAGGACACTGCAGATGCAGTTAGACATCTGCAGGAAATACTCAATTCTCCCCATTCCAATGACATGGTTGCCCCCGCATTTAACCTGCTGTGGAATATTCTGGATAGAGAGGAGAAACTGGAATTAGTCGGGGATTATTTAAACCGTCCCCTGTCTGATCAAATTATACCGGTAATCTACAGCGCAGCTGAATTATGTGATCCCGGTACTACCGAAAAAATCTACAAAAGAATAATTGAATATGATTACTGGAACGAATTCAGCCGCAGAGCTGAAAATAAATTATTGGACATGGGAATTTCTCCCCTGCCTTTGCCCGTTGATTTTTCAGTGAGTTGTGAAGATTTGTTTTCCCAATATTCAATCAGGGATGAAGTCCGTCTCCATTGTGAAAAAGCCAAATTACTATATGCAGCGGGGCTAAGAGATATTGCCCGAAGTGAATTAGCTGCCACCAGTGACTTAAATCCCCGGGAAAGATTTTTAATCGCCTTCACTGCGGATCGTGGATTAGATCGGTACAGGGCAATTAGCACTGCTTATGGTTTGAAAAGTTACTGCCCGGATAAACTTCCTTCCGACTTATTTTTCATACTCTATCCCCAAGCTTATCGGTTAATTATTGAAGGCTATGCCCATAAATACAACCTGCCGGTGAGTGTACTCCAGGGTCTCATTCGTACCGAAAGTTTATTTGATCATCAGATAAAATCCTGGGCGGGAGCCACCGGACTGGCTCAGCTGATGCCTTCCACTGCCCAGGGGATTGCCCAGACCCTGGGATGGATTAACTACAGCTTAACCGATCCTGACCACAATATTCACATGGGCGCTTATTATCTGTCTTCTCAATATTCTTACTTTGACCGGATGGAAGTTGCTATTGCTGCCTATAATGCCGGTCCGGGAAATGCTGCCAGGTGGAAGGATAATTTAGGGGAAGAAGATTTTATTGATGGGATAACTTTTATGGAAACCAGGGCATATGTGCCCAAGGTGTTAAGTACTGCCCGAATTTATGAAAAAGTAGACCAGGGGGTTTATCCCCGATGAGGTTTTCCATTCTGGTAAGCAAACAATACGGACATGAAAATTATTCAAGATTGAAAGAAGCGGTAAATTTACATCAAGATGAGATTCATCAAGCTGACCGAATAGATATTAACTCCATTCATGAATTTTACCGTAAACTTAAAGGGAGATATTTTGGGGTGCTGGTGGATGGAGTCGTGCTTAAACCAGGGGCACTGGACCGGGTGGAACAAGAGTTTACCCGTAGACCTGAAGCTTCAATAGTATATTCTGATTACTGGGATCAGCAGGAAATAAAATTGTTAGATTACTCCAATGACTGGACGGAGAGATGGAATTTTGGAAAATTAAGATTTTACAATTTCAAACAAATTGAAGCTATGGGGGGATTTCCCTTCCACTATAAATTTATGTTTCACTACTACCTCCAATTGAGATTTTGGAATCAAAATAAAATATTTAGAATACCCCAAGTTCTCTATTACTATTACTCCAACCGTGCAGATGGTGAAAATGAGAATAACACTAATTTGAAAAACAAGTTATTTTTTCCTGCCCAGGGAGATTTAGGAGGTTTTTCTTATCTGTACTACCCTCCTGAAATTAATGCAGAAACCGAGAAAATATTTTTTGATTTCTTGCACAGGGAAGGAATTTATTTTGCTGAAGAACCTGCCCAGAGTGTTCCTCAGCTTAACTTAAATTATCCGGTGAAAGTATCAGTGGTTGTCCCGGTTCATAACCGGGCAGAACTATTAAATAAAGCCATTGCCAGTGTGGTCGCCCAGGCTATGCAGAATTGGGAATTAATTGTGGTGGACAACAACTCAACCGATCATACGGTGGAGGTAGTGGAAAGTTGGCAAAAAAAAGATAAGCGGATTAAGCTGGTGAAACTAACTGAAAATAAAATTGCCCGGGCTTTAAATCAAGGAATTAAAATCTCCCGAGGAGAATACATCGCCCAGTTGGATTCTGATGATGTTTATCTGCCCCAAACTCTGGAGGTAATTACCAGATCATTGGACCAGGATTTATCTGCAGGATTGGCAGTTAGCTTCTATGATTTAATTGATCCAGATGATCAGATCATAGAAGAGATGGGGGTAGTTAAGCATTTGGAATATTCAGTGAACAATATTCTAAGGGTAGATGGAGCAGGAGCAGTTAGAGTCTGGAGAAAGTCAGTAATCCAGGAAATGGGCGGTTTTGATGAAAAAGATTATTGTAATTATGGTGAAGATTACGATATGGTGTTGAAGGTAACTGAAAAATACAAGTTGCTGAGAATACCGCAAGTACTCTATCATTACCGCAGGCATCCAGGTAATAGCGATATGTTGAGGAGTGAAGAGTTTAAATTGAAAAGTAAAAACGGAGCACGTCTAGATGCTTATCAAAGAAGAAAAAAAATTCAGCGAGGGACCAATGATTAGAAATATTCTGATAATGACAATTTTGTTTAATCTGCTGTTGATTTCCTGTTCTTCTCCGGTAGAAACTGAACCGGTGAATCTAAATGTAGTGGATTCAATTACCGGAACCTGTTCTTCAATTGCAGCCAAGGACAGTTTGTTATTTGCCACTTTTGATGGCTTGAGCAAACAGGTTGTTGAGGCTTGGGATCTTTCTGCAGACCCATCAAATTCAAAAATCGGTCATCTGACCAGAGAGGGGTATTTGGTCAGGGATCTTAAAATTATTGACCAATACCTGATAATAATGGAAGGTTCGGATGGAGGTTTATTTGTTGACCTAAGCGGAGAGAATTTCAGAGCAGTAGGTAGACTGATTGACAGCAATGATTCAAATTTTTTTGCTTTTGATTTAGAAATTACGGATAACTTTGTTTTCTGTGCCGCAGGAAAAGCAGGATTGCAGGCGTATTACAGACAAGATTCAGATAATGATTACTTAAAGTTTTCCTTGTTGGATAAGGTAGGATTATCAGGAACAGTATCCTCGGTGGAAATGGGGAATAATATAATATTTGCAGCCTGTTGGGACAGCAAAGAATTATTTTTATTCAGGTTTAATGACAGTAATTTTGAAAAATTATCCCAACTGGAAGATCTGCCAGCAATAGCGGATATGGTGTTAGTTGATTCCATGCTTTTTGTTGCTGGAGAAAGTGAAGGATTGTACCTTGTTGATGTCAGCAACCCCCATGAACCGGAAGTGGTAAAAAATATAATTGATTTTCCCGCTTACGATCTTGTCGGTTTTGGCGATTTCATCTTGGTGGCTGCAGATGTTCAGGGAGTTATAGCAGTTGACCGGGAAGGGCAGGTGGTGGCAACCTGCAGTGAAACTTCCCCTGCGGAAAGACTAGCCCGGGGAGATAGCCTGTTATTTGTAGCCCATGCAGGAAGAATTCCCCGGGGATTTATCTGGTTTGTTGATTTATCTCCAATTTATTAAAATGGTGAATAATGGTGAATATTTTAAGTGTTAATTAATTTGACTTTGAAATTTGATGAGGTTAAAATTAATAAATTTTAGTTATTAAAATAGTAACAAAACCTTAACCGAGGAGTTTAGATGAAAACTATGATGTTGTTGTTAATTGCAATGCTGGCAGTGAGTTTAAATGCTGGGGTTTTAATGGAACATAGCATTGGAACCAGCCAGCCTCAAATGCCGGTAGGCGAACTCAACCGGGCAGTCCTACTTCAGCAAGTACCGGATACCCTTTCCGCTAACGGATACGCCTGCCAATTGGACAGTGTTTATCCTTTTGAAGCAGATATTGCTGATGATATCTCCCCAACTTCCGATTGGCAAGTGGATACAGTGATTACCTGGTGGTCAAACTGGAACGGATTTACCACCTGGGCTAATGTTCCCAACGTACATATACTATTGTATGCTGACAATTCAGGAACCCCCGAGGTTAATCCCACTGTGGAAATAGTGGTAGAAGCGGCTGATTTTACAGCAACTACTATTGGCACTGATAAATATAACCTCACCATGGATGTGACTTCCTACAGCCTTAACATCACCGCAGGTACTTGGTGGATTGAAGTTCAACCTTCCACTGTTTTCACCGTCAACGGACAGACTGGCTGGCAGTGTCAATCCGGAATCGGAAACAGTTCTCCTCTCTATTTCAGATCACAGGTTTTGGGTGTTCCCAACTGGACATCTGCTGTTACCCAGTGGGGAGAACCTCTGGAAATCGGTATTGTCCTAATCGGAACAGAACTGGGTGTGGAAGAGCAGGTGGAAGGACCAGCAGCTTACTCAGTAACTGTTAATGATTTCAACAATACCCCCACTATCAGCTTATCAGTTGCAGACAGAGTAGATCTGACCGTGGAAGTTTTTGACCTTTCCGGACGCCAGATTGATCAACTGTTCAGCGGTTCTTTCCAGGGCGAAGGTTCATTTACCTTTGACCAAGCCAATCAGGGAACCTATATCTACAAAGTAACTGCCAATGGTCAGGTTACCAGTGGTAAGTTAATTGTTGTTGAATAATATTTTATTGCTATACATGCCCTTCAGCAATCGCTGAAGGGCTTTTTCTTTTCATTGATAATAGTTTAAAGTAATATTAATCCATGAACAGGAGTATGGCTATAACCGCAATTCTTACCGGTATAACAGTGATTACTATGACTTGCTGTATGTGGGGAGAGACAATGAACCTGGACAGTCTGGAACAAGAAGTATTCAACTCGGTTAACCAGTACAGATTGTCCCGGAATTTGGGAGGTTTGCAGTGGTCTGATTTAATTGCAGCGCAGTGCCGGGGACATTCGTCGGATATGGCTGCAAATTTCCAGACCATAAGCCACGCCGGCTTTGAACAGAGAATGGAACGGTTAAAAAATGAAATCAATATTTCATCTGCTTCTGAAAATGTCGCCTATAATTTGGGGGTAAATGATCCCTGCTCAGCAGCGGTGACAGGTTGGATCAATAGCCCGGGACACCGTGCTAATATGGAGGGTGATTATTTGTTTACAGGGATAGGGATTGCCCAGGATTCCGGGGGAGGATTGTATTTTACCCAAATATTTATATTTCCGGCCAAGGAAGTAAGCTTTTTAAAACATGATTCACTGAGCAGGTTAATTTTTACTAGAATAAAGAAAATGCGGCTAAGTGAAAATTTAACTGCAATTAAATATGACCGGATTCTAGAGGATTTATGTATTAGAGGTTGTGAAATGCTGATGGAATTACAACAGATTAACCGCAATGCTTATGAAGATATCATTGATGAAGTTGCTGACATTTATGGTTTTTCGGGAATTGCATTTAATTATTTGAAATTCAATGCAGTGGAAAATCCTGATTCAGTAGTTATCTCAACCTGGCTGAATAATGATGAAAATAATCGCAATGTTAAAGGGGATTTTAATTTAACCGGAATAGCTGCCCTCCATGATAATGTGGGGAACTATGTGGTCTTGGAAATTTTCCTCCGCAGGGATACTCTGCTTTCTCCGTAAATTTTATTGGTATAATAATAAATAATCAGCAGATTTGATTATTTCTAATTTAAATTATAAAAATTGTAAAATATATGTTGCAAATGTTAGATAAATATGCTAATTTTTAAATTAAATTTGAAAGGGGTGTGTAAAAATCTTAATTTCCGTAAGTTTTTTATATTCAGTATATTTTATTGACCTCTTAATTTATTAAATCATCGAAAAATGGTGATTTAATATGTTTTTGCAATATTTCCATCAGTTTTCAAACAAGCATATTCAGATAAATGTTTTGCCAGATTTTGTTAACCATTATGATTACCCAATTTAAAGGAAAATTTAGGTTAATATCATCTAAATCAGGAGATGGCGGATTAGATAGGAAAAAAGTTAAAATTCCAGACAATTTATTTATCTGAAAAAATATATTGATTAATTCTTAAATGAATATTTTTAAGCTAATTGCTTGGAAATATTTCTTAAATTATTACTGCCATAACTCTGTTAGCTTTTACTGAGGTAAAAGGGTAGAATAACTTCTAGTTAAGGGTATAAACTATGCAGGTTTACTTAACAAATTATATTGGTTAAGAGGTAGCTTTAAAACAGGTTTTGATAAGAAAAACAACAAAATTTAACCGGTAAAAAACAAAACAATTTTCAAATATTATGAAAGAAAAGAAGTTTTTAAAACAAGAGGGCAGATATGATTTTCAGATATTTTCTTTTCAGGTTGATATAAATTCCAGGGCAAGAGCTGAAGTTATTACTCAGTACCTTCAGGAAGCTGCTTGGAGGCATGCCGAGGATTTAAAAGTTGGATACAGATATTTATTCAGTCAAAATTTAATCTGGGTTCTATCCAGATTAAAAATCATTTTCAATGATTATCCCCGTTGGGGCGATGTAATTACTGTTAATACATGGCCCAGCGGTAAAGATCGTTTATATTTCTGGCGTAATTTTAAAGTTTTAAATTCCCATCAACAAGTGCTGGTAAAAGCATTTAGTTACTGGCTGGTTTTAAATGTAAATGAGAAAAAACCTTTATTTACTTCAAAATTAAAAAATATCATTTGCATGGAAAATATTATTGAGGAAAAGTATAAGCTAGACAAGATTCCTAAAACCGGGAAATTACAATTTCAAGAAGAACTGTCGGTTAAAAACAGTGATTTGGATGTAAATAATCATGTAAATAATTGTGCTTATATAAAATGGCTGGTGGATTGCATGGAAGATAGATTTATTAAAAATCATACCCTTACACATCTAGAGGTAAATTATTTGGGAGAAGCATTTGTCGGTGAAAAAATTAAATTGCTAACCGGGAAAATTTCTGATTCCATTTATCTTCATAAATTCACAAGATCAGAAGATGATAAAATATTGACGATGTTAAAAACTGTTTGGAGGTAAATTTGAATGATTCCATAGAAAATATAGTTATTAAATTTCTCCTCTTGCTGGGTCTATCCATGCTGTTTTGTTCCTGTGGAATGCTGATTAATTCAAGGATTATTTCTGACTCTGATCTATATAACAATGGGAATTACCGCATACTTCCCCAAGACAGCAGCTGGCATGGTTTTCTATATTATCAGGATTATCAGTCAGAAATGCAGGGTGATTTTGTGATCAGAAGAATAAACCATAGAGAATTTTGGTCTATGAATGTCTCCGGACCAATGGGATATTCTGTACTGAAGGTGAAATTGGAAAAAGATTCCTTGATAACCATGTGGAAAAATGAACAGGATCAATGGGAAACTTACCGCAGCTGGGAAGATACTACTTATTCACCCCTGCTCCCATTTGGAGATTTGTTTTTTGGTCTCTGTCTGGGATATGTCAAGGGAGATATAATCAATGAAGATCAAAAACATATAGCTTATTGTTTTGATGAGGTTACCTATGTGGTGGAGTTCGATCAGCATAATTTTCCTTTAAAAGCAGCAGTTTTCTACCAGGATCAGGAGTACTTGTTTAATTGGGTCTGGGACCAGTACGGTCATCTTGAATCAACCCAGATTGACGGCGCTGAGTTTATGCTTAAACTTGATTATTGGTACTATTAATGCATGAATTTTACTGTATCCCTGGCGGACACTTTCTTTAACTCAGAGAACACATCTCGGTCCCAAAAACCTCTTTCAATTTCCTGTTCGATAATATCCATAGTGGTGTTTAAGTCAAGGCTATTGCGGTAGGGACGATCTGATCTAAGGGCATCATAAACATCGGCAACCGCAATAACTCTAACTGGAACTACTATTTGTTCTGCCCGGTGACCGTCAGGATATCCTGTGCCGTCAAGTCTTTCATGATGAGAACGGATGATAGATCTAAAAGTTTCCGTAGTTTTTAGAGGTTTTAAAATTTTTTCTCCAATCAACGGATGGGTTTTCATGATATCCATTTCTTCATGAGTCAGCTTGCCTGGTTTGTTCAGTATGCTTTCAGGAATTCCAATTTTTCCAATATCATGCAGTAATCCGGCTAATCCCAGGTCATCAATGACATTTTGTTCCAGATCCATTGCTTTGCCAATTTCTTTAGCTAGATAGGAAACCCTGGTACAATGTCCCTGAGTATAATGATCCCGGGCATCAATAGCTCTGGCTAAAGCTGACAGAACTTTGGAAAAGTCCTCTAACCGGTCCACCAGATCTTTAAACCTGAGCAGGGCGTTGATTCTTACTTTCAGTTCCAAAGTATTAAAAGGCTTGCTCAAAAATTCGTCAGCTCCGGCTTTAATTGCTTTGATTTTATCCTCAAAAGCATCGAAAGCAGTGACCACGATTACTGGTATTAACCGGGTATTATAATTTTCTTTTATTGATTTGCATAAGTCCAGACCATTCATTATGGGCATAGTAACATCAGTAATAACTAAAGAGGGGGGGGTCTGCTGAACTATTTTCAGTGCTTCTTTCCCGTCGGTAGCGGTAACAAATTGATAACATTGATCAGCTAAGGACATTTTAATTGTATCCAGAATCAAATCATCATCATCTACCAATAATATCAGTGGTTTGCTTGAGGTCATTTCAATTCTTCTCTGAATTGGTAAACTTTAGCTAAACCGTCTACTAGTACATCCAGCTGTTGATTTTCAGCCAGCATGATATTTTGGGTTAGCCATAATCCCTGGTGGAATACTGCCTGTTCAGTGCAGGGGAGGTGGAATTTTTCAAAATCAGGTAAATCATTAAATATCCGGGAAAAATCATGATCAAGCCCAAAATTTTTAACTTTAAACAAAGGTTGTTGATAGACGGGAAGGGAGTAACCTGGGCTAATCGGTATTCCCTCCGCCCGGATTGCTTCAATGATTTTATTTTTACCGATTCCATCCCATTTTTCCAGATCAAGCTTGAACACAAAAATATGCCAGGATGATCTTGATGAGGAAGGAATGGGGGATAAGGTATTATATCCTTCTAACTGCCGGATAGCTTGATCAAGGTAGTCTGCAGCAAGTTCTCTTTTTTCATGAAGTTCAGTATATCTAGATAATTGTACTTGAAGAAGAGCTCCCTGAAATTCAGTCATTCTATAATTACCACCCCACAGATAATGAGCATACCATAAACCATCTGGATTTCTACCGCAATTTGATATACTTCGGGCAAGGTCGGCTATTTTTTCATTGTTAGTTAATATCATTCCTCCTTCCCCTGCGGTAATATTTTTGGAGGATTGAAAACTGTAACAACCGGCAGTTCCCAGAGAACCTGAATACTTGCCATTGAATTTGCTTCCCCATGCCTGGCAGGCATCTTCAATCACTGTTAAATTATATTTTTGTGCCAGCATATTTATTTTATCCATATCTGCCGGTCTCCCCCCAAAATGCACCGGCATAATAGCCTTGGTCTGTTTGGTGATGGATGCTTCAATCTTGGAGGTATCAATATTAAAACTATCTAAATCAATGTCAACAAAAACAGGCTTAGCCAGGGCATCTAAAATTGAAGTAGCGGAAGCGACAAAAGTATAACCCGGTAAAATTACTTCATCACCCGGTCCAATTCCTGAAGCACGTAAAGCTATGGATAAAGCAGTAGTTCCGCTGGTAGTTGCTATTCCGAATTTAGCCTGATGAAAATCAGCAAATTGTTGTTCAAATTCTTTAACTTCATTTCCTTTGGTGGCTCCCCATTGACCACTTTGTAAAACTTTCAGTAAAGCTTGTTGCTCTGATTGATCATATCTGGGCCAAGCGGGGAATGATTTTGTATTAATTGGTTGACTCCCGTTAATTGCTAATCGTTTCAATTTTCCTCCTGTTCAAAAAAAGCTTGGTATCCTTTTACGGTTTGATAGATATCTGCTTTGTGTGAAATTTCAAAAGGGGAATGCATGGAAATAACGGGAGTTCCGCAGTCAATGGTGGGGATGCCCCAATGGGCAATGTATTTGGCTACGGTTCCTCCGCCTCCTTCATCAACTTTGCCCAGTTCTCCACTCTGCCATACTACCTTTTGGGAATTGAAAATTAGCCGTAGTTTTCCCATCAATTCAGCATGAGCGTCGTTAGCTCCGGATTTCCCTCTAACTCCGGTGTATTTGACAATGGTTACACCGTATCCCAGTTTTGCTGAATTATTTTTATCTAAAACTTCTGGGTTAAATGGATTCTCCGCACAGGCAACATCAGCAGAGATACAGAAACTATTTTGAATAGTGGTCCTCAACAAGTCATAACTAACCGGGGAATTTGATTTTTTAAGGACTTGCAGAATGGCATCAGAAATAAGAACAGAATCCGCACCGGTATTTCCTGCTGATCCGATTTCTTCCTTGTCAATCCATACCACCATTGCAGTTTTCTGTAATTCAGATGTATTCATCAATGCCTGGTAGGCACACCATGCGCATATTCGGTCATCTTGTCCATATCCTCCCACCATGGAGCGATCCAATCCCACTTCCCTGGCTGGTCCGGCGGGGACAACCTCAAATTCGGCAGAGATAAAATCCTCTTCAGTAATATTAAATTTCTCATGTAACAATTTAAGAATTGCTAATTTTACTGAATTTTCCTTGGTCTTGTCATTGCTTTCCAGTTTTAATGAACCAACTAAGATATTGAGTTTTTCTCCGGGAATAGCTTCAGAAATTTTTTTATCTGACTGCACATTTTTAGAGAGGTGGGGCAGTAAATCAGCAATAGTAAAAACAGGATCATCGGCATTTTCACCGATAGTGAATTGGAGGGATTTTCCATCGGAAAGGATCATATAGCCATGTAGGGCTAAGGGGCGGTTTAACCAGTGATATTTTTTTATTCCACCGTAATAATGTGTTTTTAAAAATGCTAATTCCGATTCTTCCACCAGGGGAGACGGTTTTAAATCTAAACGAGGAGCATCAACATGAGCAATAATAATATTTATTCCCTTTTCTACAGGCAGTTTTCCAAACTTAGTTAATGCCACCGCTTTTGAACTGAATTCACTAAGATGGAATTGATCTGAATTTTTAAGATCAGATTTTAACCATTGTATCGCTTCTCTCTCCGTCTTACACTGGGATAAGAAATTTATATAGTTATGACTGAATTTCTCCGCAATTTCCCTTTCTGATGATTGCATTTTTTCCCAAGCTGGTTTTTTTTCATGTGAGTAATTATCCTGCATCGGTTCTCCTTAATATAAAATTAATTAATGTTATAAATTTATCACAATTCCCTGTTAATTTTATCATCTTTGCGGTGAGTTAAAATTACAGTTTTATCTTTGCAGATGGCAATACTGTGTTCAAAATGAGCAGATAATTTATTATCTCTTGTTCTGACTGTCCACCGGTCCTTCATAATTTTCACATCATGAGTGCCCTGATTGACCATGGGTTCAATAGCCAGGGTCATTCCCGGTTTTAATTTAATATTGCGGTAAATTGAAGTTAGCGGTGGGATGAAATTGGGGATACTTGGATCTTCATGAAGATTTCTACCCACTCCATGACCGACAAAATCACGCACCACTGAATAACCATTATCTTCGACATAATTCTGTATTGCCCTGCTGATATCAAATAATCTGAAACCTGGTTTGGCTAATTCAAGACCACGGTATAAAGAAGTTTGAGTTACTTCAATTAATTTCATCGCCTCGGCGCTGACCTTTCCAATGGGAATGGTCAGGGCTGAATCCGCAATCCATCCTTCCAGAGTCAATCCCATGTCAATACTTAAAATATCTCCTGATTTTAATTTAGCGGAAGTGGGAATTCCATGAATAATTACATCATTAACTGACGAACATATTGTAGCAGGATATCCATGGTATCCTTTGAAGGTGGGTAGTGCATTGTTGTCTAAAACTAAATTTTCAGCAATTTCATCTAGCTGTTTAGTAGAAATTCCGGGGACACAGAGAGTGCAAAGTTCGCTTAAAATACTGGCTAAAAGTTCTCCAGCTTTTTCCATTTTTTTTATTTCCAATTCGGTTTTAATATCCATTTTTGCCCATTTAGTCATGATTAAGAGAAAGTTTAAAGCTGGTTAGCTCCCCTCTCCTTTATCCTCGAATTTCAATTCTCTAATTCCGTCAGCAAATTTAAATAGGTCTCCCTGTTCATTTTCAACTGGGGGCGGAGACGGGGAGGATTCTTCAGGAGAGGATACGGGAGGAGGGGTTTGGGAAGTGGTTTCTGAAATAATTTCAGGACCTTGATCTTGTATCCGGTATTGAAATAAATTGCTAACTTTATTTGGAAAATATTCCTGTAAATTTGATTGTTTTGCTTTTTGTTTCAATGAATCTAAGAAACTTAAATATATTTCATTCGACAATGTCTTCACCTCTTAACTGTTTTAGTTTTAACTTCAATTCCTGATTTAGGGGATTTAATTGAAGGGCTTTCTGATAAGCATCTTCAGCTAACTGTACTTCATTTTTTTCAAGATATACATCTCCCAGTACTTCATAGGACCTTGAATACTGCGGGGAGATTTTCAGAGCTTGATTAATTAGTTTTTCCGCATCTTCCAAGTTTTTATCATGTATCTCCAGCATACCCAAATTCAAGTATGCCTCAGTTATTTCGGGATTTAAATCAATTACTTTCTTGAAATGCTCTTTAGCTTTTTCCACCTCATTCATTTCAGATAAAACTACTCCTAAATTTAAGTAAGTTTCATACATCTCCGGGGCAAGCTGAACTGCCTTTTGCAGTTCCCGATATGCTGATTGAATTTGGTTTGCATAGAAAAATCCAACTCCTCTATCATTATGCATCTTAGCTTGAGAAATTTTTCGGTCCTGCTCAATAAATTCCATTCTTTCCTGTTCTTTAGCGATACTCTCTGTTTGAAATTCTGTAAGCTTTTCCATTTTTTCGGTTAATTGAGAGATACGGTGGTCAGTTTCACTTTGGATTTCAGCTAACTTTTCAATGTTCTCAAATGCAGAATTAATTTTGTCAGTCACTTCAGATAAAAAGTTTAAGGTTTTTATATTTGAATCCTGAATTGCTTGAACTTGTTCGGTTATTTTGTCGTTGAGGACATTGCCGGCTTGAAGAGACTGCTGCTGTAAATCACTTATATTTTGTTGAGTAGAGTTAAAGCTATTTATCCAATCTGTAAACATAGTTCTGATAAACTCAGCATTTTTCTCGCTTGTCTCTGATATTGCTGCAATTAGTTGTTCTGATTGCAATGATTGAAAAGAATTTGCCAGTGAATTCATCTTTTCAGTTAAGTTTTCCAGATGACTGTAAAGTTGCTGCTGTTCATGAATATAAGCGGAAGTCCAGCGGGAGAGTGCTTCTTTGAGAAATTTCCGGTCTTGTTTCCGATGGTCTAGCAGGGTGGGTATAAAATTATCTGAAAACTCTTTTTTAATGTCCAAAATGCCGGAAGCGGTCATTTTTACTGATGGATATAAATTTTGAACCAGATGATTGAATTTTTCATTTAAATCTTCGCTGGCCCTGAGTGAACTTTCGTTAATTATCTTCATCATCGCTTCAGAGTAATCTCGATCTTTTACTTCTTTTTGTTGAAGATATTCAAGCAACTCCCGTTGTTCGGTGTTGTTTTCAATATTTTGGATAGAACTGACTAACTGTCCGGATAGTGTGTTTAAATTTTCATTAATCAGTTCAATATTTTTAGTAATAGTTTGATAATTTTGTGAATGGAGATTTCTTAAATTTTCACCTAGAATACTGATCTGTTGTGATTGCTGCTGAAAATTCTGATTTAATAAACTAAATAATTTATCCTGAATTAAAATCTCATTGATTTGTTCAATCTTTTCAGGAATCTGCACTAATATGCTTTCCAAATTTTGTTTAATTGAATTCTCCAACAAACCAAAATTCTGTTGGAGGTTATTATTTAAGTTTTCAACTAAAGCAGTTTGATCGGATTTAAATTGTTCAATGAAAGTTTGGTTTTGGCTGGCGGAGTTAGTTAAAAATTGCTGGAAAAGCCCGGTTAAATTCAATTTCTCTAAAATATCTTCAATATTGGCTAGTTTCGGGTGTATGTTGGTCAGGGAGGTGTACAGCTTATTAATTTGAAGAAAATATTCTTCATTAACTTTTTTCTGAAGTTCAGATTGAGATTGAAGAAATTGCTGATTTTTATCTAAATTCTCCAATAGAATTTGTTTAATATCCTGGTTAACCAGAGTGCGGTTAGTATTTTCAATTTCCTCTGATATCTGATTTAAAGTAGTATAAAGTTGTTGGAACTGAAATGACTGATCAGATTGAAATTCCTGAAAAACGCCTACAAATTTACTGAATTTGGGGTCTTGCTGAATATCAGTAAGCAGCTGATTGATGCTGGTTAATTTATCCACGGTGAATTTTAAACTGGTCCCAATATTATCCACTAAATTTTGATGATGTTCGGATTGAATCTGCTGAAATTCAGACCAGATTAATTTCATCTGAGAGCTGACTTGTTGAACTTGAGTATTTATTGCTTGTTCTAAATTAAGATTGGCGAAATTGTTTTGCAAATCAGTGAGAGCTGAAGGAATTTTCTCTAAAATATTAAAAGAACCTTCAAAGTATTCAGATAATTTATCCACAAGTATTTGGCGATTTTGAGATAGTGATTGAATGAGATGATTGGACAATTCATCCACTTTTTGTTGATCAACTTGTTGTTGGGTTCTCAGCAGTTCAATGATTTGGTCGAAATTTTGATGCTGGGTTAACTCGTCTAGTTTCAACGGTATACTATTAATGGTTTGGCTAATTAATTGAAGTTGGGAATTTATCTGATCAGTGATTATTTGATTATTTTGTTCTCCGATATTTTTCAAACGGCCTAGAAAATCTTCAGCTAACTGCTGATTCTGCAAATGATTTTGTTGAAGCTGCGATTTCAGTTCATCTAATTGAGGTTTTGAATTGATTTCATGAATACTGTGGTCAATAAGGGATAACGGCGATTTCAGTTGATCAATTAAATTTTCCAGTTGCTGTTGATAATTAGACTGATTTTCACTGATTAATGTTGATAAACTAGAAGTTAATTCCTGTTGGTTTTGTTGATACTGAAGCTGTTGTTGTTTTAGCAAATCGTTTAAACTTTGATCCGAAAGTTGTTGTTTAATATCATTTAGAGATAAATTCACCTGGTTAAAAAACTCACTGGTTTGATCAATAATTTGCTGCTGCTGCTGGGAACTGGCGGTATTAATATTGTTAATGAATTGGTCAAAATACTGTTGCATTGAATCAGTGCTGGTTTTGATCTGATTCACAATTTCTTGATGCTGAAATTTATCTTCGATTCCATTTAATTTTACTGAAAGATTTTCCAGTCCTGAAACCACTGAATTAACTGAAGTGGAAAATTGTTCAGACAGATTTTGTTGGTGGTTTTCAATTAAAGTTTTTAATTGATCCTGATGTTGATTTTTTAGAAAGGTTATGATTTCATCATTTTGTAATTTTGCATTTATCTCCACCAGATTATCTCTTAAATCGTTTAATCCCCCCGACCAGGAATTTATCTGATCTTTTAAATTACCCAGATACTCCTGGATTTGATTTCGATGTTCCAGGTCTATCTGTGATTTCTGATCGGAAAAATTTTCCAATAAGCTGTAGATGGAATTGAATTTTTCATTTAACCTGTCTAATGTTTCCATGAGGGTGGAGAGATTTTCATTGTTTTTCTGAAAGCTGGTTACCACTGGATCGGAAATATTACTGATTCCTTGTTTTACTGATTCAAGCTGCTCGATTAATTTATTTCCACTTATAAACTCCAACAGTTTGCACTTCTTTTGCTCTGGGTCAAAGAACAGACAATCTTGGTTGCAGGAAATTTTCCCGTTTACTTCTGAAACTTCTATTGATTCATTTAATGGACATTTTTTCATAAGCTTTCCATGATGTTTTTAATAAGGTTTTGGTTAATTAATTTATTAACTGACTGCTTTTTATTAATAATCATCAGAGCATTATCTCCAAATGCCCTGGATACAATATCATAATAGATGTTCTGTTCTTTTGGGGACAGATGGGAAAATGCGACTTTATAGGTGGAGAGAGCTCCCCGGTAATCAGATGTCGCCATCTGTAAATTTAACAGTAGTTTAAAGTATTTACTGCTCCAGTGATCATTTTTAATATTATAATCCATTCTTTGCTTAATTAAAAAATATGCCTGGTGGTAGTTCCTTTGCAAAACTTTAATTCTGCATTTTTCAAACCAGATCTTTTCTTGATCAAATTGTTCAGAAGTTAGATTGTTTTTTAAAATTTTTGTGAGGATTTGATCGGCTTGGTCAAGATAATTCATTTCAATAAATTTAACTGCTAAATTATAATAGATCAACGGATCAGATTGGCTTTCAGTAAATTTTACTGATAATTGTTTTATTTGATTTTCTCTTTGTTCCAGGATCCATTGGATAAATTTTTGATGACCAACTAGAATTTTAAATTTAGCCAAATATTCAGCGGCGATGTTTTTGTCTATTTTTACTGCTGCGTGAATCATATTTGAATATATTTTTTCTCTTAATGCCGGTTCAAATGGATATTTTTCAATGTTCTTTACAATTTTTATTACTTCTTCATATTTATCCAGTTTGTATAGAAGATCAACCAGCAAAATATACAAACTGAGTGAATCTTCATTAAGGGGTGCTTTGATGATGTCATCGGTTAAGGTTTGAATATGATCTTCTGAAAATTTTTCAATATGTTCTTCTAGAATCTGCTTAGCTTGATCGAAATTATTTTTCTTCAGGTGAATGCGGATAGCTAGAAATGATGCGCTTAAGTCTTCGATGTTTTTTAAATCATCCAGTATTTGGTCGCTGAAATCGGGATTAAGTTTAAATGCATTTAGGTAGGAATTTATTCCCTGTTCAGGTTGAACGGAGATCATTTGAATTTTGCCCTGTCTTATCCATAATTCAGGATTTTCAGGATATTTTTCAATAAGTTCTGAAATTAAATTTGCGTAGCTTGGATGTTCCAGATTGTCTAAATCGCCTATACTCAATGCAGTAGTCAAACCCTGGTCGGGGTTACCGGTGAGGATCTGAAATTTTGAAAAAATAATTTTGTAAATAGCTTGCTGGGGATTTTGCTCTATTTTTTCAGTTATATAGTGCAGTAGTTTTTTTTGGTTGGCTTTCTGCTTGAATAAGCTTGAAAAAGTTTTATAGAATACATCATATCTTTTACAATGTTCTGCTAATATACCCATTGCCTGAAGTACTTCCGGCGAGTGGATTTGTTTGGATATTTGCTGTACTTCCTGGAAAGCTGGTTCAGCTAATTCTTGGTTGTAAGTTGCCGCTAATTGAAATTCAGTTACCGCTTCATCTATAGATCCGGTTATGTTGAGAATTTTTCCAAGATAAAATCTTAAATAGGAATCAGTAGGGGCATCTTTTAATAAAACTTTAAATTCACTAATTATCCTGCTTTTTTTGATTTTGGGATGGTCTTTTAGAGAAAATAAATTTATTGCTGCCTGCTGGTATTCTTTTTTCTTAGCATAAGCTTTTATCAAAACATATTTTATCTTGGGATGATCGTAAAATTCTTCTGCTTTTAAAAGAGAATCAATAACTTGCTGGGCGTACTGAGAAGAAGTTTCAATACTGTTGGCTAGACAGATGATGCCTTCTTCAAATTTATCATTTTCAAGAAGTGCTTGTCCTTTAATGTAGTGAAGGTAGGATTTGTCCTGGGAAGGTACAACTTCCATTGCTTTATCTACTTCTGTAATCAATTTCGAGTATAGTTTCCTCTTAAGTAAAAACTCTAAGTAGGTAAAATGTACCTGATAGTTCTTGGGGTAGGATTTATTTAATCGCTTAAATAACTCAATTACCCAGGTATCCTGTTTAGGATAATTGATTAATGTTCTTAAATATTCCAGAGAAGAATTTATTTTCTTCTGTTTGAGATTGTCAATAATATTGGTTTTAAGAACCTCGGGATCATCAGGAAAATGTTGGGTTATGTCAGACAATAATTTTCGGGAGAATTTGTTACTGGGGAATTGGCTTTTGTATTCCTGAAGGATTTTAATTGCTTCCTGGGGTGAATTTACTTTTATTGAAGAAAAAATCGTGGTCACGTAACAAACCTCACTGGGATGTTTCGCTAATAAGAACATGATATCCTGGTTTACTGCGGGAATAACCTCTTTATAAATGTCGGAAAGCAAATCTATTTTAACTATGAACTCATCTAATTGGTCAGGAAACTTTTCCACCATCTGATTGATTATCTTTGATCTGGTTTCTGAACCGGAGATAAGGGATATCATGTAGCTAACAGTCAGCCATTGGAAGTCTGCCTTCAGATTTTTTCCATACTCTTTGAATAGCTGTTTAGCTGCATCAATTAAAGGGGAAAAACCTGAAAAAATCATATATTCGAATAGCATTAAGCATAAAATTTGTTCCCGCTTTTCAATCAGAACTTTTATCAATAAAATTAGAGCAGGATGAAAATCAGGATTGTTTTTTACAATATCCAATACCAGCATTTCAATAGATTCAGTGGAAGAAGGATAATTGGACAATAAACTATTTAGATAATCAATGGCTTTTTCTAAATTATCCTGTTTTATATTTATCTCTGCCCCGATGAACAATGCCTTATCATTGGGTTCAACCAGTATCTGATCAATTTTTTCCTGAACCCAGGGAAAATAATTCTGCTGATCACTGAAAAAATCTAATTCCAGGGCAGCTTCTGAGTATTTTTTTCCCTTGAGTAAATTTTCAGTGTAATTTTTTCTAGCCTCCAGGTTCTTTTTGTCCCCTTTGATAATTTCCCGGTAATATCTGGCTACTTTTTCAGAAGGAAGATCAGCATTCTGAATTAATTCCAATGCTTGTTCAGGTTGGTTGGTGAGGGTGTAAAGTTTAAACAGGAAATCAACCATTTCCGGACTGTGTGATTTTCTTTGTTCAAGAATGGCAATTATTTTCTCGGTTGATTTACGGTCAATATTTATTGCTTTATTGAAAAAATCTATGGCTTTCTCGGGCTGATCGGTCTTAGTTAGGAAACTTCCGTAATGAATGTGGGGGAAGGGGGTACGGTAGTCATTTCTGGACATCCAACCCAGGGTGTTATCTATCAGTTCCTTGGTTTGGGGAAATTCCTGATATAAGTTTTCCAGCAGGGGGATGGCAGATTCCTGGTCTATGAACACAGTTATTACTGCAATGGACTGACATAAATTCAATCTTTTGGCTTTATTTGCAGTATCCGGAGGGAAGTTTTTCAGATGGGATTGTTTGGTTTTTATCTCTTTCTCCAGATTTTCTTTAGGTATCTCCTGAAAGTACTCAATTGCTTTTTCGACATTCCCCTGTTCTAAATGTGTTTCCCCTAAAAATACAGCTACTTCAGGATCTCTTCCTCCCAGAAAATACCCGTCTTCAGCTCTTTCTAAAGTATTGTCGATGTTTTCAGGAGCAAGCATATGAGCATTGGAAAGATTTCTCTGGGCTGCTGCCCCGAGATTCATTTTTGCCTGAAGTCTGCCCAATTCCAGGTATAAGCTGTATTCTTCCTTGTTTTTAGCTTCTTTTTCCAGCAAGGATAAAGCTTTCTTTTCTTCACCGGAATTTTCCAGCTCATGCGCTTTTTCTATAATCTTTTTGACATCTTTTCCTAAAATGAATTCAAACATGATAAATTTATTTTACTTTATCTATGATTTTTATCAAGAAATAACGTTAACTTTTTAATTTTTATAAAAACAAACTAAATAATTGTTGCCCGGTTTAAAGCAAATCTATATAATTTTGGCAATTGGAATTAATATTCCATTTATAATTTTAACTAGATATTTAATTGAGTTTGATAAAGGAGGTATGATGAGACCTTATGTAAATGAATCTGATTGTATTGCCTGCGGAGTTTGTCAAGATGTATGTCCAGCTGATCCAAACGTCTTTGAAATTGAAGATACGGCAAAAGTTGCTAATCCCGATGCCTGTACCGGTTGTCTGGAATGTCAAAACAACTGCCCGGTAAGCTGCATCGAAGTTAAAGAAGAGTAGTATTAACAAGTATTAATCAGTAAAATTAGATAAAATCCCTTTTCAATTTAAGTTAATTTATCTTGGGTTGAGAAGGGTTTTTTTTGTAAAATTAAAAATTCTTTATTTATTTTTATAAATATATTATAGATTTACTTTTATACAAAATGGAGTATGTTGTAATATTTAATAAACCAACATTTAATTTATGAAAATATTATAAGGAGTTCCTATATGGTTGCGGTTTCAATATTATTCATGTTGTTTTGTTCCAGCAGTGAACCAACCGATGCTTTTCTGGTAGATCCGGAAACCTATATTCTTCATCCCCGGGACCGGCTGCAATTGGTGGTCAGCGGAATTGAAGGCTTTATCCAGGATTTAGTGGTGAACAGCGATGGCACCATGATTGTAGCCATCGGAGGTCAGCCCACTGTGCCCGAACCGACCACCGCTACACCCGGTGAAACCAGTGTTATCACTGCCGATTTCACCCAGGGTATTCCCCTGGGAGTTGTTTACGCAGATGGTAAGACCCTCAGGCAGGTGGAAGCTGAAGTGGCTCAAATTGTCAGAAAATATTACCACAATGTGGGAGTTGACCTGGTCATGGTTAGACCCAGACATTTTGTAATTTCACTGGTGGGGGAAGTGACCGCTTCCACCCCGGTAGAGGTTACTAATTTTTGGAGAATATCAGAAGTGATCGGACAGTTTTATCTTACCGAGATTGAATTAACTCCTTCCGCTTCCCTCAGGAGGATAATGCTGATTCATCCGGGGGGTGAAGTGGACACTGCCGACTATGTTAAGTTTTTAGAAACCGGAGATTATCAGTACGATCCCTTCTTTCAAGGAGAGGGAGATGTACTGCTGTTCCCTCCTATGGAAAAAACGGTGGTGATCAGAGGGGCGGTGGAGGGATTAAGGACCCAAAATGTAAATGTAGCCTATGACTCTTCAACCTATCTGACCTCCAAAGAATGTGTTTATGAAATTCTTCCCGGGGAAAGCTTAAAGGATGTTATTGAGCAGGCAGGGGGATTCCTGCCCTGGGCTAACCGCAGAAACATTCAGTTGATCAGGGATGGAAGGGTAATTCCCGTAAATTATTATGATACCCTACTGGTCAGTGAACTGGTTTTACAGCATGAAGATACAGTTGTGGTTCCTGAAATCAGAAACAATGTAATGGTAACCGGTGCAGTGGAACAGCCGGGATCATTTATCTATCAGCCCATGATGACTGCTTACGATTATATCAACCGGGCGGGGGGTATTACCGAAAGGGGCATGGCGGATAAACTGGTAGTGTACAGTGCGGAGGGAACAGTGAGGGGCAGAGGGTTAAATGTAATTGTGGAGAGAGGAGATATTGTTGAAGTTCCTTCCATGACCTTGAAATGGTGGCAGGATTATATAACCATTATCGGGGCTTTATCCAGCCTCACTGCAGTAATTATCGCATTTACCAGATAAATAAGGAGAGAGTTATGGCAAAATTAATGGGAAAGGCAGTGATCGCTCAGGGAGGTGGTCCCACTGCGGTAATAAATCAATCTTTAGCCGGAGTAATCTTTCAGGTTCAAAGGCATAATCATATATCTGAGCTGTACGGGGCAATCCACGGAGTTAGAGGAATTATTGAGGAAAATTTCATTGACTTGGGCAGAATTTCCTCCCGGAACATAGAAGATGTAGCGGTCACTCCGGGTGCTGCGCTGGGCAGCACCAGGGATAAACCTGATCAGGAATACTGCCAGAAAATATTTGAAGTATTTAAAAAACATGATATAAGGTATTTCTTCTACATCGGGGGCAATGACTCTGCGGACACCTGCCGTATTGTCAACGAGCAGTCCAATATTCACAATTATGATTTAAGGGTTTTTCACATACCCAAAACCATTGACAATGATCTGTTGGTTACCGATCATACCCCGGGTTATCCTTCCGCAGCAAAATTTGTAACCCAAGCCTTTACCGGGGTAAATTTGGACAACCGTTCAATTCCCGGTGTCTACATCGGAGTGGTGATGGGCAGACACGCCGGATTTTTAACTGCCGCTGCCGGTTTGGCTAAGAAGTACAGTGAGGATGGTCCTCATTTGATTTATCTGCCTGAAAAACCTTTCAGCATTGACCGGTTTCTCAAAGATGTGGAAAAAGTGCTTTCAGATCAGGGGCGGTGCGTCATCGCAGTCAGTGAAGGAATAGTGGATGAACAGGGAAATCCAATGATGGTGAAGCTTCAGGAGAGAGTGGAGCATGATTCCCACGGCAATGTTCAGTTATCCGGCACCGGTATGCTGGGAGATGCGCTGAAAGACCTGATAAAGGAAAAGTTAAAGGTAAAACGGGTGAGGGGGGATACCTTTGGATATTTACAACGGTCATTTTTAGGCTGCACCAGTCAAGTGGATACCTGGGAAGCCAGGGAAATTGCCGAATATGCAGTCAATATTTCCAGCTCAATTGAAGCTGATGGTTCAATTACCATGCATAGAACCGGAGATTATTCAATTCAATATCAATTAACTTCCTTAACTGAAGTGGCTAAAAAAACCAAATCAATGCCTGATCAGTACATTGATACTGAAAACAGTTTTATAACCACCCAGTTTGTAAACTACCTCAAACCTCTAGTGGGAGAATTGCCCAACTGGGCGAAACTTTCTGCCCCTAAAATTAATGTTCAATATTGAAAGGAGAATTACAGACATGGATCAGCTGATTCCTTCCCAAGTTAAAATTATTGATAATCCAGATCAGGAAGAGTTGAGAGAGTTAAGCTTAAAACATGGTTTAGCTACCATGAAAAGCTATTACGGTAATATATTAAAACTCACCCGTAACAAAGCCCGGAAAGCAGAATGGACCTATATTATCGCCCCCCCCAGCGAATCATCAAAATACTCCAGTAAGGTAATAACCTCCCAACAAGCTGGTGAATTGATTGAACAGGCAAAAAAATATATGGTGGAGCAGGGAATCATGATCAGGATTGACGGTTATATCGGTATTGGTGAGAGAGCAGTAGGGGTTACCTGGTTTTATGACCTGGAAGTTTCCAACATCGCCGGTATGCAGCAGGTTCTTGCTTTTCCCCGGGAAATAATTGAAACTCCTGAACAACTGGAAAAACCTTTTAAAAACCAGTTAACCCTGGTGTTCACTGCGGGAGCAAGAGCGGTGGGAATGCCTGGAGATCAAGCTATTATCGTTGACCTGGAAAATTATGTAACTCATGTGATAGGACCTGATTACTTTGGAGAAAGCAAAAAGGGTGAACTGAGAATGTTCAATGAATATGTATATCAACGGGGGGGGCTGGTACTGCATGCCGGGGCAAAAGTAGTGAAATTAGCGGAAAAGAAAATATCGGTGGCAATCATGGGGCTGTCCGGAACAGGAAAAACCACTACTACTTTTTCCCGTCAGGGTGAAGGCACTGAACCAATTCAGGATGATATGATCGCTCTCTGGCCTGACGGTACATTTTCCATTACCGAAAACGGCTGTTTTGCCAAAACCTACGGTTTAACTGAACAAAGTGAGCCGGTAATTTACAGAGGTACGGTCCATCCAGATGCCTGGATTGAAAACGTATTCCCCAACCCTGACGGAACTTATGATTTTTCTAAAAACATTCTCAGCCCTGAAGAAGTGGACAGACTTAAAAAGATGTTGCTGTTGACTGGCAGCTCCGAGGAGAATTTAAACAAATACATTTCCGGTGAAGTTAAATCATCTGAGGTTGTAGATGAATACAATATCCCCCAGGATGGTTGGGATTTTGTGGTGTGGACTCAGAATGGAAGATCAATTATTCCCATGTCCGCAATAGAGAATGCCGCTGATTTTCAAAAATTACCGGATTTAGGTTCACTGGGCATTCTGAATCGGGATGAAGGATCAGACGCAGCAACTCCGGGAATAGTGCTGTTCAGTTCTCCGGAACAAGCTGCAGGTTATTTTATGCTGGGGGAAACCTCCAAGACTTCTGCTGCGGGTAAGGAACGGGGAAAAACCAGATCTCCGTTTACCCAGCCCTTCTTTCCCCGCAATTACAGTCTGCAGCCGGTAAGGTTCAAGGAATTGCTGGCTAATTTTTCAAAACTGCAAACTTGGCTGATGAATACCGGTTATATCGGGGGGGATGCCAGGGATTTAGAATTGGGCAATGCACTGAAAGTTAAAATCAGACATTCATCAGCTATGCTGGAAGCGTTATTTAAAAATATAATTAAATGGAAACTTGATCCTGATTTTAATTATTACATTGTAGATGTGGATAATCCTGAAAATAAAAATTTAATTGAACAGGTCCCCGTGGAAATACTTAATCCCTATATTTATTTTAAGAATAACCATAGGGAGAAGGACTACCAGAACTGGGTGCAAAAGATGAAAGAAGCCAGGGAAAAATTTCTAAAACAGTACAATGTCGATCCGAAAATTATTCAAGCAGTTATTAATTAATAATTCAGCCCGGTTTAATTTAGATTATCAATGAGTTTTTATTTAAATATCTATTTAGTATTTATGGATTGACTGTCACCATCAGATGTTGAAAGAATTTTAAAGGTTTGAAATTAAAAGATATTTAATACCTCCAGATAAATCTTAATCCTAAGCCGAAGATATTATCTTGCTGTTTATTTAAAAATACTGAAGCGTTTTTCCAGATATTGTACTGAAGACTAATTTCTGAATCTGTATCATTTAATATATCTTTTTGATATTCAACATAAAACTGATTAGTCAGATATTTCCCCAGGGTAAGCTTAGCCCGGTTAGTTGATCCAAATTCAGTTTCCAGATCAATAGCATCTAATCCTATAGTTCTCTGCAATCGGTTTAAAATCTGAGTACGGAGAAGGTAATTCAACGCCCGGTCTGGAACTGCCTGGGCAATGGTGGAAAATGAGGAGATGTTACTCCAGGTAGTATTGAAAGTCAGCAGGGAGGCAATATCCTGCTGAGATAGTTTGGGGGTAGAGGTCAATATAAATTCAGGCGCTGAAATTTTTCCTTTAAGTTCAACATATATAGTAGCTGATTGTCTTTCCGGGGTTCCCTGCTCGGTGGGAATAGTGTAGTTAATTGTAGTTTCACCTTTAATATCTACATTGCCGTCAATTTTATCTCCCTGGGAAAGGATAAAGATAAAACCTTCGGTAATTCGAAATGCCCTGTCCAAATAAAATATATTCCCTCTTTCCACTTCCAGATCACCCTTGGTTTCAATTACATTATTAAAGCTGGATATATATAAATTACCAAATAATTTTGCGTCGGCAAAATCGCTTTTAAACCAGATATTCCCTTCTGATCCGTCTATAAATAAATCCATTTCCGGTAATTCCTGTTCTCCGGTTTGAGGAGCCGCAGTTTTTGGGGGGGGTATGATTAATGCTTCATTAATATCAACATCACCCTGAATGGAAATGTTTTCAAAAGTGTCAATTTCGATATCAATATGACCGTTGAGATTAGCCCACAATCCCTCCAGCCCTGCCCAGGCGATTTCATTGAAATTAAAATGCAGTCTGCTGCTGATAGATGAGAAATTACGATTGAATTGGATAAATCCGTTCATATCAATATCCCCTCCATTATTTTCCCCTTTTATATCCAGCCAGGCAGTGTCTTGAGAAAAATTTAAAGTGCCAGCTATATTTTCCACTACTTGCCCAATTACAATTACATACATGCTGGCTTGATCAATGGTAAGATTTCCATTTATATCTAAATCTGAATAGGTGCCTTGCACCTGAATATTTCCATCTATACGACCGTTGAGGGGAGACACAATATCGGAAATGAATTCAAAAGGCCATAATCCGATATTGTTGAATTGACAGTACAGATCAATATTATCTTCGCTATTTAAAGGCAGAGTGCCCTGGATGGTGGATATCTCCTGATGATTGTAAATTTCAAACTGATCAATTTCTACTTTTTCATTGAAAATTATTGCTGCAATTTCTGCACTGTCAATTTTTACCGGTTCGATTAAGCAATCTCTCATCATTGCCCTCAGGGAAATATGAGGATTCTGGGCGGTTCCATTAATGCCGGAATATACTGAAACCGTTCCTTCTAAATCCTGATCGAAGTAGAAGAATTTTTCCACTATATCTATGTTCAGAGATTTTATTTGTATAAAACCGTTCAGAGAATCTTCAAGCCAAGAGAAATATCCTTTAATTTTCACTCCGGATTCACCAGTCAAGCTAATTGTATCAATTTCCAGACCTTCACTGAAGTCAATGGAAAAAGGATTGTCCAGATGCAGGTTTAGGGCGGGATTAGTCCATTCCCAGGAGTTAATATTTATTATTTCTGACTGGGGGTAGTAATAAAATCCCAGATTTATATTCTGGTCAATTTTCACCGCGCTCAACCTTCCCTGCCAATTCTGATGTTCACCCCGGGCAAGAAGTTCAATCTGGTCAAAAATTATGCCCCTGCTTTGAAAGTTATCAACAATCAGTTTTAGCTGTTCTCCGGAGAAGTCACTAATGGAGAAATCAACTAATCTAAGACTTATTTTTTCCGCCCGGTGTTGTTGAAAATAAAAATTATCAATATCGGCGGCAATATTCAAAGTTCGTTTTACCAGTGCAAATGTTGCATTTAAATTGCCTGAAATTTCTTGGTCAATCAATCCATTACGGTGTAGTTCAGATAAGGGGAAATTGCTGCAGGTGGCTGTAAAGTCCATGTTTTTGCTGTAATACTGCAGCTGTGCATTGATATCGCCCAGGTCTGATGACTGGCTGATAAAACTGAGGGTTAGTTTATTATTTTGATAGTTGAACTGACCTTGAACTGAGTTAATGATGTAATTTGCAATCTTTGAGTTTGTGAAATTGAAAGTGGAGAAAATGGTCCGGATAGACTGTTGTGAAATATTGCTGATTGCCCCGTCAATCACTCCGTTTACAGTAACCGGAATGGAGTCGGGAATATTATACAACAGGGAAGGATTGAAATTCTCTAGATTTAAATGGGCATTTAGCGAATCTTCTCCTCGGAAGTAGTTCGCCTGTCCAAACAGGTGAGAGGAGCGGTTATGGTGATCTATTCCCACAAGGGATAGATCAGCATATATTTCCGATGAATCTAAATTTTTTAAGTATTTAATGGTTCCATTTAAATTACCGGATAAATTCTGAATGTAGTTACTAGGGGTGAAGGGAACTAACTGAGGATCAAAGTTCACTACAGATATTTGATAATTTACAGAATCACCCGGTAAAAAATAACGGAGTTCAGAGTTAATTGATGATTTTTGATTGAAATTTAAAGTTAAATTGGTTGACAGTACATTGTCCTCTAAAATAATATCTGCGGTTAATGAATCTGTTTTAACCCCACTATAGTGAATTTTACTGGCAATTAAATTGAAATGGGCAAAACTGTCCTGGGGGGTAAAGGATAGATAACCATGGAGTTCTAAATAGCCAGAAAATTCAGGAACAAATTCAGATATTTTAACATTGGCTTGATGTAAGTTTATGCTGTATTCGTGTTTTTGAAAATTTACATTGAACTCTGATATCAAACTTGATTTTAAGCTGTTCATTTCAATTTGTCCGCTGAAATATCCATTCTGGTCAAAACTAAAATTACCCCGGCCGGTTAAAGTTATATCCGGTGAAGTCCATTCCCCGGAAATCTGATGTAATTCCGCGTAGATCTTTTTTGAACTGGATAAAATGGATAATTTCAATTGAAAATCCAGGATACTATCTTCAGATAAATAGATATCCGTATCCATAATTTCAAAATTTTCAACTAAAATGTTAGGGAAATTTAGTTTGCCCGGGGGGGGGGGTGGAGTTTCTTGACGGCTTGGTTGGGGGGAGGTCCAAATTGAAGTTCCATTTTCACGATGGGTTAGGTGTATCTCTCCCTGTTTAAATAAGATATTTTCCAACTCCCATGCCCTGATGATGTTCTTTACATTCATCTTGATATATACTTCTTCAGCCCGGAGAAGTAAGATTGAATCCTGTGAATACAAACTGATATCTTTTACTATTATCCCGTCAGGGAGGATCAGAGAAGAATTTTCAAATGAAAATTCATATCCGTATTGTTGATTTAATATTTTACTAATTTCCCCTAAAATATAATTGGATACTTTGCCCTGGTAGATGCCCTGGATGGAAACTGCAATAATGAAACAGCAACCTAAAAACAGAATGATCCTCAACCGGGGAATGAATTTTCTCCACCGTCCTTCCCCTCTGAACACCGGTATTGATTTAAAAAGGATATCCCAAGGCAAAATGAAAAATCCCCTGTCGGTTGAATTCGGTTAAAGATTTTCCGTATTCAAATCTTATGGGACCAGCAGGAGTTTCAAAATTTATTCCTGCTCCAAATCCCAATTGGGTATTAGTGTTAGTTGAAACCTCAGCATATTCATTCCATAATCCCCCCCCGTCCAAAAAAACACAAAACGAAATTATATTGTATTTGTAATGTGCTTCCGACATGAAGTTAATTAAAATATTACCGCTGTGTTCTCCGATCTCATCCACCTCTCCAATTGAGTTCTCAGGATAACCTCTCAATGAATTCACTCCCCCCAGGTGAAGTTTCTGATCGGGGGTAATCCCCTGCTCAGCAGTTGACCCGTAGGGATGGGTGTATATGCCTTTTACCAACAGATAACCTCCCCATGAACTAATATTGTCAATTCTAGCCCATTTAGCAGAAGGTCTAATGAAATTGTTGTTTCCATTTAAAATCCCTCCGGCAAACTCCACCCCTAAATCTTGATAAAATCCTTTGGAAGGATAAAAGGGATTATCCCGGGAATCGTAAACATAATTAAATAAAATACTATTAGTGTACTTCTCATTGAACACCTGGTTCTGAAAAGAAGTGTCCAGCCAGGCTATGTGGTATTTATAGGCGAGGTAAGCTGTCCCAAATCTAGATAATTTTCGACCAAATGCCTGTACTATTTCAATATAATTAGCGCTTAACTGCTGTCCACCCTGACGCTGACCGTTGATATTGGTTGAAGCCATGAATCCGGAATTGAAAAAATAAGGTTCATAGTATCCTATTCCTGCGTCAATCAGGTAGTTGCCTGAAAAATCAAAGGTGTAGGAAGCTTTAATATCAACTTTTTGAGCATTCCCGAAAATATTGTTATTTCCCCACTGAAGGTTAATGCCTGCCTGTTGATTGGTGCGGTAGCTTATCCCTGTGGAAATATAAGATGGTTTTGATTCATTGACCGTGATAATAATCCTAACACTATCTTGATCTGTTTTGGAAAGTAACGGTCTCAATGAAACATATGAAAATAAGCTGGTGTAATAAAGCCTGGTTTTTGCTATATCCAGTAAAGCGGGATAAAAAAGGTCCCCCCGGGCAAAATTTAACTCTCTTTGAATAACCTGTTCCCTAACTTTCCGGTTCCCCCTTATTTCCACAGTTTGTATGTACACTTGATTACCCGGATTAACCAAGATGCTTATATCAAAAACAGTTGAATCATAATCCAAGGCAATAAGAGAATCGAAAATCTCAGTATGATAATAGCCTTTATTAATATATCTTGAAGCCAAAATATATAAAGCCATGGACAGATTGTACTGGTTGAGGGGTTGGCCGGGCAGAATTTGATGTTTAGCAAACATGGATAAATCAACTTCGATGTCCGGAGCAATAATTGTTATTGAATTTATGGTAGAGCGGGGTCCTTCTTTAATGGTGTAAAGTAATATATAACCGTTTTCACCAAGGGTATCTGAGGATTGAGTCACTTCCGCCTGGAGAAAGCCCATTTGGCGGTAGTGTTCTACAATTGCCTTGATGTTTTCACGGGGAGTAAATGAACTGTATATTTCTCCGGACTTTGAATATAAAATAGCCTCCAATTCCCGGGGAGGAATGGACTGGTTCCCCTGGAAGATGATTTTATCAATAGAGGTGAATTGCATGCTGGAATTATGACTGGCACAGGAGATCAATCCTATCCCCCCCAGAATGATAATTAATGTATGATATTTAATAAATTTCAAAGATGTAAAAATTTATCGATCCGACTATTTATTTAACAAATTTATTGTTCAGATGAATTTATTACTTTTTGACCGGAAAAATATGGCAGTAGAACTTCGGGAATCATTACGGTATTATCCTCTTGCTGGTAATGCTCTAAAATTGCAATCATAGTACGAGGTGTAGCCAGAGCACTTCCATTTAAGGTATGAATAAACTGTTTAGCACCGTTTTCCGGTTGATATTTGAGTCCAATCCTTCTCGCTTGAAAATCTTTAAAGTAACTAACTGATGATACTTCAAGGAATTTCTTGGAAATTGGCGCCCAGACTTCTAAATCATAAGTTAAAGCACTGGCAAAAGTCATATCACCCCGGCATAACATTCTCACCCGGTAGGGGAGCTTTAACTGCTGGAGAACTAATTCTGCCTGACTTAATAATTGTTCCAGACTGTTGAATCCATCTTCTGGTTTAACTAAGTGTACTAATTCTACCTTGTTAAATTGATGCATCCTCAGAAGTCCTTTTGTTTCCTTGCCATAAGAACCAGCTTCTCTTCTGAAACAGGTGGTGAATGCGGATAGCTTTACGGGTAATTTCTGTTCAGGAATAATTTGACCTTTAAATAAGTTGGTTACCGGCACTTCTGCAGTGGGATTGAGGAAGAGGTCATCTTTTTCAATTACATAAGAATCTTCTTCCATTTTAGGCAATTGACCTGTGCCAAACATGGAATCCCGGTTTATCAGAAAGGGGGGGAAAACCTGTGTATACTGATGTTTTTGATGCAGATCAAGCATGAACATGATCAAAGCCATTTCTAATCTGGCTCCATCCCCTAGATACAGAGGAAATGAAGATTGACTTATTATACTGGCACTCTGCCAGTTAACCAGATGAAGCTTCTCACAAACCTGGTGGTAGTCCAATCCCTCCTTGGATTTTTCCACCTCTCCCCAGATTTTAATGGTTTTGTTATCCTGTTCAGATGAGCCCAGGGGAGTATCTTGCTCAGGTATATTGGGGATGAAATGATATAGTTTCTCCCATTGATCATAAACTTTTTTGTAGTTCAGTTCAATTTGTTTGATTTCCTGGGATAAATCTTTTAGTTGATGATGGATTTGGTCAGTAGGTTCACCTTGCTTTTTAAATTTAGCCATTGATGATGACAATTGATTTAACTGTCTCCTTTTAAATTCCAGTTCCTGAAGAAAATTTCTTCTTTGTTCATCTAAATCCAGAAATTGACTGAAATCAACTTTTTCCTGTTTATCTTTAATCGCCTGAGCAACTATATGTGGATTTTCCCGAATAAATTTTAAATCCAGCATTAAAACTCCTTTTCTGGGGGGTATACGATTTCCGACATCTTTTTAAGAGACTGCATAACTTCCCGGTTGAAGTTTATAAGACCTTCCGGTTGGTAATCAATTTCTCCAGCTTGACAACCAGAAATGAGTTCAATAATCTGATCAATTTTACTCACTGGAAAAATCTTAAATTTATGATTTTTTACTTCTTCTAAAACTTGATCATTAAGCTGTAAATTTTGCAGATTATCCCGGGGTATTATCACTGATCCATCGTTGATATTTTTCATTTTACAGATATAATAGAAACCTTCGATTTTTTCATTAATCCCTCCCACTGCCTGAACATTGCCGTATTGATCGGCAGAACCGGTTATGGCAAAATTTTGATAGATAGGTATTTGAGTAATGCTGGATAGCAAGGCGCAAATTTCAGCGCAAGTTGCGCTATCTCCGTCTATCAAATTATAGGTTTGCTCAAAACAGATGCTTGCCTGAAGGGAAAGGGGAAAATTTTTAGCATATTTTTGTCTGAGGAAACCGTTGATAATCATGATCCCTTTGGTGTGAATTTCTCCGGACAGTTCGGATTCACGGTCAATGCTGATTACCCCCTTTTTCCCCGGAGAGGTGCTGGCAGTAATCCTCACCGGAAAACCCATCAAAGTTTCTTCATCTTCCAGGATAGTTAAACCGTTAATCTGTCCGATTTTTTTCCCGGACAGGTTCAACTTGATTATCTCATCCTGAATTAACTTATGTATTTCCCTTTCCAGATGGGTATGGCGCTCTCTTTTTTTCTCTAATGCTAATTTTACGGCTTGAGTTGTAACTATTTTTGCCTGGGGATCAATTTGTTTCTGCCAGTAATTACTCTGTTTGATTAAATCGGAAATCTTCCCAAATTCAGTGCTGATTCTCTGTTGTCCACCCGCCAAACGGTACCCGTACTCGCAGATTGCAACAATGCTAGAGGGATCAAAGGGAAGTAGCTTATCCCGTTTGGAAATCAAAGAAGTGAATTCTGCATATTTCAGTAAGTTATCATTGGTAAGAGGCATGTGATTTACAAAATTTGCCTTGATTTTAAATATTTTAGAAAATTCAGGATCTTTCATAAACAGGGCGGAATAAATTTCTTCTTTACCTATCAATATTACTTTTACTTCAATTTTAATAGGATGGGGGCGTAAGTAGCCTCTCACTGAATAAGGAGTGGCAATAGGTGAAATTTCCAGTCTTCCTGTTTTTAAAGTCCGCTTAAATCTCTGCCAGGTCTCATTGGATTGGAGAAGTTCATAAGCATCTATCAGTAAAAATCCCCGGTGTGCTTTGAGGAAACTTCCCGGTTTGACATTTAAATGATTTTTATCCCCCTGTTCGCTTAATTCCACCGTGCCGAAAAGATTACTCTCGGTGGGTGAATTTTCTATGATTATCGGTGCTTCCTTTTTGGTAGAATTGTCCACTGCTAAATTTGTCTTAAGTTTATTTATAATTACTGGTTTCAAGTCCTGCCAAAGCTGTTTGTTGTTAATATCTTGAGTTAATAGTTTCCATTTGGGAATATTATCCAGGATAAAATTTTTTATTCTATCCAGAGCTACCTGAACCTGATCGGAGTCAGTAATTTTTTTAAGATCTTCAAATATCAGGTTGGTCAAAGGTTCGGCAATTTTTCGGTCTAATTGTTCCTGTTGCTCCTGATGTTTATTCTTCATAATACGCACTTCATTAAGGGAAGAAGTGATAACCTTTTCCAGCTTGTCTTTCTTTTCTTTAATTTCATTTAGCTGATCAGTAGTTATCTTATCCTCACTTGCCAGGTTGGATAGCTCATTGAAATCAATGGGTTTACCTTCCACCAGGGGAACTAAAATTAATTTTGTAGGGTCTTGAGAAGATTGAGACCACTCAAAACCGTACTGTTTTACAGTGTCGTTGAGATTGTTGAATATGTCAGTTTCTTCTTGTTTTTGCTGCTGCTCTAAAACCAGTAAATTTTCAAAATAAACATTCGCCCTGAAATTTGTGGATATAAAATCTTCAATATTCTCTGCAAAATCATTTAGAGCAATCATCAGGGCTTTCCCTTGCCCAGCTTTAACCTTAAACGCCAATGGTTCATCCGGAGTGTCGAAGTTGTAGAAATAAAGAATGTCCTCAAGTTCGGGGGGAAAAGAAGAAATTAATGATCTCAAGTATTTATAAACCATGGTTTTTCTGCCGGTCCCCACCAGACCGGTTATGAAGATATTATATCCAGGACTGGAAATTTCAGTGCCAATTTTAATGGATTCCAAAGCCGATGCCTGCCCGATAATTTCATTGGGCGGTTCGATTTCATTGGTGTGGTTAAAAGAAAATATTTCCTGGGGACATTCCCAGTGAAGTTGTTTTAGGGGGATTGGATCCATAATAACTCCAAATTAAATGTTAAATATTTCAGTCCATCTTCACTACAACTTGATCTTTAATCACCCGGTCTCCTGGATTTACCAGTATTTCAGTAATTTTTCCAGGATGGTCAGCAATAATTTTATTGTAGGATTTCATCGCTTCCAATACTAAAATAACATCCCCCCTTTTTATTACATCTCCGGTTTTTACCAGTACCTGTTTTATAATTCCGGGTATGGGAACTACAATTTCATGGGGGGTGTTATGAGGATATATTATCCCCGGTCTGGAGTATTTAAAACGGAGAGTTGAATATTCAGTAAAATCTATAATTAATTTTATTTTATCCACCATTACTCCTATAAGGGGATATTCCCGTGATGCTTGCCAGTTTTATCCCGTTGTTTATCATAATACAAGGTGAGCATTTCCACCAGAATATCCCGGGTGGATTCAGGTTCAATTACCGCATCAACAAATCCCTGAGAAGCGGCTACATAAGGATTGGCAAATTGTTCCTGATATTCGGTAATTTTCTGTTGTCTTAGCTTTTCAGGTTCATCGCTGGCGGAAATTTCCCTGCGGTAAAGAATATTAGCCGCTCCCTCTGGTCCCATTACTGCAATTTCCGCAGTAGGCCAAGCCGCTACGAAGTCAGCCCCTAAATGTTTGCTGCACATGGCGATGTATCCTCCCCCGTAAGCTTTTCTGATGATTAAGGTGAGTTTAGGAACAGTTGCCTCTGAATAAGCGTAGAGAACTTTTGCCCCATGACGGATTACTCCTGCGTGCTCCTGATCTACTCCTGGCAAGTAGCCGGGGATATCCACTAAGGTGAGCAGGGGGATGTTGAAACAATCACAAAATCTTATAAACCGGCTGGCTTTATCTGCGGCATTTACATCCAATACCCCTGCCAGGTAATATGGCTGATTGGCCACTATACCCATTACCTTGCCGTTTAACCGCCCAAAGCCGATAATTATATTTTTTGCCCAATGTTGCTGAACTTCCAGAAAATTTGATCCATCAATTATTGACTTCACAATATCCAGAACATCATAAGTTTCCTTAGGATTTGCCGGAATTACTGAAGTTATGTCAAATTTTTTCAAGGGTTCCTCAGGGGGAATTTCCGGAGGTAATTCCTGGTAACTGCTGGGAAGAAAGGATAGAAGTTGTTTTATTATTTTAAATGCACTTTCCTCATCTTCCGCCAGAAAGTGCACATTTCCGGTTATTTCGGAATGAGTTTTAGCTCCTCCCAATTCTTCCATGGAAATTTCTTCACCGATCACTGTTTTAATAACCTCCGGACCGGTGATGAACATTTTACTAATCCCCTGTACTACAATTACGAAATCAGTCAATGCAGGTGAATAAACTGCTCCTCCTGCACAGGGTCCCAGAATTACTGAAATTTGAGGTACTACTCCTGATAGCTTGGTGTTGAGGTAAAAAATGTCTCCGTAGCCGGCTAAAGCACCTACTCCTTCTTGAATCCGGGCTCCTCCCGAATCATTCAAGCCGATCAAAGGCACTCCTGAACTTTTAGCGGTATTCATTATTTTTGCAATTTTCGAAGCATGGCCTTGTCCCAGAGATCCTCCCGCCACCGTGAAATCTTGGGCAAATACAGTTACCGGACGGCGTTTGATTTTACCTACCCCGGTGATAACCCCGTCACCGGCAAGTTTTTTATTTTGAAGGGATGAACTTCTGGCTCTGTGTTCGACAAATAAATCAATTTCTAAAAAGCTTCCTTGATCCAGCAGTAATTCCAGTCTTTCTCTGGCGGTTAATTTACCCTGAGCTTTTTGTTTTTTTATTGATTTTTCTCCTCCCCCCAGAAGTAATTCCTGAACTCGGCTAAGGAATTCACTGATTTTTTTGGCAATTTCCATATTTACCCTCTAGTTTTGAAAACCAATAATATTTTTATCCTCTGCTTCGATTTTAATGTCTCCAAACCTGTTTTCATAATCCTTTATGCGGTCTTCTAAAATTTTTACCATTTTTTTAGCGGTTTGGGGGGGAATGATTACCCTGGACTTGATTTTGGCTTTGGGCTTGCCTGGAACTATTCTGGCGAAATCGAGTACGAACTCAGCGGGAGAGGACATTATAATTACAATGTTAGCATAAGTTCCCTCAAATACTTCATCGGGAAGTTCAAGGTTAATCTGAGTTGATTGATTTTTCATATATTCTCCTCTTATTGTTTAACTATTGTTGAAAATTGATGTTGCTTGAAAAATTAAGCACTATTATACTTCCATAAAAGATTACCTGGCAAGGTATTTAGGGTTAATGCTAAAACGGGCTTATGCCCATAACTTGGAATGGATTATTATTCTATATTAAATGTAAGCATAACTTCAACTGATGAAGAAATTCGCAATGCTTACTTAACTTTAGCCAAGCTATGTCACCCTGACCATGTTCCCGATAAAAGCGGAGAAAAGTGGAGACTGGCTAATGACCGATTTGCCAATATAACCCTGGCTTACCGTACTTTGATTGATAAGGATAGGAGAAGGGAATACGATCGTAAGTTAAGGGGAGGTATTGACCGGGGAACCCAAATGCATATCCGGAAATTGTTCCAGGATGCCAGGAATTCGGTAAATCAGATGGATTTTCAGAAAGCGGAAGCAATTATGGATGGGATTTTAAAACTAAGTAAAACTCCTGAATATGTAGCCTACATGGATATGATAAAAATTAATTTATCAAAAGATATTGATCAAAGTCTTATTGAATTACAGAGGATTGTTGATCAGAAGATGTTTGAAGGTTTTTTTCATGCAGTTTATGCTCGGGCACTGCTGGCTTTGGGGAGGATGGAAGAAGCCACCAAATTTGCCCAAGATGCCCTTAAGTGGGATCCGGATTGTGAAGAAGCTATAGATGTCAACAAACAGCTTGATAAATTTATGGGGTCAGATAGCGCAGGTCTTTTCTCAAAATTCAAATCCATGTTTAAAAAGTAAGCTTTTATTTGGCAAATTTTCCTTCTGGCTGTGTTTATCTGCAGCCATAGGCATATACATATCCTCTTATAAGTTTAATTTCTGGTTGGCATTTATATTGATGCTTTCCTTTTTAATACTGTCAATGGCAGCAGTAATATCAAAACATCTGATTTTGGCGGGTACGGCGGTTTTGATAAGCACAATTTTCTTTTTCATCCAATGGTCCTGGATCATCATTCCTCGTGATCAATTAGCCCGAATTGCAGCGTTAAGACCTAAGGGAATTATAACCGGGAGGGTGATGCCGGTAGCCAGAAGCAATTACCAGATAGAAGTTTATTCTTTTAATAGTATTGAGTTTAATTCAAAAGTATGTCTGTGGGATAGTATGGACTTAAGGGATGGAGATATCATAAAGGCGCAGGGAGTTTTATATCCGCTGCCTTTTGCCACCAATCCCCATCAATTTGATTACGGCCGCTTCCTGCTGTCCCAGGGCAATCAAGCAGTTTTTCGTGCACAACATATTGAGGTTTTATCTAAATCAGATAACTGGTTGGACAATCTGAGAAATTCAATACGTGAACGGATTAACCGTTACCTCTATCCCCATACAGATATTATTGAATTGGTAAATGCTTTAACCATTGGAGATAGAAGTAAAATTAGCGATAATTTGAGATTGAATTTCCAGCAGGGAGGATTAGCTCATCTCCTGGCAATCAGCGGACTGCATGTGGGTATTATCTTTTTATTGATAACTACTTTTTTTAAATTAATCCGGGTTTCTAAGCATTGGAGATATTTTCTGGCAGGTTGCCTTTTATTATTTTATTTATTAATTGCGGGAGCTAATCCCTCGGTGTGGAGAGCGGTGATATTTGCAGTGGTATATTCATTTGCCTATATTTTTCAGCGAAACAGGGATATGTTTCAGATTTTAGGGATTGCCGGATTGGTAGTGTTGATAAGGCATCCTCTGGAATTATGGAATTCCGGTTTTTTACTGTCATTTGCCAGTGTTTTTGCCTTGATATTTATTTTCCCGGATGTCTGGAAGTTATTTAAAAATTCATTGAAAAATAAAGGGGTAAAATGGCTGACCGCCAGCTTCCTCACCATTACCGTAATTTACGTAGGTACCTGGCCAATTTTATGCTGCAGTTACGGTGAAATATATCCGGTAGCCTGGCTATCAAATTTAGTGATGATACCTTATCTTTCAATATTAATTGTATCAATATTGCTGTTTCTTCTTTTTCCCCAATGGGGGGGAGGGGTGTTCACTCTTTCCTTAAAATTTCTGGCAGGCGGATTTATAAATCTAACTGGTTTTTTTGCTGATTTAAGTACTGCTGTTTGGACTTTTACGCCTCCCCCCTATTACCAGATTTTTGCATATTACCTTATGCTGGTCTTTTTTAAGTTGTGGTTGAATTACCGAAACTATTTCAGATGGTGGCTGATTTCGGGGCTTCTGTTTATTATCACTGTTTTTTATGCTGATTTTAACTCTTCCCCGGATTATATTTTAATATTTGATGTAGGACAGGGGGATGCTTGTTTAATCCACACCGAACAGGGGAGTAATATATTAATTGACGGCGGTCCAGGTGATTACGTGGCTTCAAATATTATTTTGCCATATTTACTCAGAGAAGGAATTGACCATTTAGATTTGATAATAGCTTCACATCCAGATGCCGACCATATCGGAGGTTTACCCGGAATAATCAGGAATTTCCCCCATTGTCCTGTTTTAACCAATGGAGTCAGAAGAAACACCGGCATCTACAATGATTTCAGAAAAGCCGGGGGAGCCACCGAAGCAGTAGTTAAAAGCGGTTATAAAATTGTGGGGAAGGATTTTCAGATACAAGTTCTGGCTCCCGGGGAAAGTGATCTGCAGATCAGCCGGATCACTGAAAATCAAAATGCCGCTTCCCTGTTTTTACTGGTAAAATTAAATTCAGATTCAAATATTTATATTTTTCCGGGTGATGGCAGGCTTGTTGATTTAGATATTTCCCCTGAAATCAGCCAGATATGGCTTCACGCTTCTCATCATGGGGATAGATTAGCTAATCCCGTGGAAACAGTTTTGTCAATTTCTCCCCAGGACCTGGTCATTAGCTGCGGAAAATATAATTCTTATGGCCACCCTCATGAGCAGTTGGTATGGCTGACTGAAATTTTCAATATCCGCGGATGGAGAACAGATGTTCAGGGAGCATTAAAATTTTACTTACCACATCTTAATTGTAGATGTTATAATCAGCGCTACCTGTGGCATGAATACAGATAATTTTTAACTTGATCAGGGAGGAAAAATTGAAAAAAGTTCTAGTTTTAGGTGCGGGTTTAGTGGTCAAACCTTTAGTTGATTATTTTCTTTCTCAATCTGATATTGAGTTGAGTATTGCCAGTAGAAGCGGGGATAAGGGAATTTTAGCAGGAAGACCCCGGTCTCAAGGATTAGTTTGGAAAACAGATGATCTGTCAAAATTAAAAGAACTTATTTCTGAACATGACTTGGTAATCAGTTTACTCCCTGCGGAATTTCATCCTACAGTGGCGGAAATAGCTTTGGAATCCCATAAACCGATGATGACTACATCTTATATCAGCCCCAAGATGAGAAGTTTAGATAATTTAGCCCGGGAAAAAGATTTACTTCTGCTCAATGAATGCGGGGTTGATCCGGGTATGGATCATATGTCCGCAATGAAGATTATTAATTCAGTAAGGGAAAAAGGTGGAAAAATTACCGAGTTTATCTCCTACTGCGGAGGCTTGCCTGCGCCTGAAGCCTGTGATAATCCCCTCAACTATAAATTTTCCTGGAGTCCTAAAGGAGTTCTGATTGCTGCCACCAATCCCGCTAAATTTTTAAAAAAGAGCAGAATTGAGGAAATTCCCGGAGATCAGTTATTTTACCATTGCGAGGATATCCAAGTGGAAGGAGTGGGTACATTCCAGGGTTATCCCAACAGGGATTCCACCGTGTACCAAGATATTTACCAACTGGATGAAATAAGAACCCTGTTTAGAGGGACTTTGCGCTATCCGGGACACTGTAAGTTGTGGAGTAAGATGGTGAAGATGGGTTTGTTTTCCCAACAACCCCTGCAATTTGATGATTCTTCAACTTACAAAGATCTGATGGTTAAACTAATCCCGGGAAGCACCCAACAGAATATAAAAGAAGAGCTTGCCAGATACTTTAATATCAGTGAACAAGATGAGGTAATTGAAAAATTAGAATGGTTGGACTTATTCAGCGACCGCAGGTTAAAGGTTACCTCTTCGGCTCCTATTGATTTGGTTACTGAAGTGATGAAGGAAAAAATGCCTTTTAAACCCGAGGAAAGGGACATGCTGGTGATGAAACATCTGTTCCGCGCTGAATATCCTGAACATCCTGCTGAAGAAATCACTTCTACCTTTGTGTTTTACGGAACTCCGGGGGGAGATTCAGCTATGGCTCAGACGGTAAGTCTTCCTGTGGCTATTGCCGCTAAATTGTATCTGGATGGTAAAATAAAGATGAGCGGAGTATGGGCTCCAGTTAAACCGGAGATTTATCTGCCCATTCTGCAGGAATTAGAGAAATTAGGCATGACTTTTGAAGAGAAGGAAAAAACTGTTGAATGATTCTGAATTTACTGAATATTACCGGAAGCGGGGAATAATTCTTAAGCGGGAACAGGGACAAGCTACTGCTACCCAGGTAGTTGAAGATGATCATCTCAACACCATGGGTTCATTGCACGGTGGCTTTATCACTTCACTGATGGATACCTGCGGCTGCTATGCCCTGAAAACATCCGATGATATCCATCCGGTAACTTTAAATATTCAAATATCCTTTGTCAATCCGGTAAAAGCCACCGGACAATCTATTGAGACCAGAGCTAAAGTAATTAAACTCGGCAGCAGCTTGGGACATTGCCAAATTGAAACATACAGTGAAGGAAAAATTATAGCAATTGGAAATCTCCAGGCTTTTATAATTAGAGATAACTAGCAAGGTTTTTCTGGTTATATAAGTACAGTTATATATTATAACTAGATATATTTACTGCAGTTTAAATTATTACATATAGCTAAAATGGAGGTATAATGCTGAAAAGATACCAGGTAATGCTTTATAGCTGGCAGGAAAGTTTTATCAGGAAGTATGCCCAGGAATATGATTTCAGTTTTTCTGAAGCAGTGAGAACTTTTATCTGTGCAGGAATTATTGCGGTCAATGATAAAATTATTCCTGATTACCAGCCAACTTATGGTTTAGATGAACTGGTCAGGGATATAAATTTAGTTAAAAATGGGGATAAAAAATTAGCAGTTCATGATATACTGTCAAATCTTTATTATGAATCCAGAAAAGGGGTGGAGAAGAAATACGGTTTGTAGTCTTTCCCTGCTACATCATCCATTGAGGATCTACGTCAATAATAATAGATATCTTTGATGAATTAATACTTTCCTTTAAATTCAGTAGTCTTACTCCTAGATGATCAGTTTTATCAGTTTTAATTAGCAGATGCCAGCGGTGGTATCTTTTTATTTTTTCCAGGGGGGCGGGAGATGGTCCCAGCAATTCATATTTTCCACCAATTTTCTTTTCAATTAAAATTTTAAATTTATTGGCAGTTTGTTTAACCAGGTTTAAATTGGTGGATTTAATAATAATTCTTATTAATTTTGAATAAGGGGGATAGTTAGCTGCTTTTCTCATGTTCAGTTCCTGGCTAATAAAACTTATATAATCGTGCTTACTGGCATGCAATATCACCGGATGCCGGGGATTCCTGGTTTGAATTATCACTTTTCCCTTCTGATCTTCCCTTCCTGATCTTCCCGCTGCCTGAACCAACAGCTGAAAGGTGTATTCACCGCATCTGAAATCGGGAAAGGACAAAGCTTCATCGGCGTCAATAATGCCCACCAGGGAGACTCCCGGAAAATCCAAACCTTTGGAGACCATTTGAGTTCCCAGCAGTATAGAAGTATTATACCTCTGAAATTCATTGAAAACTTCAGCGTGAGTCATCTTTTTCCTCTTAAGAACATCAGTATCCAAACGGACAATAATCCGCTGGGGCAATAACTGTTTAAGTTGTTGTTCAACTTTTTGGGTTCCCCAGCCGTGAATGTGCAGACGGTTGTTTTCACAGTGAGGACATTTAGCGGGAATTTTTTTCTGATAATTGCAGTAATGACAGATCAATTTATCAATACTGCGGTGATAGGTCATGGTTACCTGACATTGGGGGCAGTTGATAACTTCACCGCAGGAGGGGCAGATAACAAAATTTGCATAACCCCGCCTGTTTATCAGCAAAATAGCTTGTCTTTGCTGTTTGCCGCACTGTTCTAAATTTTCAATTAAACCGGGAGTAAGGGATAATTTAGCTTGGGGTTCAATAGGGGTAATGAAACAGGAGGGCAGCCGGGCATTTTTAACCCGTTTAGTTAACTGAGTGTAAATATATTTTCCTTGTTGAGCATTTAAATATGATTCCGCGGAAGGAGTGGCGCTGCCTAAAATTACCGGACAGCAGTGATATTTAGCTATTACTACCGCTAAATCCCTGGCTGAGTAAAGGGGGGGGGACTCCTGTTCTTTGTACTGTCTGGAATGTTCTTCATCCACCACCACTAAACCCAGTGGCTCCAAGGGAATGAATATTGCTGAACGGGTGCCGATGATTATGTCAATTTTAGTTTGAGCAGCTAATCGGTACTGGTCGAATCTAATCCGGGAAGAAAGTGAACTGTGGTAAAACCCGATGTGGTATTGGGGGAAAGCAGCCCGGAAATAGTTGACCGTTTGTTGGATAAGACCGATTTCAGGAACTAACACCAGAACTTTTTTGTGTAAACTCAACACTTTTTCCATTATTTTTTTATACACCAGGGTTTTACCGCTTCCGGTTATCCCGTGCAGTAAAATGGGGAGGAATTGATCGGGGGTATAAAGGTTGATAATTTTTTCTACCACCGCTTTCTGTTCAGGAGTTAGCTGAAAATCAGAAGGGGGAAGGGGTGCAGAAATACGGGATATTCTAATAATTCTTCTCCGGGCTAACTGAATAACTGTATCTACCACTTTTGGCCCGATCAGGGTAATTAGTTTGTCCAGGGGCAATGCTCCCTGGTGCAGGGCTAAAATTTCCAAAAGCCGGATTTGCCGGGGAGATAGATACTGTTGAATTTTGGAGGTGAGGGTAATTAAGCGGGTGGAAAAAACTGATTTTTGAGGAGGAGGGATGAAATAGTGGGATGTTAAATATTTTTCATTGATCAGTTTAGCAAGAAGATCAAGGTTGTGTTCACAGGATAAATTTTTTCTTACGGTGAGATAATTAAGTTCTTTCCTTGAATTTAACCTGGTCAGGGAAGGGGAGGCATTTAAATATTTTTCAGGTATTTCTTTAACTACTTTCAGCTGCCTTCTAACCACGGTGTAGCTTCCCCCGGGGAAAATTTTTTCCAGGGTTTTACTTAAGGAACAGGCATAGTAATTGCTGATAAATTGAGCCAGCTTTAAACTCAGTGGAGAAAGAAATACTTCCGGGCAGATAATTGATTCCACATCCAGGATATTTTTAAGTTGCCCCGGATCTGATTTTCTGATCACACAGCCCAGTAGTTTTTCTTTTCTCAGCGGCACTACCACTAATCTGCCCAAGTAATCCTGGATTTTTTTATGTTCCGGAATACAGTAGGTTAACATCAAACTGCGTTTGATGATGAGAATGTCCACCCACCGCTCAGATTGTGGCATGAATATATACTCCGCTGAAATTTTCCCGGGTGTTAAAGTCGGTATAAGCCTTTATCCGGTAATTGCCCCATTGATAACTCAAATAAAGTCGGGCAAACGACCCTTCGCCGGAGGCAATTATATAATTGATAGTTTGGGGAAGTCCTGGTTTATACAGGTACACCCTGGAAGCATAGGAATCAGTTTGGTAAGCAGCGCCGAAAAGACCTAAACTAAATTTATTCAGGTTTAACCTGGTTTGTACCGCCACCGCATCCCCCTGATTGTAAAAACCGGAATCAGTAGCTATGCATTTCAGATAGTAAATATCTATAAATTCATTTTGCAAGTCAATGCGGATTTGATGACGGGTCGGATAAATTCCGGGGAAGCCGCTTGATTCACCTTTTTTAGATTGAAATCGGTAACTTAGAGATAGATTCGTCTTTGATTCAATATTTGAAGATAGTTCAGAATGGATTTCAGTTCTCCAGTTAGAAGATGGACTAACCACCTCTCTGGAGTAATTGAAAAAGGTACTGAACTTAATCCGGGTGTACAGAGTTTTCACCTCCAGGTAAATTCCCTCTTCATTTTCACCTCTGGTTTCCGAAGGGGGATTGGAGGTGGGTAAGTAGAAATCTTTCTGATAATGTCTTGCCGCCATAAGTAGTCTAAATTTATTGAAGTTAGACAATACACCCAGATAACCTCCCAGAGGACCGGTGCTGATTTTTGCCAGTTCACCAAAAATTTCAGTGTTGTGGAAAGCTGGTTTAAATAACAGGGCAAAACCAGTTTGATTGCTGGCGGGGACAGAGGAGGTGATAAGCAGAGGGTGGCTGTAATGCTGGGAAGTAACTAAAACACCAGCATTTACCGCAGGGATGTACAAACCGGCATCAATTTCGGTAGTTCTGAAATTTCTACTTCTCTGGATTTCTAAATCGCTGACATGAACACCCTGGGTATTTAAGCTGGTAGCTTGGTTATTTGAGTCTAAAATGGCATCATAGAATCTCACTCCGGCGAATACCCAGCTGTTAAGCCAGTTATGACTGTACTGGGTGAACAGCCCCAGGGGTAATCCTAATTCAGTTGATCCGCTGTATCCTCTGGCTGAAAAAAATGATGCTGGAAATAATCTCAATCCAAACTGTCCTTGACCCAGCAGAAGACCGGCACCGGTTTTAATTTGTTGAGTTCCCCCCAAAACCCGGAAAGAGGTACCTTGATATTCAATGTAACCATTGATGAGATCGGGAAATTTTTGTTCTCCCCGGTCCTGTTCAAAGCACCATCCGGTTTGATAGCAGCGGTATCTTAAAAATAAATTGGTTTTTAAATCCCAGGGTTGAGGTTTTTCCAGGACATCAGGCTGATTTCCATAATCAATCCAGCTGGAAAAATTTCCTTGAACTTGTTCGGGAATTATACGGGGGGAAGGACTCACCGTAAGATAAGGGATGAGATTACTTATTTCCGCGGGGGAGAACCCTGCTTCCACTAAAGCAGAATTAACTGACCGGAAGGGCCTGTTTTCAATGATATTCCCCGCGATAATATGGTCAAAACCGGGAATCATCAATAAGCTGTCCACCGGAGCAGTATTTAAATTAACCGGGTATTCAGTCAGGTAATGAGCTAAGATATCCGGAGTATCCTCCGTTTCCCTTATTATCAGCGGCTCTGAAAAAAGGAAAACCGGAAAAATAAAGGCACTGAATATGAGAACACTAAGATATTTAACCCCGGGCATCACTTTACCTAATTCAGTTTGTTTTGGGCTATGGCTAAATTAATAGCCACCAGTGTTTTTGCATCTTCAATTTTTCCCTGTAAAATCATTTTTTCAATTTTTTCCCTGGAAAAACTTTCAACCTCGATAAATTCATCATAATCAGCATTTTTTGAGGTATCTTCTATCAATTCGGTGGCAATAAATATATGAATTATTTCATCGGAAAACCCGGGAGTGCTGTAAAATTCCACCAGCTTTTCAAGTTTGCGGGGAAAGTATTTGGTTTCCTCCACCAGTTCCCGCTGAGCAGTCTGCACTGGAGTCTCACCAATTTCTTTTAATCCTGCGGGAATTTCCCATAAATACTTATCCACCGCATAGCGGTATTGTTTTACCAGTATCACCTCGCGGTTGATCCAGGGTAAAACTGCCACTGCCCCTCGGTGGCGCACTACTTCTCTAAATGATTCCCTGCCCGAAGGCAGAATAACCTTGTCCTTGTATAAATCTAATATTTTTCCTTTATAAATAGTCCGGGTGGAGATAAGTTTTTCCATCATTCCTTCCTTTAAATTATTTTTTATCTACTATATTATAACCTTCAACAAATAATAAACAATGAACTAAAACACAAATATTTTCAGATTTACTTTGTTTTTAAGATTTTAAATGTTTAGGGTGAAGCAAATATAAGCTTATCTAAAAAATTGTTTTTAAGTTGTTAATTGACCAGTTAAATTTTTTGTGGTAATTATCGGTTATGATTTCTCACGCTGCGGTAACTGTATCCTCTCTGGAAAACCTCCAGGAGTTTTTTGAACAAGTTATGCAATTTCAATTTCTGTACAAGTACGGTATTGACCGTAAAGCAGCTCAGGAAATCTTCGGCATATCCATCCCCACTGAAGTTTATGTGTATCGTTCAGATCAGGATTGGATCGAGGTTTTTATCAACCGGGATTACCAGCACAGCCCTCAAAGCTTCAATCATATCTGTTTTAGAATTACTGATCTGCCCGGAGTGGTTTTAAGGGGAGAGGATAAAGGATATAAATTCACCCGTTATCGAAAGCAGGATCATACCATCTTGTTCATAATTGACAAAGATGGAAATTATTACGAACTTAAAAAGGCAAATAATTCAGAATAACAGGTAAATAGATTAAATTTATGTTAATATAAATTAACTGATTATTAACATTATTTTAATGCAGTTGAGTTAAAACTTTTTAAGCATGTCAAATTTTATTCCAATAAAAAATTTAACCAGGAGGTAGTTTTGCGAAATCTATTAGTTTTGTTGATGATTTTGCTTGCAGTTCAGATTTGGGCTTTACCCTCTTCTAGAGCTGGATTAGATGTTGAACCAATTAATAATTACTTTGGACCAATATTCCAGGGAGGAAGAGCGGGTAATGTACTATTTGTGGAAGCTCCTGGACAACCCGGTTTTGGTCCTACAACCAAGCCTGATCCCATGTGGATTGCCACTTTGGATTCAACATTGGGAGCTGGTAATTACGACTGGTGGGGACCCATTGTGGATACCGGTGACGGTCCTCCTGTGGATACGCTGCTTCTTTACGATTTGGTGATCTGGAACACCTATGACTGGTGGTGGACTTCACCAGTATGGCCTACAGCTAACGCTATAACCGCGATGAGTAATTATCTCAGCCAGGGCGGCAAGGTGTGGTTTATCGGGCAGGATGCCCATTACAGTCATGGGGGAGGAGTCTTTCTGACCATGCTCCAGACTTATTTTGGGGTAACTTCAGTTACCGATGACTATGTATTTGGTCTTGATTCCATAAACATGCAGGGTCAGAATGAATTAACCGGATATGACTGGTGGACTATAGCCGATTACCCTAGTAATATATTTTATCCGGATGATATCACCGTCTCTGCCAGCGGTCATATAGTAGCTTATGATCCCACCAATGCAGCCAATCCTGCATGTGTAAGTAATGACTGGATAGGTTCATATTGGAGTGCTGATCCTGCCAGGCAGCCTAATACCGCCAGCACCTGGTATGCCGCTGCTTATGAGATGCTGGATAACTTCGGAGTTATGCAGGGTCCCGAGGTGTGTATTAATGAATTCCAGATGAAGGGCACTGAATGGGTTGAATTGTACAACTACGGAACAACTGCAGTGGATATAACTGATTGGATTCTCTATTCATCTGAAGACGGGGATATCTATACAATTCCTACTGCTAGTATTGCCGCTGGTGATCGGATTCTACTGTCCGGTATAGGTTATATTATGGACAATTCCGGAGATTCCCTATTTTTGGAAACAAATACCGGAATAACGGTGGATATGGTGGCTTATGGAGATATGGGACCGGCACCTTTAGCCATCACCGATTGGAGCTGCTCCCGGATCACAGATGGATTGATGACCGGAGACATGGCCAGGGATTTCAATATTGACGGGAGCCCTACTCCTGATACTCCCAACGATGCTCATCCTGCACCTTTAAACGGAATGTTGGTCGTTAATGAACTTGACCCTTATCCGGCAAGCGGACCGGATTCAGTGGAGTTGTTCAATCCTTCCATGACTCAGGTGGTCAACACTGCGGGATGGTTGCTGTCCGACGGGGATGAGGTGGACACCTTTGCTTCGCTGATAATCTATCCTCTGGAATATGTGGTCATTGATGAGACCCAGTTTGGATTTGATTTTGCCAGTACCGATGTAGCATACCTGTTCACTGCAGACACCACCAGGGTGGATCAGTTGGGATATGCTGGTGAATACAGTGATTCTTCCTTCCAGAGAATACCCAACGGCTGTGCCCCTCATGACGGTTATGACTGGATTAGCAGTGGAGGAGGGATCACTTTATTTGACATCACTGAAACTTTTGGATTTCCTAATGGATATGACACTCTGCAGTTGACCTATCCCAACGGAGGAGAATCGTTCTTCGCCCTGGAGACTATTGATGTCACCTGGACCGGCAATGTGGACTATGTGGATATCTGGTACACCTACAACAACTGGTACACCATGGAACTAGTGGCGGAAAGCGTAGCCACTCCTTATGAATGGGTAATCCCCGGAACACCCAGCACCCAGTGCCAGTTAGCCGTATTAAATCATAATGATCCGGGAGTATATGATTACACCGATGATATGTTCACCATTGCCTGTGGAGGATTGTTATCCTGTGATACCCTGACCTACTGGAGCGGTCTGGTGGAAACCGGCATTAGCTACGGTGATCCACCAGAATGGATGGCTATGGCGATTTTACTTACACCTACTGAGATTGGAGCTTATACCGGAGATTATGTAAATAGAATTATCTTCCAGTTAAGAGACGGCAATAATCCCCTTGACGATGCCCGGGTGATGATTTTAGGAGACACCCTGGGAGATACTTTGTTTGATCAGCCCTTCACTGTAACCGGTGACTCCGGCTGGTATCAGATTTACCTGGGGCCGGACAGTGTTTACATTGACGGTACGGACATGTGGATAATGGTCGGATTTACCTATGAAACCGGTAATTATCCCTTCCCTTGCAATGCTCAATCCTTAATTGCCCAGAAGAGTGACTGGGCTTGGACCAATACCGGAGGATGGGAATATCTAAGCGCTTACGGATTGAACTACGGTTGGACTATCGGCGCATTGGTCTGTTCCGGACTGGGGATAGAAGAAGAGTATCCGGTAATTGTTGGAAACTCTCCGTTTACGGTCAGGGCAATTAATCCGGTGGGAACCCGACCCGGAATTTTCTTCTCTTCACCATTGGAAGTTGAAGTTTCCGTAGATATCTTTGATATCGCCGGGAGGAAAGTTGCCAATCTATTCGATGGCACCATGCAGGGATCCCGGACCTTTGATTTTCAAAGCGAAGCAACCGGTTCCTATGTTTACCGGGTAACTGCCGCGGGCAGGACTTACACCGGCAAGCTGGTAATCGTTAAGTAGTTTTAATGAGGGCAGCTTTTGCTGCCCTTTTATATTTATTAACATTAATTTAAACCAGGAGAAAAA
>LKUE01000208.1 GCA_001412365.1 Desulfuromonas sp. SDB | reverse complement strand
TTAATCCCACCCAAAAAAACAATACGGATAGATAGGGGGCAGATAGCTGAAAGGCAATTCGGATGCTGGGATTTGGTTTATAAAGAGTATCTTTCAACTGGATAAATACTAAATGAGGTTAATCGAATATAAAACCGGTATTGCGATCAAATTGTTCCCGTTCCTGATCACTCATCCGGTTTCGGAGAACTTTAATGGTATAACCGCCGGTTACTGATCCATCCTCATCCACAATCAGCCAATCAGTTACATTATTGACCGGAACCTGAATATATTGACCGTACTGTATATGGTCAACCAATCGGGGTTCATTGGAAATAGTGCCCTTAAAATACCCGCTGTCGTAAGTTACTTCACTTATCCACAGATGTTCCACTTCATCTTCACCGGCAGTGGTAAAGGCAGCTTTCACCGAATAGTGGTATTGATCTTCCGGATTGTTTTTCAGATTTTCAATAAAATAATCTAATTTTGACCGGGCAAAGTTAATAGCTTGATTCATCTGCTCATCTTCTTGGGAAACATAAATTATATTTTCATCACTTGCTGAACTCTGGGGAACACTCAAGTTCCGTTGATTTTGACCGGAACAAAAATTATTCAGAAAAACCATGGTGATTAAAATTGTTAATTTAACAATTCTAATTTTCATGTTTTCAAGATTAATTGTATTCATGTAACTGGCTAAATAAAAAACTTAAATGATAAAGACCTAGATAAGCATAAAATAACGTTTAAGATTTAGATCTAAAACCCAGGCTGTTGCTGAGGTTGGGGAAAGACAACTTTCACATTCCGTTCATCCACCTTGGATACTTCAATATTTTCCTTGAAATAAACCCCTACTCCTTTGATCAGAGCTACAAAAAGATCAATCAGACCTCTTTCTGATTTGTAGGTCATAATCAGAGTGTTTTTATCCTGCCAGTTATATTCTATGGCTGGTGGTCTGGCATTTACAGTATTTTGTACAATCATGGTGTGAATCGAATTCATTTTAGTGAGCATATCTCTGGCAGAAGTAAATTTCTTGAACAGGTCTGTATAAAATTTTGGTGCAAATATGCTAACCCAGTAAATGCCAAAAAGATCAATTACTTTATCCAGAGGAGCATTTAGCACTTCACAAGTTGACCCTATAATTCCCATTACTTTTCCATCATCAATATCCTGGGAAGTCAAAAAATAATATCCTTTGGGATAACCGGATTTCTCCAGAATTTCCTCCCACTTGTCCCTGCCAAATTTTTCCTTCACCAAATCAGCTATTGCCCTCACAATTATGGCTTTCATTAAATTCCTCCCTATTTCATAAATCTATTCAACCATTGCCTGTTCAAAACTGTCAATGACCCTGGGAACCACAATATTCAACAGCAAACCCAAAGCTACCTTGGCTGGATTGACCTGAATACCCCACTGATATTTTCCCAGAGGGATGACAATTTCCATAGTCAGGTCAGCATAATCTAAAATATAATACCGCCCTATACCCGGATGATTTATGTTTTTAAATGAATCGTACATGGTATCGGTAATTTTATTTTTCACTGCACAGCTTTCCGGTTTTGAATTATAACTGGCAATGGGCAGAGAAGTGTCTACAGACCATATATCTGTAGATACCAAACCTTCCCCCAGATCTTTTTTCAATACTTCAATAGATTCATTTAACTTCTCAACATTCATCATTTACTCCTTTTTAAAAGAAAATATTAAATTCATCTTAAAATATATATCAAAGCATTCTCCTATATTAATATCAATATTACCCTGGGTAAATCAGGATTAATTTATTAATTAAAATAATTTTATCTCCATAAAACGGGCAGTGGGGTCAGGATTCAAGCAATAAGGCTTAATTTCGTAAAAACCCAGCTTTTCGTACAGCTGATTAGCTGATTCCAACTTTGCAACCGTATCCAACCGGACATAATCATAACCTAATTTCTTCGCTTCATCCAACAGCTTGACACATAGCATCTTGCCCAGACCCATTCCCCGGTACTGAGGATAAATAAATAATCTCTTCATCTCACCATACTGTTCATCAATTTTCCTCAGTCCCCCTCCCCCTGCCAATTTGTTATCAGCATAGACGAGTAGAAAGCATCCCCGGGGTAAATTATAAACCACCGACAAATTTTTTATTTCCTGTTCTATATGCTGATAGGAAAGGTTCATGTTCAGCCATTGATTATAATCCCGAATTAATTTATTAGCTGTTTTAAAGTGTTCAGCCTGTTCACAAAGTTTAATTTCAATTTTAATTTCCTGCATAAAAAAATAATTAACAGAAATTCACTTAGCAGACAACAAGTCTTCAAATAAGTAATTATTAGTATAGTACCCTATATCTATAGTTAATATTTAAAAAAGGGATGGGTTCATTAAAGGATCAACTGCAAAAAAGACATTTTGCTCAGACAATTAAATCCATTGTTTAAACACTAAAATAAATTATTTTACAAATCCTTGAATATTCCACATCAAGATGTAAAATTATCTATCAATTTTATTATTCTTTAATTCACAAGGTTAATTTGGATATGTGTGTAAACTTAAAAAAGTATTTATCTACGATCAGTTTAATTTTGCTGATCCTGGCTAACAGCTGCACCCGAAAAAACAATGACCTGAAGTGTTACGGTTATGTGGAGAACCGAGAAACAGAACTAAGTTTCAGGATAGGGGGCAATATCAATGCCATCCTGGTCCAGCAAGGAGATGAGGTAACCGCTGGGGAAAGTTTAGCGGTACTAGATTCCACTCCCTACAAGTTAAATGTAGAGATGAGAACTGCCGAATATATTTCTGCCCAGGCAAAATTAGATCAACTTGAAACCGGACTCCGTCCTCAGGAAATATACAGAAGTTATTCTGCCCTTCAACTAGCTCAAGCCAAATACCAGCAAGCAGTTGAAGACTTTCAGCGAATTGAAGCTCTATGGAAAAACGGTGATCTTTCCCTGCAGGACTATCAACAGGCGCAGACAAATTTGGAAATAGTAAAATCTCAGATGAATATAGCCAGACAGGATTTTTCTCTGGCCAGTGAAGGATTCCCCCCTCAGGAAATACAAGCAGCTCTGGCTAATGTGGAAAGAGCGGAAATATCTTTAACCCTGGCAAAATTGGAATTATCCTACACCATTCTGACTTCACCCGGTGATGGTATTATCACCTCCGTTTATGTTGAACCAGGGGAGAATGTCAGTGCAGGGATGCCGGTAATGGCTACTTCCCAACTAGATACAGTGAAAGTGAATTTCTGGGTCAGCGGACAAGATTTAAAATGGATAAGCTTAGACAATCAAGTTGAAATCTACTCTGATCCCGGTGAAAAATTATCCGGTACTATTTGCTATATATCATCTCAAGCTGAGTTCACCCCTTCCATGGTTGTCACTGAACAGGAAAGAGCCACCCTGGTTTACCTGGTTCAAGCCATAGTATCAAATCAAGACCAATTACTTAAACCGGGATTGCCGGTAACTGTAGAAATTCCAAGGTCTGAAATTGACTGAACCAGTCATCACGGTTGAAGATGTTTGTAAAAATTTCAATTCAGTTCAAGCGCTGAAATCTATTTCCCTGCAAGTTCAACCCGGTGAAATTTTCGGATTGATCGGTCCGGACGGAGCAGGAAAGACAACTTTAATACGGATAATGACCACAGTGATGTCCCCCACCAAGGGAAAAGTTAATATTTTAGGATGGGACTCAGATAAACAAGCCCAGAAAATTAAAGATAACATCGGATACATGAGTCAGCAATTCGGACTTTATAATGACCTCACCGTCTTGGAAAATTTAAAATTCTATGCTGATGTTTACCAGCTATCCTCTAATCAATGGCAGCAGAGGTTACCTCATCTTCTTGATTTCAGCGGATTAGCTGAATTTATAAAAAGAAAAGCAGGGAATCTTTCCGGAGGGATGAAACAAAAGCTGGGTTTAATCTGCACTTTAATCCACACTCCAAAAATACTATTCTTAGACGAACCCACTAATGGAGTAGATCCCCTGTCCCGTCGAGAGTTTTGGAAGATACTGTATACTTTAACCAGCCAGGGGTTGACCATTGTTGTTTCCACCGCCTACCTGGAGGAAGCAGAAAGATGCACTAAAATTGGACTGATCCACCGGGGAGAGTTACTTGCCTGGGGCAGCAGTCAGCACATAAAACAGATGATCCCCCAAAAAGTTATCGAGATCAGATGTTCAGACAATCGAAAGGCGATGGAGTTGCTGAAGCAGCATTATCATTCACATTCTGTTTCATTTTTTGGCGACTGTATTCATGTATTCACCGGGGATGCTGAAAACCTGAGGGTACAGTTAAAAATATTTTTAGAGAATAATAAGATTAATAAAATCATAACGGAAATACACCCCCCTCAGTTAGAAGATGTGCTGCTGAGTTTGATCGAATAATATGGAAAACTCCAATTCATATTCAGTAATCATTGATAAACTGGAAAAGAAATTTGGTGATTTCACTGCGGTGGATAAGATTTCGTTAAAAGTAAAATCCGGAGAAATCTTCGGCTTTCTGGGACCCAACGGGGCAGGAAAATCAACTACCATTAGAATGCTTTGCGGTTTACTTAAACCGACTTCAGGCAAGGCTATTGTCTCCGGGATTGAAGTAAGCCAGCACCCTGAAGAGGTGAAGTCAGAAATTGGCTATATGAGTCAAAAGTTCTCATTATATACCGATCTTACCGTAGAAGAAAATCTTGACTTTTATGCGGGTATCTACGGTATACCAAGAAGATTCCGGCGGTTAAGAAAAAAATGGGTGCTGGAGATGGCTCAGCTGAGTAATCAAAAAGAAAAATTGACCAAATCCCTTCCAGTAGGATGGAAACAAAGATTGGCTTTGGGCTGCGCAGTAATGCATCAACCTTCAGTTATTTTTCTGGATGAACCCACATCGGGAGTGGATCCCTATACCCGAAGAAAATTCTGGGACTTGATATACCATTTATCTAAAAATGACATAACCGTTTTTGTAACCACCCATTATATGCAGGAAGCAGAATACTGCAGCCGTTTAGGTTTGATTTTCAAGGGAAAACTAATTTCACAGGGATCTCCGCACCAATTAAAAGAAGAAGAAATGGATGGAGCAGTTTATTCAGTATACTGCCCTGAGCCCTACCAGGCAATAGCAGTAGCAGAGACAACTCCTTGGATAAGGGAAGTTATGCTATTTGAACAAGGGCTGCATTTGACCACGGAGGAAAAGCATCAACAACAAAAGATAACCGATTTATTTTCATCTGCCCAAATCAATATAACCTCCCTATCCATGATTAAGCCCACCCTGGAAGATGTTTTCATATCTTTAACCAAAGAAAACAAAACACAATGAAATTTCAAAGATATAAAGCAATAGCGCTGAAAGAATTTATTCACCTGTACAGAGATTGGAGAAGCATGGGGATGGGTCTGGCTATACCCTTATTTCTGTTAATTTTCTTCGGATACGCCTTATCTATGGATGTTAAGGATATCAAACTTACGGTGGTGGATTTTGACCATTCTCCCCACAGCAGGCAATTGATTTACAATTTCATGGAAACGGAAGTATTTCAATTCATAGGGATGTCCTCTAATTATTTTGAGGTGAAGGACTACCTTGAAAAAAACAAAGTTTCCACCGCAATTATCATCCCTCAAAATTTTGGGGAGAAATTAAAAGGAGGTGAAAATCCGGAGATACAGATAATCGTGGACGGAACCGATGCCAATACTGCCCGTCTTTCCATATCTTACTGCCATCAGGTAGTAAATAAATTCATTATGTCCTGGTTTCCAAAATCACAAAATCCTTTGGAAAATTTAAGTATAAGAGTGTTGTACAATCCCTGGATGCAATCAAAAAATGGAGTAATTCCCGGATTAATTGCAGTAATTATTATGATCATTGCAGCGATGCTCACCTCCCTCACTATTGCCCGGGAATATGAAACGGGAACTTTTGAGCAGCTGATATCAACTCCTATCCGCCCCATGGAAATTATTCTGGGGAAATTAAGCCCTTATTTCGCCATGGGCATTGTAGATGTTCTATTAGCAGTATTAACTACTCTGTGGTTGTTTAAAGTTCCCCTCAAAGGCAATATAATTTTCCTGGCTATAACCAGCTTGTTATTTTTGACCGGGTCTTTAATGATGGGAATAACTATCAGCATCACTACTAAAAATCAGCTGTTGGCTTGTCAAATTGCCATTGTAACCACTTATCTGCCGGGATTTCTTCTATCCGGCTTTGTATTCGATTTAAATAATATGCCCTGGGCAGTTAGAATAGTAAGCTATGTAATTCCAGCCAGATACTTTGTAACCATACTTCACAGTATTTTTTTAAAGGGGGGAGGATTTATTTATCTATGGCCGGAATTATTATTTCTACTTGTATTCAGCAGTATCACCGTGCTTTTAGCCAGAAAAAAATTAAAATTACAGCTTAATTAAAACATAATATGACTGAAAGATTATTACAGATGATGATTAAGGAATTCATTCAGGTCTTTCGGGATCCTCGGATGAGAGCCGTGGTTATTGTTGTTCCCCTTCTCCAGACCCTGGTTTTCGGCTATGCGGTAACCACCGATGTTAAGAATATTCAAACTGTAATTTTCGATGAGGACAGATCATCTTCCAGCAGAGCACTAATTTACAAATTCATCTCCACATCATATTTTGTTCTGGAAAATTCAATTTCTAATGCAGAGGAGGGATTATCCAGTTTAGACCGGGGGCAAGCTGAATTAATAATCCGCATACCTCCTGATTTTCAGGAGAGGTTGATAAACTCATCTCCACCGAGGATACAGATAATAATTGATGGCTCCAATGCATTAACTGCGGGAGTAATTCTAAGCTACAGTCAGGGAATTATATTAAATTATTTAAGTGAACGGCTGCTGACCCAGCATCACCCGTCCCCGCCGGGTATTGAAGTGCATGCCAGAGCTTGGTATAATTCCAACCTGCAGAGTAAATTATTCTACATTCCCGGAGTTCTGGTGATGATGGTTATGATAATAACTCTTTTGTTATCCAGCATGTCCATAGTTAGAGAAAAGGAAATTGGTACTATTGAACAAATAATGGTCACTCCCATTAAAAAGGGGGAATTCATTGCCGGGAAAACCTTGCCTTTTGCCTTGATCGGAATGATGGATGTTTTGCTGGTTTGTCTGGTTGCGGTGTTCTGGTTCAAGGTGCCATTTAGAGGAAATCTTCTATGGTTAGTAGCGGCGAACAGTTTGTTTTTACTGAGCACCTTAGGGGTAGGTTTATTCATTTCCACTCTGAGCAGCACCCAACAACAGGCAATGCTGAGCACCTTCTTCTTCATGGTCCCCGCTTTACTGCTTTCAGGATTTATCTTTCCCCTATCCAATATGCCCTCCTGGATTCAGTATTTGACATATCTGAATCCGCTTAGATATATGATCATCATAACCCGGGGGATTTTTTTAAAGGGAATAGGTTTTGATGTACTATACCCTCAGTTCATTGGTTTAACTGTAATCGGTATTTCTCTGCTGGGGATGGCATCAATGAAATTTACCAAAACCTGGAAATAAAACTTCAGTAATTATGTTTAAACATATTCTCAATATACCAATCCACTCTTGATTTTACCCAAATCCACTCTTCGTACCGGCAATATTCACTGCACTTATGCAGGTGGAACAATGAAACCATGGGCTTATTTTCAGCCAGGCATCCCCCCTGGTACATCCTTCCCCGCTGATCTCTGATCATTTGAAATCCATGGCGATGAACCCATTTCCCTAAATCTTTTCCTCTGTATTCCGGGATCAATCCCATATAGGCAATTCTGGACCAACCGGTGGAAGGGTCAACCTGGGCAAAGACAAAAGCTGCATATACTCCTCGGTAAATTCCCAGATGAATACAGCTCAAAGAATTATTCAATCCTTCTTGCCGGAGCAGGCTGTTGACAAACTGCCGGTAATCACTATCATCTTGATCCCAATCAGGATCATTCTTCAGACATTTTCCTAAAATTTCCAAGGACAGGGCAAATTTCTGTTCATCAACTTCTATCCATTTCAGAGGACTCCCCTCCTCTCCGGGAAGTTCTTCTACCGGGGATTTAAATTCAATTCGGGGACCTTTGAATATAAAACCGCTGTTTTTCAGCATTCCCCGATATTCTTCAAAAACTGAACTAATTTTTATCCTGGTTTCAATTTTTTCCACATTGAAATTTCGGGCGATGTAAATTGATTCCGGAATTAATTCCAGAGCTACTAGTTTTTGAGTTGACTGAATTCCGGGCACATATTCTAATTCACCTAACAGCCAGGTATTAGAACTAAACGGGTATAACCTGATAACCGCATAAATGCTGTTGTTTTCATCTAAGGCCAGGCGGGTTAAATTTATATCCCGGGAGCCATTTTCCAGTTCTTTTAATAACTGATGTTCCAATGAATTGAACTTACTGGCTGGATTAAGTTTTAACTGAAATTCCAGGTATTTCGCTAAAAGCTGTTTAGTTAACTTCATGCGGCATAAATGTAATAGAAGTTGTATAAAAATAAATTTTCATATTTTCTTCTGGTAATTTGGTTTTTATTTAGAATTTTGGTTTTTCAAGATAGTATCTTTTACACTGGATACTGAACCATCTGCTTTTTTATATTCAGCAATCAGAAGGTCAATTGGTCTTGGTTTCCTATTAAGAATATCCACAGTGAAATACAACTCTTTTCCGAAATCTGATTTTTGTTTTAGTTTAATGCAGTACAAACCGGCATGGTAAAAAAAGTAATTTCTGCTGATTTTGTCAATATTTTCAAGATCAATATTTATTTTTTTTCCCCTCTCCTCCGCAATTAATTTATCCTGTTCAACATACAGTTTTTTCAGCCAGATAAATTTTCTCATCGCTACCCAGTAACTGAGTAAAATCATCAAAACCAACGTGCCTATAAACATAAGCTTATATTCCACAGCCATAAAAATAATGGAGAAAAACAAGATCACATAGCAAATCACAAAAAAAGCAGTTACCACATATTTATTGATAAAATAACTTTTTTCCGATGAAATAAATATCTTCATGACTTAATTATATACGATTAGTCAATGTATTCCAAACCAATATTGTATCCCAGTTTGTGATTTTATGAAACTTATTACCGGTTTGTTTTCTTATGATTAATTAACATAAATTAAAGGCAATTTAAATAATTTGTAATTTTTATGGAAATTTTAATTGCAGGAGATTATACTGTTATTTTTTAATTAATACCCATAGGAGGGGTAATGTCTAATATTTTTTTATTGTTAATTATGCTTTTCAGCTATCCTGCTGAAAATGAAATGCTGGTTAGAGTTTACGCCTCAGATTACCAGCAGTTAAACCAAATTCAGCTTAAATCTCTGGACATTGCGGGAAGAGAATATCAGCAGTACTTTGATTTGGTAATAACTCCCGATCAATTTTCCAATATCATCTCTTCCGGTTTGGATTATGAAGTGATCACCGACAACCTAACCGCCTATCAGGAGCAGTTCAGGGGATCCTATCACAGCTACACTGAAACCAATAATATACTCCGGAATTATGCTACTACTTACTCCAATATCTGTGTTCTGGATTCCATAGGACAGAGTTATCAAGGGCGTTGGATTTACTGTTTAAAAATATCCGACAATCCCGGATATGAAGATCCCAGCGAACCGGGAGTTCTTTTTGACGGTCTGCATCATTCCCGGGAATGGGCTACTATTGAAGTGATTTTATTTTATGCAGACACCTTGTTGACCGGATACGGAAGTGATCCGGATATAACCAACTTAGTGAACAACAATGAAATTTGGCTTATTCCCATTATGAATCCGGATGGATATGAATACGATTATCCCGGACAGAACATGTGGCGTAAAAACCGCAAACCTTTTGGCGGATCTACCGGCACTGATTTAAACCGAAACTACAACGGAGCATTAAACGGCGATCCTGACGGAGACTGGGGAGTGGTCCCTCCCAATGCTTCCATGTCCAATAATCCATCCAGTACAACTTTCTGCGGAGCTTATGCCGGATGGGGAGATGCGGTTTACTGGATGATGGAATTTTACCGCAACCATGATATTAATGCTAATATTACCTATCACAGTTATGCCGAAGAGATCATCTGGCCCTGGGCTTATAACACATCTATAAAGACCCCGGACAGTACTGCTTATGAGTTTATTGCCAACCAGCTGTCCAGCCGGATACAGAGATTGAACGGCGGAAATTATGTGGCTTCAGGAAGTCTTTATCCTAATACCGGAACCACCCGTACCTGGGTTTACGGATATCACCACTTCATCTGCGGCACTTCCTGCCTGGCTTATACTATTGAAGTAGGAACTTCATTTTATCAGCCCACCGGTGATCTGGATGATATCGTCAGAGAAAACTGGGACGGAGCAATGTACCTGGCTCAAATGGCGGATAGCATCAGGGACAACTTGTTAGCCCGAGTTCCCTCACCCCAGGTGGACATTCCCGACAGCGCAACTACCGCCAGCTGCCCGATCAGCTGGATCCCGGTTAATTCGGCTTGGAACAGTCCAGACAAGTGGCAGTTAGATCATCTGCAGGGATACAGTTATACCACTGACGATATCGAATCAGGGACCTCCAACTGGATATTAAACGGATTTACCCAGAGTACAGTTAGGGAACATAGCGGATCTTACAGTTTGTTCTCCGGTTCAGCTGACAACATCTCCAATGTCGCTCAAACCAAATATCCTTACTTGGTTCAACCTGGAGACAGTTTAATCTTTTGGTGCTGGTATGATCTGGAAAATAATTACGATGTAGCTACCGTGGAGATTTCGGTGGATCAGATGGAATGGATTCAATTCGATGTCCGTTACACTAATAATTCAGGCGGATGGATTCAGAAAAAATACAGCCTGGAGGATTACCAAGGGCAGGCAGTTTACTTCCGGTTCAGGTCAATGACTGACGACAACACTTTAGATGAAGGATTCTATGTGGACGACATCTATCCGGTACCGGAATTTAGTTCTATCACCGTGGTTGATTCCAACATCACCGATACCACCTATAATCTGACTTCACTGCCAGTGGGAGATCATTATTTCAGAGTTAGAGGACATAACAGCAGGGGGTGGGGCAATTACTCCAACACTGAAAAAACTGTGATCTGCAGTGCAGGTAATGTACACGAGCAGCCAGTGATATCGGAGCCATTTACCTTCTCCGCTATAGCCAGAGAAAACAATATTACGGTCAATTATCAGTTGCCCCAGAATGATAATGTTTCCATTCAGCTATTCGATCTGTCCGGTAGAATGGTACAGCAGTACAGCTTTGAAAATCAGGTGGGAAATCATAATCTGACCATACCGGTAGGACGCAGCGGAATCTGGTTTGTCCGTTTTTCATCTAAGCACTATTCTCAAACTGAAAAATTAATGACTGTTCAGTAAATTTTATTTGCCTGGGCATTACCGCCCAGGCATTCTTTTATTTTTCAATAAAAAAGACTAAGATTTTCTGTTATTTGTATTTACCTGCCAAGTGGCAGGTGAATCAGTGTTCCATTCCCCCCGGATGGAGGTGGTATTGATAATTGGTCATTGTTTAATTGTTCATTGACCAAGAGCTCCGTGTTCATTTGTGTTTTATTATGGTGGGGGGGGAGCGGCATTTTGTAAATCCTGTCAATTATTCGGAGATGGGTGGTGTGCCCTGTGTGGGGAGAGGATGGGCTGAGCGGGGCTCTGTGTTTTTCTGTGGTTAATATCCTGGGGTGGGGTGGTTCCTGCAGTAAACCAGGGAATTCCCCTGCTTGCCCACTACTTGGATCAAATCCATCTTCTTAAAACAGTAGGCAATTTTCTGACTTAGCCTCATTGAACGGTTTAAGCAGGAAGAAAGATCAGTGGTGGTAAAATTCCCGGGGAGATTATCCGGAATAAGCCGGTAAAGCTCTTCCGGTTTATTGAAAAAATACTGTTCATCCACTTGCAATAGCTTTCTCTCCACGGTTACCCAGTGCCTTTTTCTCCAAGCCTTTTGGGGATCATAACACCTCAATTCCTCTTCCCTGACCAGCAGTACTCTCAATTTAACATTTTCCTTATTCAGCATCCTGGGAAAATTTACCAAGACATCGAATAAATTGTAGATATCGCCTCTTTTAGGGGACTTTCTCCGGTTTATTTTTGTAGTTAGGTCAGAAGATAGCTTCACAATCCACTTAATCTTAGGAATGGGATAGACAATCTCGATCTCATATTTTTCAGCCAGCTTTTTAATTTTTTTCTTAAAAGATGAAAAATTCGAGGTTTGAATTTCAATCATTTTCTGATCTCTGACCAGGTCAACTACATATCCGTCAATTTTTACTTCCTGAAGATCATCCTGTTCAGCAATCCAATTTTTCAACTCAGCGTGTAGTGATTTTTCGTTTAATAATCCAATTTTAGGAGATTTAATTAATTTTAAATCACCATAATCGTTCATTTTTCTGCCTGGATAATGACGTATTCCACTTCATCCCCTTCCACCGGAAGCAAATCCATGGGATTTTTTGACCAAAGGGCAGATCCTACTGAATTAATTGAAATATTCATAAATCCTGATTTTCTTAATATTCTTTTAAATCTAGATTCAGTAAAGCTGTCCCCTAAATTATATCTAGCCGCCAGTTCAGCTGATTTTGAATTCTCACCTACAAAAGAATGCATAATCAACAGCTTGCCTGATTTTTTTAAAGTACGGTATGTTTCCCCGCAGGCAAGTTCTGCTTCAGGAATATTGGAAAATCCGGCAAAGGAGACCAGCCAGTCAAAAGATTTATCCAGAAATCCCAGAAATTTTCCATCAGTGGCTACTGCGGGGATATCCAGGTTGAATTTTTCGTTAAATCTGCTTTTGGTAAATGACAGTACATTGGGATCAACATCGGTAGCTATTATTTTGAAGATCTTCTCCGATTCAATAAACTTTTTATAGAAATCCCCGTAGCCGGTGGCAATATCTCCAATTATTCCATCACATTTTTCAATTTCCTGCACAATCTGCTGAAACCATTTTTTTTGGACAGTTTTAGTTTCATCATTTATAAAACTGGAATACTGCTGTCTTCGTTGATTAGATTTAGCCGGATCCAGATAGATGTCATTCCACTGGAATTCCTGATCGGATAATTTTGTTTTTAACAGGTAAATATCCCGTTCAAATTTATAATGCCGGCTGCACTTAGTACAGCTTAGATTATCATTTAATTCCTGCTTGCAGACCGGACAAGCTATCATTTGCCTTAAATCTTCTTTTAAATCATCGAAGTTGGTTATCATAATTACTCCTGTTTAACCACTAATATCATATATCATAATTTGATTGCTGATTAAATTTTAATTTATGAAATTTAAGTAGTTTATCAGGGAATTAAATTAAAAAAATCCCTTTTACTTCAGTGAGGATAAATAAAGTGTTAATTTCCCTGGGCTAACAGCCCAGGGAATGATTATTTTCTAAATAGTTTGATCTTTTCTAGGTCTTGCTTTGTTTACAACAATTTTTCTTCCTTGATAATCCTGCCCGTGAAGCTGATCAATTGCTTTCATTGCTTCCTCATCACTGGGCATATCAACAAAACCAAATCCCTTGGAGCGATTCATCTTTCTGTTGATAATGATCTTTGCTGAAGTAACCTCTCCATACTCCTGGAAAAGATTCTTCAATTCTTCATCAGTCACACTGTAGGGTAAATTACCTACATAGATGTTCATCAGACCCTCACTTGTAAAAAACCTTGCGATCTCCCATGGAGATCAAAAACATAAAACAACCTCTATGAAATTATATTCAACAATAAAAAATAATTTCATAGTGAAAAAATTTTAATGTTAATTATAGAAGATATCTACAAAAATATTTACAAAAATTTCCAAGAGATTTACGGTACAGCGGTTACAGATTTACTTTTTTTTATTTATATTATATACATGATTTAATAGTTAAACATTATTTTAATATGAATTTCGAAATTATTGATAAAATTTCATCCACTCCAACCTGTGATATTTACAAGATAATATCTCCGGATATACCAGGGACACTTGCATTTAAGCAGTTTAAGTATCCAATTTCAGATGAACAAATAATTAAGCGGCTTTATTTAAGTTTTTCTTCAGCAAAAAAAATTAATCATCCCCACTGTGTGAAAATCTTGGATTGGTTTGAACAGGATAACCAGTTTGGAATTATTATGGAATACATTGAGGGAAAGGCAATCTCCCCTCAACATATCCGAGATGAACAAGGCAATTTAAATTTCAACTTATTTGTTGATGTTGGTTTGCAAATTTGTGAAGGTTTGAAAACTATTCATCATCACAATATGGTTCATCGCGATTTAAAACCTTCGAATATTTTAGTCAATAACAATAAAACAGTTAAGATAACTGATTTTGACTTTGTTAAAATTCAGGATTTCTCCCAGACTATTGACTATCAGTTTCTGGGTTCAGTTAAATATTCTTCTCCTGAACAATGTGTAAATGCAAAAAAAGTTGACTTCAGAAGCGATCTTTATTCCCTGGGGATATTATTTTTCATGCTGTTGTCGGAGGAAGAACCTTTTCAAGGGCAGACCTTTACTGAAATTGCCTATAAACATCTTTACAATAATCCACCCTCTTTAAACAAGCTGGTGCCCAACATACCCGAAAATTTCAACAAAATGGTCAACAAACTATTATCCAAAGATCCAAGACATAGATATCCCGCTGTTAATTCAGTAATTTCAATTTTAAAATCAACAGTTAATATAGCTGGAATTACTAAATTCAATCAAATCCTATTATCTCCACCCGGTTTTATTGGAAGAGAACAGGTGATAAAAAAAATAAACGGCTTAATTACCAGTAAGGTTGAAGGAGGTAACCAAGCAGTAATTGTTCAGGGTTCCATTGGAATTGGTAAAACCAAACTTTGGGAAGAGATGGGTATTGGATTTAGAATACTTCAACATCCCCTGGTTGAATATAAATCTACCCCTAAAAGCTCTTCATATAAATTTTTCAAAATTCTGATCAATCAAATTTTAACAGCAGTAGAAAACTATTCAGATTCTGAAAAAATTGAAATATTCGGAACCTATGCTTGGGATTTAACCATTATTGAACCATATCTGGGTAAAAAGGATTTTATGCAGAAAATCAATAAAATTCCTTATTTAGATGAAAATATATCTGAATCCCGTATTTTTAAATCAATAAACAATCTAATCTTTAATTTCAGTAAATCCTGCCAAAAACCTCTGGTAATTTTCATTGATGATGTTCATTATCATGAAAATCTGACTTTTAAATGGATTAATTCATTTTTGTCTATGGGAATTCAAGCTTCAATAATATTAATTATGACCACCGATAACAGCACAGTTAAACCGGAATTACCAATTCTTAGACAAAATAAATATTCTCCTGATTCAAAAATCACCTATATTGAACTTATGCCTTTAAATCTACAGGAGACCAGGAATTTAATTCTATCCATGCTTGATCAAAATTTACATATAGATGAAGATTCTCTGGAGGAGATTTATCAAATAAGCAATGGGATTCCCCTGATCATAATTGAATTAATCCAATATCTGTACAATTTCGGGCAGATTGAAATTAATCAGAATATGATGTCCACTAAACAAAAAATCTTACAAAAAGAGCATCTAGGGGGAGATATTGAGAACCTACTTCTGTTGAGATTTAACAATTTAGATTCCAAAGTAGAACTATTTCTGAAAATTGCATCCCTGTTGAAGTTTTCTTTTTCCTCTGAAATTATCGCCTATCTCTCCGGACAGGAGGAACGAGAAGTAATTGATCATCTGGAAACAGCAAGATCTCAATTTATATTGGAATATTACCAGGAAGAAGCTTGTTATTCTTTTAAACATCAGTGTTACAAAGACATATTTCAATCTATGCTGGAAAAACCGGAAAAAACAAAGCTTCATCTTAAAATTGCAAATTATTTTCAAAATAAGTACAAATCATTTCATCTGATAAACAGAAAATTACAAAAGGGTAATTTAATTGATATTAATCAGCATATTTTTAAAAATACTGACCAGCTTTACCAAGCTCTGGAAAGACAGGAAATTGAAAACATCGCCTTTCATTTTAATCAAGCCAAGTCAAAAACAGAAGCAGTATCTTACAATAAAATTGCCGCTGAACAAGCCAGAAATCAAATAATGTATGAGCAGGCGTTAAATTATTATTCGATCTGCCTTGAATATCTGGACCCTCAAAAGGATACCCGGGAAGTAACTGAAATATACATTGCCCAAGGTGAACTTTATGAGTTTGGGGGTGATTGGGATAAAGCTGAACAAAAGTTTTCAAATGCTCAAAATTTATCCCAAAATACTGCTGATAAAAAATTACAAGCTGATTCAAATTTCTACTTAGCTCATATTTTAAGAAGAAAGGGAAATTACAGCGATTCTTTAGGTTACTATCAAAAAGTTGTTGAATTATGTGAAAAGACATCTTATGTGGAAGGTTTAAGTAAAGCTTTAGGGGAAATGGGTACTATTTACCTAAATCAAGGAAATTTTAAAAAGTGCGAACAACTTTATCAGAAGCAATTAATGCTGGCTGAACAAACCAAAAATAATGCAGTTTTAGCAAAAGCTCTGCTTTACAATGGAAATCTGAATTTCTACTTAAATAAAAACCCAGAAGCATTAGATTATTATCTTAAATCAGCAGAAATTTCCAAAGAATTCAGTTCCCAAAAAATATATTCTTTAGCTCTGTTAAATATCGGCAATATTTATGCTAAGAATTCTGAATTCGACCAAGCTTTGAAATATTATGACCAGTATTTCCAGATAAATAAAACCATCAACAATCAACCTGGGATTTTATTATATCTTCTGAACACTACTAACATATTAATGGTTCAGAAGAATCTTGATCAGGCTTTGAAAAACTGTTTTAAGTGCATAAAACTTTCTCAAAATATTGGAGAAAAAGAATATCTAGTTGGATCTCTGGAAAAGGCGGGAATAATCTATATGTTAAAAAAAGAATATAAACAAGCTGGAAATTATTTAAACCAGGCATACCAAAATGTCCTGGAATTAGGCAATTACGTTAGAATCCTTAAAGTTGAACAAAGTTTAAATTACTTTTATCTATTAACTGGCAACTATGTTAAAGCCTTGGATTTGCTAGATAAAGGAATTCATCAGGCTAATCAGCAAAATAATTACAGTTTATTATTTAATTTGTACATTGAAAAAGCTGAACTGCACTTCGATCAAGGCGACATTAAAAAATCTCAGGAAAATCTTGAATTAAGTTCTAATTTTCTTGATAAACTACCTCCCCATCAAACTGATACTACCCTGCAATTATTTAGGCACAGGTTAGAATTTTTAAACAAACCATCATCCAGTTCAATTGAACATTTCAGCAGACTGGCTGATAATACAGACAATATTTCTGAAAAAATTGAGATTTATTACAACCTAATAAAATCTATTGCTAAACCATTGCCTGAAATTCAGCCTTACATCCAAAAAATCTTACATTTATATAATCAACTGTTCAGGCAAAGAATGCTGAATTTAAAAGATTTACACAGACAACAGGAGATAGCTAAGATGATCAATGATCATAAATCAAGTGATCAAGCAAGATCCTATGACCGCAATTTACTGAATATCTTGGTCAAATTTCTGAATCCTCAAACTGCATTTCAAGAATTTTTGGAATTTCTGATAAAGGATATCAATGCGGATACCGCCCAGATAATTTTGATAAACGATGATAAATCTGGGGATTCATCTAAACACTATATTAGATATCTATCCAAACAGATATCTTCAGATGAGGTTGATTTCAGCACAGGAATAATGGAACAGGTTTTTCAAATTCAAAAAACCCAGATAATTCCCAATGCTTTAGAAAAAGAAGCATTGAAATCTAATCCCAGCATAATCGGTAAAACATTTTTATCCATACTGGCTACCCCTTTGAAGACAAAAGACCATCAGATTTTAGGGGTTCTCTATGTAGACCGCAGAGATATTTCCAAGGGTGAATTCATGGAGATTGACCGGGAAGAAGTGGAGACAATTGCTGAATTACTAGGTCCATTGTTAATTGAACAAAATAATAATCAAAAGCTTAAAACTCAATCTGAGATAAGAAACCTGGGATTATTTATTGGAAACAGCGACAGCATGAAAAACCTGTACGAAAAAATTAAACAAATTTCTGATTCAGATTTAACTGTTTATATAACCGGAGAAACCGGCAGCGGAAAGGAGCTGGTGGCTAAAGCTCTTCATCAACTAAGCAGTAGATCAAATCAACCCTTTATCCCTGTAAATTGCTCTGCTATTCCGGGGGGATTGGCTGAATCTGAATTTTTCGGATATCAGCAGGGCTCATTTTCCGGAGCCAAACAAGATCAAAAGGGGAAATTTGAACTGGCTAATCAGGGTACAATCTTTTTAGATGAGATCGGAGATCTCCCCATTGATCTTCAGGCTAAATTACTTAGAGTTATTCAAGATCAGCAGATCTGGAGGATTGGTGCGTCAAAACCAATCCAGATTGACACCAGAATTATTGTAGCCACCCATAAAGATTTAGAGAAAGAAGTCAGTACTGGCAGATTCAGGGAAGATTTATATCACCGGTTAAATGTTCTGCGTATTGATGTTCCCAGTTTAAGGGATAGAGTGGAGGACATTCCTCTCTTAGCATATTTTTTCCTGGAAAAGCACTGTAAATTAGCTAACCGCAATATCCCCGGTTTTACCCCTTCTGCTCTGGAAAGATTAAATAATTATCACTGGCCGGGAAATGTCAGGGAACTGGAAAATGTAATTGCTAAATCAGTAGTCAAACATAAAGGCAATAATCCCATAGATAGCCTGGAATTACAATCAAAGGACAATTATCTAAAAAAGATTAGTGCAAGTAAAAACGGGATTGTAATTAAATCATCATTAAGGGATACATTGGATAATATTGAAAAACAATTAGTCAATAATGCCCTGGAAAAAAATGATTGGCATATTACTAAAGCTTCTCAACATCTTAAAATCAGCAGAGTTCAGCTTTACCGGCTGATAAAAAAATACAAGCTTGTTAAAAAGTAACAAATTGTCACATCGTAACAATTTGTATCAAATATTTCAAATCACACTATATCGTAATATCATTAAATTTTAACAAATAGTATCCTGTTTTCGAAACAATTTGTTCCATTTGTAATTCAACTAAGTAGTTTTCTAATATTTTCCTATAATATTTTAATCATGTAACTTACAAGAATATTTTAAATACTGGCACGGAAGTTGCAATATATATAGAAAATCTAACCGGAGGTAAAAAAGATGAAGAGAACAGCTCTAGTGTTAATCAGTCTGATATGGGTAGTCAGTCTGTTTGGTTTAGACAACCATAATGATTTAATCATCAATACCCAAGATTACAGATCAGTTCCCCTGGAAATTAATTATCAAGGATACCTGATGGATAACGACTCAACGGTTAATGACACCTTAAACATGGAATTCAAGCTGTACACCCAATCAACCGGAGGAACTCAGCTGTGGTCGGAATCTCACTCCAATGTAATTATAAGAAATGGTATTTTCAATGTGATACTCGGTTCAAACAATCCATTTTCAGCAACTTACTTCAATGGCAATCCCCTCTGGCTGGAAACCAAGATAGCTTCTCAAACCCTCTCCCCCCGTAAGAAAATTGTAACTGTATCCTATGCAGTGAGATCATTTTATGCTGATACCGCAGTATACGCTCAATCTGCCCCTGCTTCTCCGGATAACGACTGGATAGTAATAGGGAATATCTTAGCTCCATTTATGGATTACGGATTATCCATGAGGCAAACCAATAATTTATGGGGTATCTATGACAGCACTCATGTCTGTCTGGGAGTGAACAGCACCACCGGTTCCAGTTCTTCAAATTATTCCTACTGCACGGTGGGAGGCGGATCAGGTAACAGCGCCATTCAGGACGGAGCTACAGTGGGAGGAGGATTGAGTAATATAGCTGATGAAATTTACTCCACGGTAGCGGGAGGAGCCACCAACTGGGCTCAGGGTGCTTACTCAGCAATAGGAGGCGGACATGAAAACATGATTTCCAACGGCACCATTTTTTCCAACATCGGGGCTGGATTTATGAATGTTATTGAAACAGACAGCGCGGTAATCTCAGGAGGAGTTTTCAATACAATCTTACCCGTTGCTTTCGGTTCAAATATTAACGGAGGAAGCAATAATCAATGCGGAGGATTCTTTTCAACTGTAGCGGGAGGGCTATATGTCCTGGCGTTAGCTCCGCAGACTTTCGGCTGGGGGCATGGTTCACCTTCCGATCCGGTATTAATCCAGAACCCCAACAGCATTGTTTTCGGAGACGGCACCAATATCCCCTATAATTTCGGAATCAACAATGAAAATCCCCTGTTTCCCCTCCATGTGGGCACCAATCCCACCAACGGAAACGGTGCCTTCCTGAGTCCGGGAGGAGTATGGACTAATGGTTGTTCCCGAACATTTAAAGAAAATTTCATTCCCCTGAAAAGCGACGAAATACTTGAAAAAGTATTATCTTTACCTATCTACCGTTATAATTACAAGGGAGAATCACAAGCGATCACTCATATCAGTCCGGTAGCGGAAGACTTCTACCAGCTGTTTGAAACCGGATCCGATCCCAGATATATAGCAGGTATTGATATGGGGGGAGTAGCAATTCTGGCCATCCAGGAATTAGCCCGGCAAAACCAGAAAATCAATCAAAACCTCGAACTACTGACTCTGGAAAATCAGCAGTTATCCTCCCGATGCGACCAGTTAGAACAAGAAATTGAAGAGCTCAGATCAGAACTTCAAACGATTAGAGATGATGTTAAAGCTATTCAACCGAGAGGTGAATAATGCGCTGGAAAATTTTACTTATCTTTATCTTGCCTGCAGGTTGCTTATTTGCCCAGAATTATCAGATTAAAAAATCAGCATTCGATATTTCCGGCAAATTAAGCACCGGATCTAGTTATCAGTTAGTTGACGCTATTGGACAATCGGTTACCGGCTACAGCACCGGGGGCAGTTATACTGAAACCGCGGGAATACTGCACTCAAATTTATTTCAGGCATTAGGGGTGGAATATGAAAATCCAGGTGATGATCAAATCCCTCAAGTATACCGCCTTCTTCCCAACTATCCTAATCCCTGTTCAGAATATACAGATATAAAATTTCAAGTACCCGTATTATCTCCGGTGGCAGTATTCATGTTCGATGTTTCCGGAAGAGAAGTACAGGAAATAGTAAATCAAAGTTTTCAACCGGGTATATATCAAATCCAGTTAGATACCCGCAGTTTCAGCTGCGGAACTTACTTTGTTCTGATGAGATCAGACAACTTCACCTCCAGCGCCAAGCTGATTATTTCCCGTTAGCTTTTCTCCTTTGGCTTGAGGTTCAGGTTTAAACCTGAACCTCGCCTTTTCAGTGATAAATCGGATAAAAACTAAAATTCCAATTTTCTACCACAATAAATCCAATATCCTGATCACAGGTACTGCATACTGCCGCTGGATATTGAATGGCCATAGTGAAGATCACCTCTTCATCTGGCAAGGGATTCAAAACAACATCTACATCTTTTTGAATGACCATTCGGTAAGGGTCCAGATTTCCAAAAAAGTATTGTTGAAATATATCTCGTTGAGATCTAGATATCTTATCAGTCCAATCTGAGCTTTCCGCAACCGTAACATCAACAGGGATCCAGCCATAGTTGGGCAGGTAAAATTCTGCCCAAAAATGGCACCCTTCTACTCCCGGAACCAATTGATATCCTCCAGTAGTCCGGGCAGGTATTCCAATTGATCGGCAAAGTGAGCAAAAATAAATACTCTGAGCCCCACAATCACCAAAATGATTCTGATGAACATATTCTGCTTCAGGAAATCCCAATGCTGCCAATCTTAAATGGGGAACATGGCTATAGTAAATATTATCAATAATGTACTGGTAGATTTTTTTTGCCTGGTAATAGGGATTATTTTCTCCGGCAGTAATCTGCTCGGCAGTCGTTCTAATATTCTGGGAAACAACAATATTATCACCTGTGTGGGTATATTTCCGGTACAACCAATCCTGTTGGTCATAATTCCCCACCCTATCCGGATTAATAATAAATTGCTGCTGGTAGCAAGAAAAACTAAATTTTACAGTTACCAAAAGGTCATGGGCTAATTCCCCCAAAGGAATTTCAACATAGGCTAATCCCATATCACCATCTGTTCTAACCGGAAGATTGACATACTTGGATGGAGAAATTTCAATAATTCTGACATTAAATTGAGAACCGGTTTGGACAGGTAAAGGGATCCATAGTTTCAATAAACCACTATCGGGAAGTTCAGCTCTCGCTATATTCAATTTACCTTCGACCAAAAAACTAACCGGATTGACATAAGGTTTCCAGGATTGAGCAGGATAACCACTGGTCAACGGCTTGAAAATGATATCTTCTAAAATATCAAAAAAGGGATCATTA
>LKUE01000207.1 GCA_001412365.1 Desulfuromonas sp. SDB | reverse complement strand
AATTTTAATTATCAGTACCACCAAGCCAGTGAACATCTACTCCAAGCGGAAAAGATTTTTAAAAAATATAAAAATGACCTCGCTTTATGTTATTTATACGGAACTTTGGGGGACAATTTTTATAAACAAATGAATTTATCCCAGGCTGAAAAATTTTACCGGAAAAAAATTAGTATTTCCCGGAAATTGTCAATAATGGATAGTTTAGCTAATGGGTTATGCGGTTTAGCCCAGGTAAGTTCGGAAAAAGGGAAAATAAAGAAAGCAGAAAGATATTTTGAAAAGGCAGTTAAAATTTCACAGGATAAATCCCTGTTTAAGACCCTGGCTAAGATTCAATATTGTTATGCCGATTTTTGTTTTAACCGGAAAAATTATGATAAAGCTTTTAAAATCATAAACCGATCACTATCTTTCACTGATAAAATGGAAAAAGTTGATCAAATTATGTCGGGATTGTTGAAAGCAAAATTAATTGCTTTAACCGACCAGAATAAAGCTACTGATATATTGGAAAGTTTAACCGGGCAGGTTGATAATATTGAAATTTCAGCTGAAATTTATTTTTACTTGTACCAGTATTCGGGGAAAGAAGATTATAGGGAAAAAGCGATAAGCTTATACGGTGAGTTGGTTGATAAGACATCTGTTAAAAGTTTTAAGCACAGGTTGGAACAGCTTGTTAAGGATCAAGTTTCTGAAAATTTTGATGTTGAAGATTGCTAGATTTTTTCCCAAAATCCGGTGATCTCTTTTTTATCTTCCCATAGGTAATACCGTCTGAATCTAGCAGCGGTAGCACAGGCATGATTAGGGAAGATTCTAATTAATTTCCCCATGGGGAAATTATTGAAATCAATTTTTACTGAATTTTTTGAAGATATTATACCATGTTCCTGATTAACTGATGATACTATAAGATCAGAATAAATATTTCCGTCTATATCTGTAACTAATCCAAAATTCAAAGGTATTTCAGGATGGACTATTCCCCGGTCTGAAGATAATGACATCCATCCGGTATCAGTTATTATCTGATTCCGATTTACCTGATGTCCGATTACCGAACCCAGAACAGATAAAGCCATTTCATCAGGCGTACACACTCCTAAATTCAGCATAGTCAAATCATTAAATATATAAACTCCTGCCCTTACCTCAGAAATACCCTGGAAATTTTGGTTAAAAAGTACAGTAGGAGTGGAGCCAATACTTATTTGTGGGCAGTTCAATCCCTGATTTCTCAGTATTTTTGCAGCATTCACCGCACAATCCCTTTCCTGTTTGGCAATTAACTTGATCTCCTGAATTGACTTGGCTTGATAGGATTTCCCGGCATGAGTGAGCACTCCCTGTAATTTTAAATTTTTATTTTGATTAATCATCAGTCCCAGTGAGATGAATTCAGGATCTTCCGGATCAATACCCCCCCGTCTTTGATCGCAATCTATCTCAATATACACCAAAATAGGAATATTTTTTTGATTGGATTTTTCAGATAACATTTCCGCAGCAGCAGTATTGTCCACAATCACTGAAAGATCAGCTCCCCTCCTGATCAGATCGAAGACATGATCAAATTTACCCGGAGCAATTCCCACTGCGTATAAAATATCTTTTATTCCATGGCTGAAGTAATATTCTGCTTCATGGAGATTGGAAACGGTAATTCCCTGAGTGTTGATCAGTTTTATAATTTCCATGCATTTAGCGGTTTTTCCGTGCACCCTGAACTTTATTTGGAAATTGTTTAAATGACGCTGCATCTTATTAATATTATGGCAGAGGATATTTTTATCTAAAATTAGAGCAGGAGTTTCTATTTGTTCAAAATTCATTTGGTCATTATTTAAAATAAAAACAATTAATTATACTACAAAGTTTATTTATCACAGTTTATTGTACATGACATTTTTATTCAGGTAAAATCTATGTTTAACCATTTAATCAAGGAGTTTATATGTCCGAACCAGCAGCAACTGAAAGAAAAATATCTGATGATTTAATCCGATTGGTGTATATGTTTTTATTTTTAATTGCCATGAGGATTTCTTGTTCCCTGATTTGTATTATTGCCTTGGTGCAATTTATAATTGTAATTTTCTCCCGCAAAGGTAATCCGGAGATATTAAAATTCAGCGAAGGTCTCAGCAGCTATTTGAAAAATATTACCAGATATTTAGACTACAATACTGAACAAAAACCATGGCCCTTCTCTTCTTGGGAAAACACATAAAAACCAAATATATTAAGTTGTAAATTAGTATTTATCTATTAAAGTAAATTTAAATAGTATTGGCTGGTTCCTGTTTCAATAATTTCCTCAATGATTTTTAAGGTAAATGGACCAATACCATTTAATTTAAGAAGCTTCTCCGGGGAAGTGTGAGAAATACTCTGATTTATTTTGGACAGAGAGTAGGAAGCATAACCGTAGGGACTTTTCTGTCCGGTTAGTTTTATCAAGTAGTCCAAATGGTCTAAAATCACAATTATCTTTTCATCTTTACTGATCACATCTTCATAAAGCCAGGGAGGAATCCTCTTTGGAATTTTCAGTTTATGGGCTACTTTATTGAAAATTTGATTAATGTGCCGGCGATAGGAAATATTTGGTTCGCCCCAGGGGCTATGGAGGGCGTAAATTTTTTGATATGGTGTTATAAGTTTTGGATAATTTTTTCTTAAAACATTCATAAAATACTGTTTTTGTATCCCTGGTTTTAAAGTCATGGTGCCGAATATTACAAAGTCAATTCCGGCTTGTTTGCCCTGATCAAGAGTTTGCTTTATAATCTCCTCACTATCGGTAATAAAGGGGATCACCGGCATTAAAAACATCCCGCAATTTATACCTGTTTTTTTAAGTTTTTTTATAGTATCTAACCTTGCCCCAGGGGAAGGTACTCCTGGTTCAAATAGATTGCTTATATTTTCATCAGCGGAAGAAAAGCTGAAGCTGACAATAACCTTTGAAATTTTATTTATTGCCTGCAGCAAATCTATATCTCTTTGTACTAAAGTTGATTTAGTTAAAATATGTACGGGGTATTTGAACTTTAAAAATAATTCAAGAGTTTTCCGGGCTAACTGATAATCAGTTTCAACCGGTTGGTAAGCATCGCATACCCCTCCTCCCAGCATCATAAAACTTTGAGGCATCGGCTTTCTTTTTTTTCGGGGATCAAGTTCTTTAGCCAGCAATTCAACAGCATTTACCTTTATTGCAATATCTTCACCGTATTCCCCTTGTACCTGGTATTTTTCAGATCTCCCATCGCAGTAAGCGCAGTTGTGTGAGCAACCCCGGTATAGATTTATTCCGTAATGAGTTAAAAACCAGGAATCAATTTTTTTATGTTTTCTTAAAATAGATTTTGCTCTGATTTGTTTTATCATCAGTTTTAATTAAATGTCATCATGGGGATTTTGTAAATTTGAAATATTAATTAAATACTTCGTATTTACAATGCTAACGCATTGATCCGT
>LKUE01000206.1 GCA_001412365.1 Desulfuromonas sp. SDB | reverse complement strand
TCACAAAACACAGTTAATTAAAGTTGCTGCGCATGGACCACCCACCACCCAGAATTATTAAACACTGATTCACCTGCCAACTATGGCAGGTAAACACAGCAACCACCTACCCACATCCTCTCCAGAACACAGATAATGACAGACTGTAACTGCTGCCGGGGAAGGGAAACAACTCTGTTTTAGTGAAATTTAGATATCTTACTGGATCCTCTCCAGCCAGGAAATGCCTCTTGTGCCGATATAATTATCCGGCAATAGATAGACCGAGTCCTGGATTGCCTCAGAAAAAGGCAGAAATTCCCATCCGTCTTTCATCAACAATTCAATAAGATCATCCAAATAAACTGAATTAAGATAATTCATGTGCAGCAGTAGGATGTGATTGATTTCTCTTCCAGTTAATTCCAAAGCTAAACTATCATAATAATTAGATATACTTATCATATAAGCAAGATATTCTTCTCCAATGCTGTCCGCGGCAGCAGTATCCCCATAAGTTAGAGTGTCCAGATACGCCTTGTTAAATGCATATTCATCATTGTCAATAGACACCGAAGCAATTATAAAACCTTGCCGGTGGAGAAAATCATATACGCTGTCTCTTTTTTCAATTGAATTTCCCCGGTGAAGCATGGGATAACGGAAGTACTTCACTTCATTATAAAATTCTTCTATAACCTGATTGCATTTTATTATGTCTTCGCTAAAATCACCGGCACTTAAATTGTTCAAATCAGGATGAGAAAAGGTATGGTTGGCAATGATATGACCCCGGTTATGAAAGTCTAAAAGACATTGATATCTTCTCGGAGAAACTTGCTCCCCTACTACAAATCCTGCTGTTTGGATTTCATATTGATCTAAAATATCTAAAATCCTGTAAAAATAACTAAATCTTGCCTGTTCTGACAGACCAGGTGAGTAAGCAAAAGGCAGATCATCCAGAGTAATTGCCATTTGTTTGGAAGTTAACCAACCGGTAAATAGAATAATAAAAAAAACAATACCGGTAATTCTTTTCACTGAGGTCATCTCCTCATATTATTTTAATTAAATAGCTTAAAATTTTCTACTTAATTGTCTTTAGAAACTCAACTGCCATTTTTTTAACATCGGTATCAGTACGGATGCCGGTCCAGGGATCGGAGGGAGACACAATATTTGCCACCACAATGTTTGCTCCGTTGAAGATTGCGCTTCTGGCTTCTCTAAGGTCAATACCTCCTGCCGCGGATATCAGCACATCGTATTTACCCCTGATTTTATTGATGTGCTTATATTTTATCATCTTACCTCTGGTCCCCTCTTCATCCCTGCCCCGGTGTATTACCACAATATCAGGTGGTTTCTTTAATTTCAGCATAACTTTTAAAGGTCTCTCCACCCCCAGCATGTCAATCATCGAATACATTCTTAATTTCCTGCATCTGTCAATAAACAAGTTCAGGGTTTCAGTGGGAGCATTACCCAGTACGGTAGCTGCTCTAGCCCCGGCATTGTAAACGTAATTTACCTCGGACACAGCTCCGTCCAATGTCTTTAAATCCGCAACCACAATCCCATTCCAGTTCTTAGCAATATAACTAATCCCTCTCAATCCTTCAATTTTAATAAAGGGGGTGCCTGCTTCAATAAATATGCGGTTATTTTGAGGAATGTAAGGTAGTATTTTGCTGACCTGATCTAAAGTATAGTTAAATGCCAACTGCAGATAACGTTTATTATTGTCTAACATTATTTATTCCGTATAAATTAATTATGCTTTTAATTTTTTAATAATATCTCCTAAATCAGAGGGCAAAAACAGGACAATTTTTTCAGACGGATCGGCGGCAATATCCCTGATGGTCTGTAAAGTTCTAATATGAAGTGCAGCAGTATTTTTAGAAAGATTTACAGCAGCCAGCATTAAATTTTCAGAAGCTTTTAATTCCCCGTGGGAGGCAATTATCATCGCTCTCCTTTCCCTTTCCGCTTCTGCCTGCTTCGCCATTGCTCTTTTCATCTCCGCGGGTAGTTCGATTTCCTGAATTTTAATTGCTTCAATATCCACTCCCCAGTTATCCGTCTCCGCATCCACAATTTCTTTGATGCTGTCCGCTACTTTTTCTCTTTCAGTTAATACAAAATCCAGCTCACTATTACCTACGATATCTCTTAGCGCAGCTTGGGTATACTGGCGCACGGCAAAGATGTAGTCTTCAATTTCAATGATCACATCTACAGGATTTTTTACTTTAAAATAGACCACGGTATTAGCCAGGATGGGAACATTATCTTTGGTTATCACTTCCTGACGGGGTACATCCACTGTTTTTATCCTCATGTCAACTTTTCTCATCTTCTGAAATATGGGAAATACCCAGGTAATTCCGGGATTTCTCAATCCGGTAAACCTCCCCAGAGTAAATACCACCCCCCGTTCATATTGATAGAGAACCCGGATGCATCTTAACAGGTAAAAGAATAAAAACACTGAAGGAATAACTACTATGGCAATTAGACAGGGCATAATACCTCCCAGTTAAATATAATTTAATAAAATAATTTTCTCATAATAACTTTAACAAAGCAGTATTAAAAAATTATTAAAAGAAAAATTAAAAATTAAATTCATTTCTTATAATGGGGAGTCCAGTGCAAATGGGGAGGATTAAAAGTGGATTGCCAAAGATATTTTTCCAATTTTTCTTTTAATTCTGCATCAATTTCAGGAACAAATGGAAATACTTCAGCATTTAAACAACGGTTTAAGATGTTAACAGCTGAACTGATGATGGGCTCCAAACCCCTAGAGGAAATATACTCTGGATTATCTCCGGAAGTGTGAATGCGAAAAGAGTTTTTACCTCCATATCTTCCCAGATTTACCGAAGGAATTTCATAAACGGAAAAAGGCACTCCATCTGAACTGTATATATTCAAGCCGGCATTAAAATAAACTCCTTTTTCCCTGGCTATGCCTGAAACGTAACCCAGTAATTCCCGGGTACCCATTACCACCATTTCATTTACTCCCAAATCATCTCCGGCTACATCTATATTTAAAACCATCATCAATCTATTTTTTATTTCAGCTAGATGTTTTTGTACATAATCATAACTACCCAGAAGACCCAACTCCTCTCCGGAAAACCAAACTAATCTTAGATCCCTGGAAGGAGGATGATTGGAAAAATATTCAGCAATTTTAAGCAGGGCAACAACACCCCCTCCGTTATCAGTGATGCCTGGGGACCTGGCAACGGTATCATAGTGGGCACAGCTTATAATCAGGTTCTCATCTGTTTTTTTCCCGCTTATATTAACTACTAAATTATGGGCAGTTCTCTTTTCAGCATGCTGGTTTATGTGAAGGGTAACTGACTGTCCGCTGAATTTGGACAATTCTGCACCGACATCATAATCAACAACTACTGCCGGGACAAAACCCTCTGCAAACTTCTTCTGCCTTACGGAAATGCTGTGGGCTTCCCGGAATGGTTTACCAATCAATATAAAAGCTTTTACCTCCCCGGCTACAAGATATTGCTGATATTTCCGGGAATAGTTTTTTGAAATAATTATTTTTCCAGGGTAGGCAGAACGGTTATGAAATATAACCTTGGCATTTTCCAAGAAAATTAAATCACCCTGAACATTAGTGGCTTGAGTTAATCCAAACGGATGAGCCGGATAAACTTTTTCGCCCAGTTTAATCTGAGCATGTCCGGTATCAAAACTGTTTAACTGAAAAGGTTCCAGTTGATATTCAAGGTGTAATTTTTTTAAATAACCACCAATTAATTCCAATGCTTTTTTCTCTCCGGGAGAACCGGCTAATCTTTCAAAATTAAGCTCAGATAAAACTTCTTGGGCATCCAGCATTTATTTCTCCTCAATCTAATTTGAACATGAAGGTCTAACATAAAGTTTACTTACTATACAAAATAATTAGTTTTTCATCAAATATTCATGCATTGACCGGGCTGCTTTTTTCCCCGCCCCCATAGCCAAAATAACTGTTGCCGCTCCGGTGACTATATCTCCTCCCGCCCATACCCGGTCCATTGAAGTTTTGCCAGTCTCCAAATCTGCCACTATTGTTCCTTTTTTGCTAACTTCCAACTCCGGAGTAGTGCTGGGGATAAGGGGATTGGGACTATTGCCTATAGCTACTACATATCCGTCAATGGGCATGGTGAAATTTGAATTATCAATGGGGATTGGTCTTCTCCTGCCGCTGGCATCCGGCTCTCCCAGTTTCATTTTTAAACATTCCATTTCTTTAACCCAGCCAGACTGGTCGGCAGTTAACTTAACCGGTAAAGTCAGGAAGTGAAATATAACACCTTCTTCCACTGCATTTTCATATTCTTCCAATCTGGCGGGTAGTTCAGCTTCTGACCGCCGATATACTATATAGGATTCTTTAGCTCCTAATCTCAATGCAGTTCTGGCACAATCCATAGCCACATTTCCTCCCCCGATAATGGCGATCTTCTTATGGCGGATAATGGGAGTAAATGAATTGGGGAATTGATATCCTTTCATCAAATTCATCCTGGTCAGAAATTCATTGGCTGAATAACATCCGTTGTAATTTTCTCCGGCTATGTTCATAAACCAGGGCAATCCTGCTCCAGTTCCCACAAATACCGCATCATATTGCTTTAATAAAGTTTGCAGTGATCTGGTTTTTCCCACTACAAAATTTGTAATCAGTTTTACTCCCAGTCTCTGAATATACTCCATTTCCCTGTTGACCACTTTCTTGGGAAGACGGAATTCAGGGATACCGTATGTTAACACCCCGCCTGCTGCATGCAGTGCCTCAAATATTGTTACTTCATGCCCCAGCATAATTAAATCCCCGGCTACCGTAATTCCCGCCGGTCCTGACCCAATAACTGCCACTTTTTTTCCAGTGGGAGGATTTTTTTCAGGCAATTCAAATTTCTCCCTGGCTACTTCCATTTCCGCAGCAAATCTTTCCAGTCTTCCAATGGCAATAGGAGCACCCTGCTTCAGTAAAACGCATTTACTTTCACATTGTTCTTCCTGGGGGCATACCCTTCCGCATACTGCAGGAAGGCAGTTCTTTTCTTTGATCACTCTAATTGCTCCGGTGAATTCTGAATTCACAATACATTTTATAAATCCAGGTATGTTAATATCTACCGGACATCCTTCCACACATCTCGGTTTCTTACACTGTAAACATCTGCTTGCTTCAGCTACTGCTAATTCCTTGGTATAGCCAAAGGCAACTTCATTAAAATTACTTTTCCTGATTTCAGGAGACTGTTTGGGCATTTCTCTGCGATTTAGATCCAGCTTACTCATGACCACCTCCACATCCTGAACTGTGCACCAGCTGGGCTTCTTCATTCATATATTGCTTTCTGCGTTGAAATAATTCAGTCCAATCCACTAATCTTCCGTCAAAATCAGGTCCATCCACACAGGCAAATTTAGTATTGCCATCTACAGTAACTCTGCATACTCCGCACATTCCGGTCCCATCAATCATAATCGGATTCAAACTGACCACAATGGGCACATTTAATGACCTCAGGTCAGCGGAGCTTTTAGAGAGGAGATATGTACATCCATTTACAATAATACGATCCGGTGTTATTTTTTCTTTCTCCATTATTTCAGTTAAGCAATTTATATGACCTTTGATCCCGAAGCTTCCGTCACGGGTAATTATTTTAATCTTTTTGCTCAATTTGCCTAACTTATCCAACCAGTAAAGTAAATAACTGCTGCGAGCTTCAACCACTGTAATTATTTCATTCCCTTTTTCTTTCAACTTCCTGATTACCGGATAAATAGAACCAATTCCATAGCATCCCCCGATACACATCACTGTACCAAAATTTTCAATAACTGTCGGCTTTCCCAACGGACCTACCAAGGTGGGGATATTATCACCGTTATTTAATCTGGCTAACCGAGCGGTAGATTTTCCCACCACCATAAATATCATGGTCACTGTTCCCTGCTCCCGATCCCAATCCGCCACGGATAAGGGGATTCTTTCCGCATCCTGGTGAGATCTGACAATTACAAATTGACCTGGTTCAATTTGAGATGCCACTTCAGGAGCTTTAATGGTGAGGAGATGAAGATTGGGAACAATCATCTCTTTTTGGATAACCTCAAACATTTTGCCTCCTAATATGTACTGGACATGGATTCGTTTCAAACACTGGTTTTTCTTCATCAGTGATAAGGTATATAAAGCCGGGTTGAATAATTGTTCTAATTTTTAAAGGATAAACTTTGCTGCTATTTCTGGATTTTACAATTACCGTTTGATAATCAGTTAAACCGAGTTTTTCAGCATCATTCGGATTTATTATGAGCACCTGCTGAGGTAAGATCATATCAAATCCTTCACTGGTTTTATTTATTGATATATTTAAAAACCGGTTCTTAGTTACCTCTTCAATTAATAGGTAGGGATAGTCAGAATCAGGTGAGTATATTTTTTCTTTTTTCACTTTTTTCAAATCAGGCAGATTTAATTTGATTTGTTCAGGAAATGATTTCATTATCTCAGTTGATTTGAATTTACCGCTGTCTTTTCCCATTTCCTGGGCTAATTTCCCTAATATATCTAAACAGGACCATAGATTTTCAGGAGGATTGACCACCTTTTTAAATTTTTTGATGATCAATTGATCATCAACATAACAGGCGTCAGTTTCACCCCAGGTTGGTGTGGGAAAAATTATATCCGGTTTAATATCTCCGGATGGAGGATAGCTGCTCTGGTGGATAATATATTTCACCGGGGGTCTTTTAGAAAAAGGCAAATCTCCAAAACTGTAGATAACTTCAATTTCATTTTGTTCCCATAATTTTTCAACATCCACACTGTGCCTGATCTTTAAAACCCCTAATAACCCCAGTAGATTCCCGTAAGGCAGGGATACATAAATTTTCGCTCCGGTCAGTTCGATAAACCGTTTGATCAACTTCAACATCTCCACCCCTTCGGATAAATCAATAAACTGATGACCTAAAATAATTACCGGACTGGGAGATACTTTAATCACTCTGATCAACTCCTGGATCTCGTTTGAAGCTGATCCTCCTTTATCCACATGATTAACTATCTTTTTAAACCAAGACTTCTCTTTGCCCGGTTTAAGGATGATTTGCCTTTCGGTGAATCTGCTGGTAGTGTCGTTGAACCAGCCAATTTGATAATAGGGAACTCCTCGTTCTGCTGCCCTTTTAACAGCAAGGGTAACCGGGGCATAATTATAATTCCCATTTAGAAATATGGATATTATACAGTCTGCTTTTTCAATATCCTTGACTGGAATATTCATGGTGGACAATTGGACAAGTTTAATTAAGCTGTTATTAATAATTGACGAAGTTAGGTTTGAACAGTGAATTACTTCTGAGCTAAAAATTTTTACTGCAGTTAATTCTTCCAGGGAAAGTTCGGGAGAGAGGTAAATAGCAATTTTTTCTCCATCAAGATTTTTCAATATGTCTCTAACCTCTGAAATAGACTTCTCCCAGGACATTAACTGATAACCATAGTTGCGCTTTAATTTGGGAGTCATCTCCCGCTGAGTATAATTTATCAATTCATTTATACAAAATCTCCCCTTTACACATAAATCACCTCCGGAAAGATGAGGATCACCAGGGGGTAGAGTCCCGATAATTTTATTTTTTTTAACCAAGACCTGCAGATCACAGTTCAGATTGCACAAAGGGCAAAATGACGGTTCATAGGAATCCGGTGGTCCTGCCCATTTCCGGCTTTTTTCAAAATTGGCTCCGGTAGGACAAATAGAAACACAAGCACCGCAAAATTCACAGCCTCCCTCAATATGGGTTAAATCATAAGGAGGACCAATTGTAGTAAGTTTCCCCCTTTGGTTCATGGTTATTACTTCGCTCTTGCGGTGCTCCTGACATATTCTCACACACCGCCCGCAGTAGATGCATAAATTGTAATCGCGATCAAAGAAGGGATCTTCAGTTTCAACCGGGAATCCCTGATAGTAAACCGGAAAGATAATCTGTTTAATTTCCAAATATTCAACTATCTTCTGCAGTTCACAATCCTGATCATTGGGGCACCAACGGCAGCCGGTAGTAGCTCCCACCTTTCGAATAGTGACCTGATTGGATGAGCATTCTTCCTGTTCATCACAAAGTAAGCAACCGGAAGGATGATCACTTAAAATTAACTGAAGGATTTCTTTTCTCATATCGTTAAGAGTTTTTGATTTTGTTTTAATTTTCATTCTTTCTTTTACTTTGGTAGTACAGGCGGTGGGATATCCCCTCAATCCTTCGACTTCAACAATACATAAACGGCATCCTCCATAGGGAGTCAGTTGGGGATGATAACACAGGTTAGGAATGTAGATGTCATTAAGCTGGGCAGCTTCCAATATAGTTATATTATCAGGTACATCAATTTCCTGTTGATCAATGGTGATGTTCATGCTTCCTCCCCTGATTTTATTCTAATCGCATCTCCGGCAATGGCATCAAAGCGGCAAATTTCATAACAAGCCCTGCATTTAATGCATTTATCTTTATCTAAATTATGGGGTTGGGATCTTGGTCCGGTTATTGCTCCGGTAGGGCAAACACTTACACATCGTTGACAGCCAGTACATTTTTCCGGGATCACATAGAATTCAATTAGATCTCTGCAAACCAATGCCGGACAGTATTTATCCACAATATGAGAAATATATTCATCTCGGAAGTATCTTAAAGTGGTTAGCACCGGATTAGGAGCAGTTTGCCCTAATCCGCATAATGCAGTTGATTTAACTGTTTTAGCCAAAAATTCCAGCTTATCTAAATCATCAAGAGTAGCTTGTCCGCTGCATATTTTTTCCAGAATATCCACCATATTTCTGGTTCCTACTCTGCAGGGAGTGCATTTGCCACATGATTCTTCTACCGTAAATTTCAAGAAGTATTTAGCTAAATCAACCATGCAGGTGTCTTCATCCATGACAATCATCCCCCCTGACCCCATGATAGATCCTGCTTTAGTTAAACTATCGTAATCTATGGACAAATCAAGCATCTGTTTAGGCAAACATCCCCCGGAAGGTCCTCCGGTTTGAACTGCTTTAAATTCTTTTTTATTGGGAATACCCCCTCCAATTTCATAAATTATCTCTCTCAAGGTAATGCCCATGGGCACTTCCACCAATCCAGTATTATTTATCTTCCCTACCAGGGAAAAGATTTTTGTTCCTTTGCTGTTTTCAGTGCCAATGGAAGAATACCACTGGGAACCTTTTTGAATAATGCCTGGAATATTTGCCCAAGTTTCCACATTGTTTATATTGGTGGGATTTCCCCATAATCCACTTTCAGCGGGATAAGGGGGGCGGGGGCGGGGTCTTCCCACTTGTCCTTGGATAGAGGCAATTAATGCAGTTTCTTCTCCGCATACAAAAGCACCTGCTCCCTGAATTACATCCAGAGAAAAACTGAAATCAGTTCCCAGTATATTATCTCCCAGCAAACCGTAGTCCTGGGCTTGCTCAATGGCAATTTTTACTCTTTTGACCGCCAATGGATATTCGCTTCTAACATAGATAAATCCTTTACTTGCTCCAATGGCAATGGCTCCGATAATTATCCCTTCTAGAACCAGATGAGGATCAGATTCTAAAATACTGCGATCCATAAAAGCTCCCGGATCTCCTTCATCTGCATTACATACCAGATATTTAAGATTACCTTTGGCTTTACGACAGAATTCCCACTTCAATCCAGTGGGGAAGCCTGCTCCTCCTCTCCCCCTTAATCCGGATTTCTTAATTTCTTCAATGATCTGCTCCGGAGTCATTGTAGCCAATGCTTTTTCCATAGCCAGATAACCGTCAAATCCAATATATTCATCAATATTTTCAGGATCAAGGCGTCCCCGATTTTTCAGCACAATCAACCTTTGATGCTTGAAAAATCCAATATCCATCATCTTCTGTACCGGCGGTTCTTTTCCCGAAGGTTTATACATCAACTTTTTAACTGGTCTTCCCTTCAACAGATGTTCTTCTACCAACAAGGGAATATCTGTTTCCTTAACTTGCTGATAAAAGATATCTCCCGGTTTAACAATAACTACCGGACCTCTTTCACAAAAACCCTGACATCCTGTTGATATCACCTTCACCTCATCCTGGAGACCGTTTTTGATTATTTCCTGCTCTAACTTTTGTTTAATCTGGAAAGATCGGTTTGCCACACAACCAGTTCCAGCACACACTAGTAAATGAAGCCGGTGTTCCAATTTAATCTCCTTACTTTATTCATTTGCCTAATATCTATATTTTAAATTAATGGTTAGTAAGTTCTTTCACTGCCCAGGGCTAAAACAAATTCCTTCACTAGATTTCCTTGAATAATGTGTTGCGATATTATCTTATCAATTCTCTGTTCAGTTAAATCACCGTATTTCACCGGTGGTTCTCCCTTGACTTCAACGGTAATCATGGGTTCACGACTGCAAAACCCAGCACAACCTGATGTAGTAACCAAAACATCATCAATTTTTTTCTTTTCTAAAATAGCCATAATTCTTGTCAATATTTGCCTAGATCCTGCGGCTATGCCACAGGTACCCATATGAACGGTAATCACCGCCCTTGATTGGCTTTTCCTCAAATTTGTAGTTTTTTGCACTTTATCCCTAATTTTTTTTAAATCCCCTACCTTTAATTTTTTCATTAGTACCTTACCTTCCGATATTCATTTTGGTTAAATTATCTGATATTACTTTTTTTAAATAGTTAATAATTTCCGGATTATTGATAGTCACATTTTCTAACTGGAGTTTAATTTCCCGGGTATCAAATTCAAAAATTTGATCTCCAATTTGATGTGTATAAACAAAATCCATCTCCTCTCCTTTAGATGCAATCAAAGCAATCAAAGTCTCTCCAACATTACCCAACGGTTTTCGGTCTATATGATCTCGAATGAAATTTGCAGTAATGGTAGTTCCAGAATGCTTATCTGACTGCATCTTTAAATCTCCCCCCGCTTCCTGAGTAGCTTGCTGGAGTAAAGGCAGACCTAATCCGATACGGCTGGAATTTTTTGTACTATAAAAAGGATCTAATACCATAGAAGGTTGTTCTGCAGAAATCCCTGAACCATTATCTTTTATAACTATAATTAATTTATTATGGGGGATATCTTCAGTAATGCTAATTTGCACCAGAGTTGCCTTAGCTTTAATTGAATTCTCCACAATATCCAGTATATGTAAAGATAAATCCTGCATTAAAAAATAACCTTTCTGCCTTTAATTCTTTGTAGAGCCCATTTAAATTCGTGGATATCTGGTTTTTCTATCAACAGATCTATAGTACTTCGACCGATGTGATCTAAATGATGAGCATCTGAAGATGTGATCAAGGGATATTGGCAAATTTGAGGATATCGCATAACTGCTTGAGATTTTGTAATCCGGTAGGATATTTCCAAACCATCAAATTTCAGATCTTCGGGGATAAAACCAAGCTGATTAATAATGCCAAATTGTTCACGATCCACATGTGAAGCAATGGCAATGCCCTTAAACTCATGGATAGAAGAAATTATTTGACTCAAGGTTAAGCTGGTATAGCCAATCAGAAACCGGTCATTATGCCCTTCAATTTCATCATTTTCATTAACAATCAACTGTTCGCCAAATATTAATTCATCATTTTTTTCCGGCAACAGATGTTGGTAAACAATATTCTGTAAAGCCATCACCTCATCAATATTCTCAAATAGAGCTAGAATATGAACTTCATCAATACTGGTAATTTCCATTCCCGGAAATACTTTTAATTGTGGAGGGGCGCATTTCACCGTAGCGTAAACATTTTCTGCGGTATTATGATCGCAGATAGCAATGATATCAACGTGCTGTTGAACTGCTTTTCCCACAATCCTCAAGGGTGACATAAGTAAATCTCCGCAGGGGGAAAGACAACTATGTATGTGTAAATCAGCACGATACTTTTTCACTTCATTAGATTCCAAATACTCCTTGTTGATAAATTTTTCCCACTACTTCAAAGGCAGGAAGTTCAGTTTTAAACAGGGGAATATTTTCGGTTTTTGCTTTTTGTACGGTTGCTGGTTCAGGATTTCTCTTTCCCACAATTATAATTGCTGATAATTTTTTTAACACCGCTACAGCAACAATATTGGGATGTCCCTGGCAAGTAATCCAAATATCCCCAGGTTTTGCTTGGGCAATAACATTACTGAGTACATCCCCTACATAACCTTTGTTAACCTTTTTTTTATCCAGTTGGTTTCCTTGGAGTACTTCCAGGTTTAACGAAGTTTTTATCTGCTCCAATGAAATGATTTTTTTACTCATAATCACCTGCTTGGGGTAAAAACATGCATTTATCCATCAAAATATCATTCCTTACTACATCTTCAGCAAATGTTTTACAATCCGGAGATCCGCACATTCCACAATCATATCCAGGTAATTGATTCATTATACTTTCTTTTTGCTTTAACTTTTCCAGAGCCCGGGTGGTGTTTGGATCAAGGGGAGGAAATGGCTTGGGAATCACATTATGCTCAAAGGAGAAAAATTTTTCCTGATAAAGTTTTCGTACTAAATTGGTATTTACAGTTCGCTTCTTGCCGTACATTCTAATTAGATGCAACATGTTACTTTTAGCAATAAAACGGTTCTCCACAGTTAAAGGACCACCTAAACATCCATGAGGACATATAAGACATTCTAAATAGTCAATATTCTTCAATTTATTGGACTCAACATCTTGTAGTATTTCAATTGTATCAATTACTCCGGACACCGCTACTGTACGGAATTTTAAATTTCTAATTTCATTTCCTGGAATGGTCCAGGATATCCCCACCCCGCTAACATTGCTGTGATGCTGTATCATGATCGGTTTTTTATTGGTTTTAATTTTCATCATCAAATTATTGTATATTTTATTGATTGGAACCGCTCCATCTAAATTGGATTTCCCCATGGTCTCCGGATAATTAATGGATAATATTTTTGCGGAACAGGGAGTTATGTGAAATATCCCAATTTCTTGGGGTTGGAGATTATGCTTTTTAGATATTTCTCTCCGCAAATTCTTGGCAGCTACTTCCCGAGGAGGTTCAATTGGAATTATCTGTTTGCATAAACCAGGAAACAAACGCTGGATTAAACGTACTACAACCGGACAACTGGAAGAAATAATCGGCTTAATACCTCTGTATTTATCAAGATATTCTTCGATCGCCATACTAGTCATTTCACAGATAACTGCTTCATCATACACTGAATCAAATCCCATCTCCTTTAATATGCATAAAACCTCTCCGGGCAGTACATTTTCACCAAATTGGGAGTATAAAACCGGCGAGGGTAAGGCAACCTTGTACTTGAATTTTTCCAAGGTGGATTCCTCGGTGGATAAGATCTCAATAGCGTCATATTTACATGCCCTGAAACATTCGCCGCAATCTATGCACCTTTCATCAATAATCACAGCTTTTTTATTAATTATTCGTATTGCTTTAGTAGGGCAAGATTTCATACAAGTAACACAACCAATGCATTTTTGTTCGTTTACCTTGATAGTATGATTCATAATTTTTAGGGCAAATTAATAATAATTTCCAATTTAGTACCTTTTCCCGTTTCCGAATCTATATTAAGTACATCTGAATTTTCTTTTATATTGGGTAAACCCATACCTGCTCCAAAACCCATTTCTCTCATTTCATCGGTGGCAGTGGAAAATCCAGGAACCATAGCCCGGTTAATATCTTCAATTCCCGGTCCAATATCTTCAATTTGTAAAACCAGTTTTACAGGAGTTAATATAAATATTATCGTACCTTGCTGAGCATACATCACCACATTCATTTCAGCTTCATAAGAAGCAACAGCCACTCTTAATATTACTTCTGGATCAATGCCTATTTCCTTTAAAATAGTGCTTATCTTACAGGAAGCTTCACCTCCATTTATAAAGTCCCCTCCCTGGATGTTAAATTCCTGTTTGTAGATAATATCTTTCATTTTGGCGATTTTACTAATCTTTCTTACTATGAACTGATCGCAAACCATGATTATAAAGCAAGCCACAAGCTTCAAACATAGATAACTTTGTGGTTAAAATTGGTATTTTGTATTTGACTGACAGGTCTATCACTCCTGGTTCTGGTTTTTTATTTCTCACAAACAAGATTACATTTACTCCTGCAATTTTTGACGTTCTAACTACTTGATGATTTACTAAACCAGTAACTAATAAAGCTCCCGGACAGGGCAACACTAATATATCACTCATCAGATCGGAAGCGTAAACATAAATGATATCACTATCATTATCGTAATTTTCAGACAGACATCCACATTGAAGCAGTTCCAATATTTCTTTAATTTTCATATATTATTCCTGAACCTGCTCCACCAATCTTTCTTCTGATTTTTGATATTCATCTAATATTGCGTCAACTTTCTGGACAGTGGTTTTACCGTAGTATTGCCCATCTACCACAACGATAGGGGCCAGAGCACAAGCACCCAGGCAGTTCACCGTTTCCAGGGTAAACAACTTATCTTCGGTGGTATGACCGGCAGTAATGCCTAAGCGGTCTTCAATTCTTTTTAAAACATCAGATGAACCCTTGACAAAACAGGCAGTACCCTTACAAACGGTGATCATATGTTTTCCTCGGGGTTCTAAACTGAATACAGAATAAAAAGTTGCAATGCTGTAAATTTTACTAAGGGGTATTTTCAGCACTGTGCTCACCTGTTCAACTGTTTCCCGGGGGAGATAGTTGAATTCATCTTGAATACCGTCTAAAATCTGAATAATGCTATTAGGGTCATAATTATATTTTTTTAGAATAGAATCAACTTTCTTTTCCATCTAACCTCCCGGTGAATCAATGAATTTTTGAATAAATATTTTACTTAAGATTAATTTTTTCAGC
>LKUE01000205.1 GCA_001412365.1 Desulfuromonas sp. SDB | reverse complement strand
TTAAAATTATAAATTATGGAAATATTATATAAAATATTGCCTTCTGTTTTCTCATCCCCTAATTCTCTGGCTAAATAAAGATTTTTTTGGAAGTACTCTAAAGCCAGTTCTTTTTTATCCTGGTAAAAGTATATTTCACCAATATTTCCATAACTCATACTTGCCCCGTTTTTATAGCCATTTTCCAAGGAGTAGTTTAAATTTTGTTGATAGCATTGGAGAGCTCGTTCAAAATCACCCATTTCCTTATTGGTGATGCCGATATTATTCAACGCTGATATCTTTATGGTAATCAAGTTGTGTTGTTCAGCTATTTCTAATTGTTTTTGCAGGTAGTTTATAGCCTTTTTCAAATCACCCCTAACCATATATATTGCCCCAATATTTCCTAAAACCCTGGCTTGGCTTTTGAAGTTTCCACATTTTTCAGCTAATTTAGACTCCTGATGATAATAGTTTAGGGCTTGGGGATAATCACAAATCATATCGTAATAGTAGGCCAGGCAATGAATGTATTCGGCATATAAAACTTTATCTGTAAAATTTTCGAAGTGTTTTTCAATATTTTGCAAAATTTCATAAGCTTGTTCATAAATGCCCGATTCAATTACCAATTTAAAATTCTCTATTCCCGCACGAATTTTCCATTCAACCAGATCTGATTCATCCGCAATTTCAATTATCTCTTTCACTGTCTGGTTATATTTATCAATCTGACCGATATTAAAATAAACACTTTTAAGTTTAAGCAGGATCTTAAAATAATTTTGAGGATCAGCTAATAATCCTTCCCGATGATAATAATTTTTCAGTTTGTTCAGGTAATTCAATCCCTCACTATTTCTAAATTTTTCCAGTGATCGCTGGGCTGCTTGATTCAGGTAGAACTCCGCTTTTTCCACAATTTCAGCATTATAATAATGATAGGCAAGTTTGCCCACACTCTCATCTGAATATCCAGGAAATCTATTTTCAATTATTTTTGCCGCTAAAAGATACAACTCTATTATTCTCTGTTTTAACTGCATCTGATAAGCTACTTCTCTGATCAAGGCATGTTTAAATATATACTTAATTTCAGATACCGCTTCCCAGACAAGCTGCTGCTCTCCCTGAATTAGATATTTTCTCACCGGCAATCCCTTCAACATTTCGGTTAATATCTCCACTGCAAATTCCCGCCCCAGAACTGAAGCGACTTGTATAGCTTGCTTAAGATCTTCGGATAACCGGTCAATTCTGGTTATAATGATTTCATGTATATTGGAGGGAATGTCAATCTGGTCAAAGTGAATTAGATTAAAATTGCGATCGATAATTTTATTTTCAAATAAATAATACACCAGCTGTTCAATGAAAAAGGGATTTCCCTGGGTTGTCTGAAAAATCTTACTTAAACTCTGCTCAGGAATAACCGCATTTTCCTGATTTGCCTGTTCTGATAAAAGATTATTAATCAATATTTTTGAATTAGTCTGGTCCAGTTCATCAAGAAATATTTCCTGAACTGATGAAACTGACTGATCAAGATTTAATCTAGCCGATAAATTTTTTTCACGAGTACAAATAATAATCCACAGGGGAATTTCAACAATATTTCTTATTAGATTATTTATAAGTTTCTGGGTATCTCCATCCATCCACTGACCATCGTCAACTACTAAAATCAGAGGTTTGTGTAGAGCTAATCCTTTAAATAAATCTTTTACTGAAAATATAAAATTATCGTACAAAATTTTAGGATCACTGACTGGACTGCATGGTTCAATTTCTATATCTAAAAACCGGGCAACAATCCAGGAATTTTTGGCTAATTCCTGTTTAATCTGATTATTAGATAAATTTAAAAGTAAATCTTCAAAATTTTTTTTAAAATTCTTTTTGTTTTGTTCAGCTGAATATCCTTCATCAATATCCAAACTGGTTTTAAGATAAGAAATTATTGGATTAAAGCTTTTGGACAAAAGCTCATCACATTTAAGTTCAATCCATTGTAAAATTGTTTCGTCCCCTCCAGGTTCTATTTTACTTTGCAACTGTTCAATCAAGGCGGTCTTCCCAATCCCCGCTCTTCCCACTACAAAGGTTATCCCTGCAAATTTTCTGTTTTGGAGAATTTTAAGCTGTCCAGTCAATTTGTTCAGGGACAAAGTTCTGCCCACAAATAATCGGGGTGCTTTTCTTAAACTGTGCATTTTTGTTTTGGATAGTTTAGTTAACTGATATACTTTTTTTAAATTTTCAAATCCTTTAATTTGAGCTTCTTTTACTAATTCAATGTTGAAGTCCGAGCTGATATTTTGATTGAATTCCTGATCAGTTAATATTTGCCCCCACTGGGCAATTTGCGACAATCTAGCTGCTAAATTTAAAGAAACTCCAATGCCGGTGTATTCTTCTCTAATTTCACAACCGACAAATCCGGTGAATGCTCTTCCCCAGGTTATGCCAATTTTAACTTCTCCGGGAAATTTCCTAATTAATTCCAAGCTAAAATTACCTGCTCTCCTTGCAGACTTTTCCACTCCCCAGGGAGCGCCAAATAGAACCAGTGCTATATATCCTTTGTCCCCGAAGTCCACTTTGTTAAAATAACCCTGGTAAAAAAGAGAAAGTTCCAGAATAAATTCAATTTTCGATTTAACATCCTCATTTTCCCTAAGCCCCACAAAACAACTGGTCACTTCTCTGTATTCTCCAGTAATTGAAGAAGTAACAAGCCTTAACGGAAAAAAATCAATTAACTTATCAACATCATGTTCAGGTTGATGAATATAATCATGAGTTGAAATCTTAATTGTTGAATTGTTTATGGAAATTGCATGATCATCAATTACCGAAGTATCAAAATCATGCATATCTTCCAATAAATTGTAATCAGCAATTACCTGATTTTCCTGTGCCTGTCCGCAGTTATAATTGCTTCTTTTAAAAACATCACCGGAAAACAGGTGGGTCTGATACTTATTGCCCTTAATAATCTGCCAATCCACTAATCCTCTACTCAACCCCATCCTCATGGAAATATCAAATTGACCAGCTTCCGTATCCACTGAAGATAGTTTTTGGAATGCTTCTTTCACTGCAAAAACTCCATTAATAGTAGGAGTTATTCCTTCCTGGCGGACAGGGAATATTGCAGTGAAAGCATCTCCGGCAAAAGAAGATACAAATCCTTGATGCTGGTAAATAATTTCAATGGAGGGAGCAAATAACTGATTGATAATTTGAGATAGTATCTCAACTCCCTGTTTACCCACCGTCATCATTTTTTCACTCAGAGAAGTAAACCCCTTAAGATCAATAACTACAACTAACCCCTCAAAACTACCTTGATATACAGGGATTGAACTTTTTTCTAATATAAATTTTGGAACTAATGACCTGACCATCAATTTTAATAATAAACAGTTTTAATATTTTTTCACAGATATTTTTCATTCAAGCCATTGGTGAAATAAATATAACCTGATATAATTAAACTATATTCAATACAACCATGATGAAGTTTAAATTAACCTTACTTATTTTACTTGTATATACAAGCCTTTCCGCTCAATTCGGGCTGTGGACAGCTCCGGGATTTTATGAAGATCAGAGAAGGAACGGTACCGGCTTAAGCATTAGCTTCGGGTTTAGAGAAAGATTATTTAAATATGCTGGAATAGGCATGGAATTCGGCATAATTGATAATCAGGATATAGATCCCCAGGATGTTTTCAACTACGGTTATTACCATAATCCTTATGACTTTGACTGGGTGGGCAAGAAATATGTAGGACCTCAATGGGGCTTTGATTTTTTGATTTTTGCAAATCCTTCCCCCTACATTTCCCTATACACAGGAGGAGGGCTTTACTTTCAACGATATGGAGAAATGTATTTCAATCAATGGTATGGCAGTTATTATCCCCAGGGAGGAAATTTAACTTATCAGGTGGAAAAAGCATATTCCGGAGGAATGCATATTAATTTACCAGTTAACCGTTTTATCCAGGTAATCTTAGGAGGTGGATATCACTCAGTGAGAGGCGGTCAACTAATTCTGGGATTTAGTGTTTAATCATCCGGTTCCTGACCTGACTTAAATCAGGTCAGGAACCAGCCTTTTTCAGGATTCAGGGTAATAAGATCTTAAATAATGTTTGTGCTTGGTTTTATTCTTCATTTTCTGCTTATAGCTGATTCTAGGCTTTCGATCTGCTTTTTTAGCAGCTCTTCTCTGGATGTAGTTTAATTCCCGCTGCATTTTGAAGTAGTTCTGCAGTCTCTTATAAGTTAAATCCCCTGTTTCAATAGCTTGAAGAACTGCACAACCGGACTCAGATTGATGGGTACAATTGGAAAATTTGCACCTTGACTGCAATTCCTCAATGTCGGCAAATATTTCGCCTAAATCAGCATTACCTGTCCACAATTGAATTCCTCTCAGTCCGGGGGTGTCAATTACCAAACCTCCACTGGGCAATAAATACATTGACCTGGAAGTAGTGGTATGTTTTCCTCTGTCCCTGTAGGCAGAGGTTTCCTCTACTTTGATCCGGGGTTTACTCAGTAAGAGATTTATCAAGCTTGATTTTCCCACCCCCGAAGAACCCAAAAATATACAGGTTTCCCCAAGTTTTATGCAACTGTTCAACTGCTCAATCCCCCTGTCCTCAGTTGCACTGGTTACAATCACCTCCAAGCCAAAGCTGATTTCCTTTACCTGCTCTAATTTTTCTTCAACATCTCCACATAGATCAGCTTTATTTAAAATTAAATAGGGCACCGATCCACTATCCCATACTATGGTTAGATATCTTTCCATTCGGCTGGTATTAAAATCATGATTTAAAGCATTAACTACAAAGGTTTTATCAATATTTGCAGCAATTACCTGTTCTTCAGCTTTGCATTTGAGTCGTTTACGATCAAAAATATTGCGGGAAAATTTACTGGTCCTGGGCAATATTTTCCTAATGGTTCCGGTAGCATGATTGTAGTTACATTCAACAACCACCCAGTCGCCTACTGCCGGAAATTGAACCGACTTATCATTTTCTATCTGACCTTTGGCGCTGAAATAAGCAGATTTTTCACCTCCCGGTTCTACAATTTTACAAAGTCCTCTATGCACTGAAGTCACTCTAGCCAAGTGATATTCATCTGGTGAACAATCAGGGATCTGTTTTAAACTGTTTTCATATTCCTGCAGAAAATCAGCAGTCAATCCGTAACTATTTAAATTGCTTAAATCCATTTATAAACTCCAAAAATTAATTTGTTCTAGTTTTCTAAAATTTCAAATTGCTTCAGAATAATAAACACAATCATAGCGCACCTCCGGTTAGAGTTTTTTTACTACTCTAAAGGAATGCGGGATTTTTTAGATTTTTGGAGAATTAAAGAAAAGGCAACCCTTTAGAGCTGGTTTAACTCCTGTACTGTTCTGTTTATTTTACTCATAGGTTACCTCCTTGAAATGCAATACTATTTTATAATTTCAACTTCAATCAAGGTCAAGTTTTTTCAAACTGAAACACCCGTTGATACAAACCTTTGCCTCCTATGTCCACCAGCATTTTTTCAACAAGGTTGGTTCTTTCCTCCAACAAAAATTTATAACGATCTAATCCATGGTTCCCAAATATACTTACCACTTCATTCCACTGTTCTTTGTATCTGATGAATCTGGCTTTGTCATCGCGGTTATCTGATAAAACCACATATTCATTGTTAATTTTCAACCCGGTGAAAACTAAAAAAACATCTGCAGCTAAAGCTAACAGAAATAATAAAATCATCAGAATGCCCAATCCTGACTTGTTTTCAGCAAAAGGCATGACAATGAAGGGAGTAAAAAAAGGGGTTAACAAGCACAGGACTATCCCGGGGATCAGATAATATTTAAATTTTTCATTTAAACTGATAGCCTCAGATTGAGTGTTGATTAAAAAGCGCTGTACCTCTTTAAATTTAATCGCATATTGAAGCATGGGAATTTCATTAATGAATTTTACCACCAAACCGGCTTTTTTTAGATCATTGGGATTTAAAGGAATAGGAGGATGACTCAATAAATCTTCCAGATGAGACAATGTCTTTTCAGCAACTTCCCGGTCAATTTGATCAATGAACATTTCCGGCTTTATTTTATATTCATTTATTTTTGTTTTCAAAAACTTCAGAATAATGAAAGTATGGATGGGGAGTTTAGCTGCCTTTCTCTTCAACTCCTCCCTGTTTTCATAATAAGTTTTAAATAATCTTTTTATTGGCCGAATGTTTCTATCATAAACCGGACGGGTTGTTTTTGATAAATTCATCTCAGAAATAATTACCGAAGCTTTTTTTATTTCTTCTTCCAGGGTGGGAGAAAGCGAAATTTCTACGAGATCATTAAATGAATATGTATTTGAATCCATCATTTGATAATTTTTACAGTATAAGTTAGCTTACGTCAATATTCAACTTATTCAACCGGTAAACAACATCAATTGTAAAATTAACTTATTTGTAATAAACTAATGTTTACAATTTTTTGGAGGTTATATGATAAAAATACATACTCCGTCCTTGAAACTGGTTCTTCCGGTTTTCATTACTATTTCGGTCCTGTTAAGCTGCTGGCCTGTTGATAATCAAAACAGCAAATCCCGGCTTGAATCCGATCAAATTAGTTCATTGGAATTTCAATCTGAATACATTAACCAGAGTTATGCTTATTCAGAAAATGATCCAGGGGCGGTAATTGAAATCACTTATATAGAAATAACCAAAGCACCATCCCCCCGGATCAGGGATGCAATAAACGAACAGCTGGAAGATATTATGATTTACAGCCAGGGTTTTGAAAGTTATCAGCAGCTCATGGACAGTTTTATCACTGAATATCGCCTATATTATGAATCAAATGCAGACGATCCTTTAAATATTGGATGGGAGGATCAAAGAACGGTGGAAGTGATCTACAACTACCATAATATTTTTTCGGTGGGCTGCAACTTTTACTCTTTCACCGGAGGAGCTCATCCCAATGGATGGACAGACTACTATAACTTCGACATACAAACTGGAGAGGTTATTGATCTACAGTATTTATTCTCCTACCGGGAAACAAAAAAACTGCAAACCACTGGTGAAAATCTATTCAGGGATATGTACGGAATAAGACCCGATGAAAATTTTTCCGATTATGATTTCTGGTTTCCCGATGATGAATTTTATCTAACTGAAAATTTTTTCATTGATGATCAAGGATTAACTTTTTATTACAATTCCTATGAAATTGCTCCTTATTCCAGCGGTCCAACCGAACTTCATATCCCCTACGAACTGATTGTTGATTTAATTGATCAAGATAATATTTTATATCCAATAACTAACTAGGAGGTTTTCTATGAATAAGATTAAATGCATCGGGGTGATAATCATATTGATAGGTTTGACCTTAAACATCTGGGCAGAGACGTTAATTGGTTCTGGAAATATTGTAGTTGATGAAAGGGGACTGCCTTCTTTTAAATACATCATTATCCAGGGCGGAATTAATTTAATTTTAAAACATGATATAAATCAGTATTTAAGTGTGGAAACCGATGATAACCTCTTAGAACAAGTTAAAACCCGGGTAGAAAATGATACTCTGTACATAGATGCGGGGGGAACAGTGAATTTTTCCACCGAACCCACTGTTTACATCAGTTCAGATAACCTGGAATATTGTGAAATTATCGGTTCAGCAGAAGTATCCAGTGAAAATCAACTTTCATTTCCCCAAATCACATTCAATATATGTGGCTCCGCCAATGTTAAAGTTGATGTCAATGTCCAGCAGATATCCACAGATATCTCCGGATCAGCCTCGGTAACTTATACTGGTCAGGCAAATCTTCAGCACATCACTATCCAGGGATCAGCAGAGGTGAATTCAGTGGATCTGGTTACCAGTATAACTCACTGTGATATTAAAGGATCCGGACATTGTCTGGTCCAGGTTAGTGATTCCCTGTATGCCAATATCAGTGGAGTAGGTAAAATTGATTACCGGGGAAATCCGGTAATTGTAAAAAATTTAAGTTTGACCGGAATTTTGGAAAAATTAGATTAAGATAACAGGCTGGTTTAAATGAAAATATATTTATTTACGGTAATCTTGGGATTGGCTTTGACCGCATTCCCCACTGTAATTTCTGGCGAACAGTACGGTGATTCAGCTATTTACAATATTGAAGTTTATCAGGATTTTGTTATCCGAACCGAAGATCAAATAATCAGCAGTGATAGTTTTGATGCAGATAGTAATATTTATTTAAGCAGAATAACTGACACTGTTATTAATGTGAGATTTGAATTGTTGAATATAACCGAGGCACCCAATTTGGGCAGTGCTGGAGACATTGATGCATTGGTGGCTAAAGCAGTATTTTCAGACAGTATAAGTTTTGACGATTATTTTGAATACTTTGTCCAGCAGTACAATGAAACCATAGAGCAAAATCCGGAAATGAAGTTGCAATCCGGATGGTTTGACCAAAGAACTTTGACTGTAACCTACAATGCTGATTATCTGCTCTCCTTGGGCATACATTATTTTTCATTTCTAGGAGGAGCTCATCCTTCCCACGGCACCCGTTATTTAAATTTCAACCTGGAATCCGGGGATAGCTTGATTTTGCAGAATATTTTCAATAATCAGGGCTTAGCTGAATTAAATGAATTAGGGGAGAAAAAATTCCGGGAACTGCACAGTATACCTCCGGATACCAATATAAATGATTTCGGATTCTGGTTTGATCAGGATAGTTTTTACCTAAACCATAATTTTTACTTTGATTCAACCGGCATGCATTTCCTGTACAATCCCTATGAAATTGCCTGCTATGCCGCCGGTTACACTCAACTTGATTTTAGCTGGCAGGAGTTAAAGGAATTAACTGATCCCACCAGTATTATTTATTCAATTATTAAACAAAATTAATTAACAATAAAAAATTAATGTTTAAAAAACCTGCGTTCTGGATTAGTTTTACCTTAATCACCATTGGTTTGGGATTAATTTCCTTAAAATTATTTCCTCTGGCCAATCCTATTGTTGACATCCATATCACCATGGATAGATCACAAGCCTTGTACCGGGCTGATTCAATGGTTCAATTGATAGATATAGACCTTGGCAAATTTAATAAAACAGCTATGTTCAGAGTAGATCAGCAGGTCCAAAATTTTGTGGAACTGGAGTTGGGAGGAGTAGGTGCCTTCCGCAATTTGCTGGAAAATAAATACTATTATCCCTATTTTTGGGAAGTCAGATATTTCAGGGAAGATGATCCTCATGAATTATTGGTGAGGTTTACTCCGGATGGAAAACCTTACGGCTTTTTAGAAAAACTTTCCGAACAACAACCTGGAGCTTCGATTACTTCTGATTCCGCATACAAACTGGCGGTTCAACAAGCCCAACAGCATTGGGCAATCACTTTTGATAATTACAATCTAGTGGAAAAATCTTCTGAACTTCTTCCAGGAGGAAGAGTTGACCATAGTTTTGTGTTCGAAAACAGAGAGGTTGAACTGGGAGCAGGGCGAATCAGGCTGAGATTAACCATTAGTGGAGATCATCTATCTGAAATCACTCATTGGGTTAAGATACCGGAAAGTTTTACCCGCAAATACCAGCAGATGAGATCAGCAAATCAGACTATTTCCGGTTTATCCACTTTGGCTATGGTTTTAATCTTATTGTTAATGGGAGTTCTGGGGGGTTTAATTTACCTGTTCAGAAAAAAATACCTGGTCTGGAAAATGCCGTTAATATGGGGCTATTTAATTTCTTTTTTGTTAATTTTACTGAGATTAAACGAATTTCCCCTGTTATGGATGAGTTATGATACTTCAATTCCCATATCCGGTTTTTTAATCAGGCAGATAACTACAGGTTTAATTAACTTCATGGTTATGGGTTTGGCTTTTTCATTGGTAATAGCGGTGGCGGAATCACTTACCAGGATTGCATTTCCCTCTCATCTTCAGTTTTGGAAACTCTGGAAACCGAAATTAGCCAGCAGTTCAGAGGTAATTGGTCGAACCCTTGGGGGCTATTTCTTAGTAGCCAGTTTTATCCTCTACGATATCCTGTTGTATTTTGTGACCACCAAATATCTGGGGTGGTGGAGCCCTTCCTCCCCCCTGGTAGATCCCAATATTCTATCCACCTATTTCCCCTGGCTCAATTCCCTGGCCATATCTTTACAGGCTGGTTTTTTTGAAGAATGTCTGTTCAGAGCAATTCCTTTAGCAGGAGCGGCAATTATTGGAAAACGTCTGGGCAAGCCAAAATTATGGATTGGAGCTGTCTTGGTAATACAGGCTTTTATATTTGGCGCTGCTCACGCCAACTACCCTCAGCAGCCAGCTTATGCCCGGGTGGTTGAGCTTTTAATACCATCCCTGGCCTTTGGTTTGCTGTATTTGAGATTCGGCTTGCTGCCCGTAATTTTAATGCACTTTTTCGTTGATGTGGTTTATATTTCAGTTCCGGTGATGATATCCAGCTCACCCTGGTCTTGGATAAATAAGCTGATTTTACTGACCTTTGCTTTTCTGCCTATATGGATTGTATTATATTTTCGAATAATCAACCGAAAAGGTTATTCTCCGAAACAATTTGATTATAACAAATATTGGAAAGCCAAAACCAAATTAAAACAAACTTTAACTGATCAACCCTATATTCAAGCCCATAAATTTTCTAAAACCAGAATGATATTAATCTTAATCATCAGTGTGATCTGTTTAATTTTATGGTGGAATTTTAATAATTTTAAAAATTATATATCTTTCATGGACACCCATCCTCAAAAAGCCAATGAATTAGCAGTAAATATTCTAAACCAATACGGACTGGATCATTATCAACAGTGGAAAATACTGCAAAAAATCGAAATGTCGGTAGATCAGGATGATGAATTTATCTGGCAGGAAGGAGGACCAGAAGTTTATCAGCAATATATAGGAAACTACCTAACTCCTTCTCACTGGTCAATCAGGTTTGCAAAATTCAAAGGTGATCTTGCCGCCAGAGCAGAAGAATTTCAAGTATTCATTTCTTCTCACAGCGCCGTTTACCGTTACCGCTACCTGCTTCCTGAATCTGCCCGCGGAGGAAAACTGGATCTCAATGAAGCAAGAGAACTGGCCACCGGGGTGATTTTTGAAAATTATAGTTTAAATCCGGAAAATTTAGAGGAGATATCTGCAGTTCCCACTGAATTGCCTAACCGATTAGACTGGAGTTTTACCTTTCAGGATTTACACAATTATCCATTAGATCAAGGTGCTCCCCGTATAAAAGTTGAAATTTCCGGAGAGCAGATTACCGATTGTTACCGGTTCATCCATGTTCCTGAACAGTGGATCCGGGATCAAAAAGCCCGTCAAAACATTATTCAGTTAATTAAAACCATTTCCACCGTTCTTTTTTCGGCAATTATAATTTTCGCCGTAATGCTAGCGCTTATATCTGTCAGCAAGAATAAATTTTCACTTTCATTATTCTTGCTATTCTCAATTTTATTAGCCTCCATATCCTTACTGCAAATTGTAAATAACTGGCCCAGTACTGAATTTGATTTCAGCACTGCCCAACCCTTAACCACCCAAGTGATCATGTCGGTTGCCTTTTCCCTGGCAGGACTGATAATTGTATCTCTGGTATTTGGATTAATTAACGGTTACATCCCATTTTGTACTTCTACTCAAAAGCAAATTACTAAATTTTCAACTGTTCTAATGGGATTAGGTGGGGGTTTAATAATCGCAGGCATAGAAGCGGTAATAAAATCCAGATTCCCCAGTGAATTGCCCAATTATGTTGATTATTCATTTCTTTCCCACTACATCCCTATAATAACATTGATAATTGAACCGTTATTCAAGTTTATACTGGGATCAACTATTGCCTTGTTTATAGTAAAATATGCAAATTACCTGACCAGGGGCTGGAAAATCAGGAGAATTTTAACCTTTATTTTATTTTTAGTTTTTGGTTTAACTTATACCGGTATTCAAAACGTAACTGGCCTAACTAATTGGCTTACACTGGGAAGTGTTTACGGATTAGTCTTTTTCCTGCTTTACTTTTTAATTTATCGCTATCAAACTTCACTGGTAATATTTTCTTTTGGGGTGTTGATAATTCTGGCGGGATTGATAAAAGCAATAATGCTTCCCCAGATATTGATGTTTACGGGCTGGGCAATTTCCACCTTTATAATCCTGGTTATCAGTTATATCTGGTTTAGATTCCTAACCGATATTGAACAGGATTAAAATATAACTGATAATTTCAATATTTTTTATAACTTATATTATAATGATATTTACATAATTGATATATTGAGAAAGTAACAAAATATCTCATTATTATAGAAAATTCACTTCAATTAAAGAAGATGCTTTTTCAAAATTAAATAATATATTTAATCTATAAGAATTCCAACTTGACCATAACACGTTTTGCCATCCTTATTTTTATGTGGATTAAGTTTAGAATTTCTTTTTTTTCGATA
>LKUE01000204.1 GCA_001412365.1 Desulfuromonas sp. SDB | reverse complement strand
ATAAATTTTTCCCAAAAAATATAGATAAATTAAAAATTATTTTATTAAAACTGCTTTTTCCATTAGATTCTGTTGATTAACAGTCAACCTGATAAAGTAGGTGCCAGGAGACACCGTTACTCCGGAATTATCCCGACTGTCCCAGACATACTCATAATAACCAGGAGAAAATCCAACTGAATTTGCTAAAACTCTAACTTCTCTTCCGGTAATGTCGTAAATTGCAACATCAACTAAACAGTTAGATTTTATTGTAAATCCGATCAGAGTACGATCGTTAAAAACAGCGGGTTGAGGAGAGTACAATTCAGCAATTTGGACATAATCATTAATATTTACTGGCAGTTCTTCTTCTACACTAACTACCGGACTGTAAGGGGGATAGGTTTTCATGAACAGAGCATCAGCAGGATCGGTACCGTTGTAATCGGTAAATCCGTTGATGGCATAACAATTATCATAAGTGTAAAAACAGTCATAACCTCTCTGGTTGCCGTCTTCAAATAATTCTGCCATTCCCAGGTAATCTCCAGATAATTTGTCAAATTTCATAATCATGACATTATCATAATTGTGGGGAGAATGTATAGAGCCCCTGGAATAACCGGATACCACCAGGGTGTCTTCAATTAACATCAGATCATACCCCACCTGATCTCCGACCAGATCAGGAATTGAAGTCCAGGCAGGCACTGAATCACCAGATAAGCACATCACAAAAACATCTTTTACCGAGTCATTGCCCAAGGCATAACCGGTTGAGTAGACATTCATTTCTTCCTGAATTAACCCGTAACCCTCTCCGGGGAAATAAGAGCACTGCCAGCCCAGTTGACCATCAGGATGGATGTTCATTAAAAATAAGTTATGCAAATCATCTTTGGTCGTAGATTGGGTTGAACCAATAAGGATAAATCCTCCTAAAGCATCATTTATGAACTGTAGATCAGTAGCATTATTAGGAATTTGATCTCCAGGGATAGTATAGATATACTGCCAGACTGGATTTCCCATATTATCATACCGTTTTACTTCAATATTAATTATTGTATCCTTAGTAGTGGATTGAGTGGAACCAATTAGAATAAAACCTTTTGCTTTATTTTCTTCAAATTCAAGGAAACAATTTAAAGTCGTATGGGGATCCCCTGTTGAAAACTGGTTTAATGTTCCATCCGGCAGTACATAGCATAAAACACTTTTAACTGTATCCTGTTCAATGGTCTGACCTAATAAAATATACTGACCTAAAATTTCAGAATAACTGACTGAATGTAAAATTTCGTCAGTTCCCCCTGCCCCATAATAATCATCCCAGATCAATCCACCCCAGGGATCAGTTTTAACCAGGTAAAAATCCTGATCATCGCGGTTTACCTGTTTATTGCCCCCTAAAATATATCCACTTTGTTCGGAAATTGCCATGGAAGTGGAACGCTCATCTGTAGCAGGATCTCCATAAACACTGTAACATTCCTGATGCAGATTACCCAGGCTGTCCACTTTCAGTAAATATACATCTTCAGTCCCACTTGACCAGATAGTGTCAAAAGAACTACCTGCTAAAATGAAACCCTGATCAGCTTTATTGATTGAAAAAGCCCCCCTTTGGATGGACTGATCATAGTAATTCACCCATTGCTGCTGCCCCAGTTGATTAATTTTTAAACAAAAAACACCCTGAATTAATCCAAAATAACTAGTTAATCCACCTAATACAAAACCACTATCTGATTGATTTACAATTTCTCTAGCTTCATGATGCATTGAATCAGCAATGGTATATAAACTATCCCAAATAATGGAACTATCTGAAAGTCGCCAATTAATTAGCCAAAGATCTGAACCTATTCCCACAGATCTGGGTTCAGAAGAGGAAAGCAAGAAACCATCCGGGGTTTCAGCGATACCTAAACCAAATTCATCGAGAAGAGGATCTCCAAATAATCTCTTTGTACAGAAAATACCTTCCTGAAATCCAATAATCATCATCACATCATTATATCCACTGGCAGCAATCTCAAAACCGATCATACCCAGCATTCCTGATTGCTGATTAGCACACACTCCTCTTAATCCTCCGGAAACATCTACGAAATACTGCCTTCTCCATTCTTCAGTAAAAGTAGTATCATTTATATTCAACAACATGGGGGTAGTGTAACCACTTATATCTTCAAGTTCACCGGCAATTAAATATCCATTGGAAAATATCGGAATATTATTAAGGAGCAAATCATAACCTCTCATTGACACATAATCTGAATCCGCTCCAAATGTGATGGTCCCGTAAACTGTGGTTAAGTCTTCATCAATATGCATTATAAGAATGCTGTCCCCTATCGCTGCATGAATATTGGCAAGCACCACCAAACCATCATTTACACCTTCTTCGATTGCCATCCCATTGACACTGTCTCCGTAGAAATAAACAGAATACCTGTCTAGCTCACCCATGCTGTCAACACAACCAATCAATAAATCAGTATCCGTTTTACCCACAAAATAGTACTCTCCCTGGTGAAAAATCACATCATGAGCGCTTTCAATTCCCCCAAAATCAAAAGAATTCTCAAAGGAATTCGATGAAATAAGTCCAGAGGTTAAAGTAATAGTGAATAAACACAATAATTTATATTTCATCTTCTCCCCCTTTATCGGATAAATACATCAACATTTCATTTAATTTATTTTTAATATCTATCAATATCTTTTGTTCATCTTTTTTTCTAGATATTATATCAATTAATGTTTGTATTGTATTGGTTATTTCCTTATCTCTTTTAACATTTTCAGGATTAACTTTAGATAATTCATTTAGAAATCTACTTAAATCATCATATTTATTTTCATTAATTAAAATTTCCAAAATATTAACAACTATGGTTAATTTACCCTGATCATTATTCAGTTCTTTGTAAACTTCCAGTGCTTTGTTGTAAAATTCTAATGCTCTTTTGTTATTATTTAAATAGCTAACATTTAGATAGGCTAAATTATTTAATGTAACTCCCTGTGCAGATAAATCACCTGTTTTTTTTGTTAAATCATATTGTTCAACAAAAATTTCTTCAGCTTTTTTGAAATTATTTGTTTTTGCGCAATAAACTGCATAACTATTTAAAATATTTGTTTTTAATCTTAAATTATTGATTTTTTCTGCTATTTCAATACCTTTTTTAAGATAAATTTCAATCCCATTTTCATTCTTTACATACATTAAATTTGCAATATTCGCGTAAATATTACCTAAAAGCTTTATGTCTTCCTTGCGTGCTATTGATTCAGCTTTTTTGTAAAAATATTCAGCTTTCTCAAATTCATTTTGATCTTGGTACATATAACCAAGTGTATTATAAATTTGAGCTAGTTCCAGTTTAAAATTGTTTTCTTCTGCTAACTTTTTTGCTTTTTCAATAATAGAAAAAGATTTATCTTTATTTCCTATTTTATATAAAATATCTGCTTTAGCAGTCATTAAATCAACCAGCATTTTATGGTTATTAAATGATTTTAGTCTGATTTCAGCTAAATCATAATATTCGTAACCTTTCTTTAATTTTCCAATAACAATATTAATATATCCAAGTGATCTTTCTGCTTTACACAATATTTTTTTTGAAATTAAATCTCGGTTATTTAAACTAATTTCAATAATTCTTTGAAATAGATTAACAGCATTTTCATTTTCAAATCTTTCCATCGCTCTTTCCGCGCTAGCAGGTAGATACTTAACTTCTTTTAAAATATTATTTGAATTAAAAAAATGATAAATTAAATCATCATAATACGGCTCAAGATTATCTTTATATAGTTCTTCTATAGTCAATGCGGCATGATTATGAATTTCAATTCTTTTTGAAGGAGGTTGAAGTTTGTAGGCCATCTCTCTTAACATAGGGGATCGAAAAACCCAGTGTTTTGAATTTTCTTTTTCCAAAGGTTCAATTAAGCCTTCCTGGTAAGCACTAAATAAAAAATCCTGATCAGAATTTTTGAAATTATCACTATGGTAGATTACATTTCCAAAAACAGTTTCATCAAACTGATTACCAATTACTGATGCATACTTTATTGCTTCTTTTAACTGAGTATCCAGCCTATCTAACCGGGCAACTAAAAGATCACTTATATTTTCAGGTACTTTTTCATATTCTCCCACTAAATCCCATAATCCTTCTTTATTCAGCTGAAGCATTCCAAGACTCTTTAGATGTAATGTCAATTGCTCGCAAAATAGAGGTAAATCATGACCTTTTTCTTTTAAGAAATTAATTAGTTTATCAGAAGGACTACCTCCGCATATCCTATTTACAATGGCATAATAAATTTTTTCATCGGATAAACCACTAAGTTGTAATTTATTATCTATTTTTATCTTTTTAAACCATTCTTCACCGTCTATATATCCCGGCCATGAAGAAATTAAAATCATGATGGGGCAATCTTCAATATTGACAGTTAATTGGGTCAACCATTTTGAGGTATATTCATCAATAAACTGAACATCATCAATATAAACTACCAGTGGTTTTTCCAGGCTTAAAGCTTTTATCAATGTTTTAAAAGATTGAATCTGGTTTTCCAACCTTAACTTTGGTTGTATTTGCTCCCATAGAGAATCTTCCCAATATACATCAACCAGAGAAGCTAAAAATGATGATGATCTAAGCAGCTCATCTTTTAAATCTTGATTTTCAACGATTTTTCGTGATAACTGATTGATAGTATTTACAATTTTTTCCCTGTTATTTTGTCCATCAATATCGAAATAATTTTTTAACCATAAGGATACAGGATAAAATGACTTCTTGGTAAAGCCCTTACAGACAAGTTTTATCCATCTAAAATCCGTTTGTTTTTGAAATTCTTCAATAAGTCTGGTTTTACCTAAACCGGATTCACCAATGATGATATTTATTCCTGCAAATCTATTACTGTCCAGGGGAGAACTAACTTTTTTCAACCAATACTGTTCTTGTTCACGGTTGATAAATTCAGTTTTTAAATCAATTTCCTTTAATTGTAGTTTCTGATCGAGGTAATATATTGGAGTTTTTCCCTTTTTTCCTTTTAGATCAAATAATCCCTGAAAATTAAATTTGAAATTATCATTTTTATTTACAATCTTCTCCTGAACTGAAATTTGATTCCACTGTACAGAAGTCATCAACCGGGCAGATGTATTTACACTGTCTCCTAATGCAGTCCATTCATTTCTCTTCTCGCCACCAGTTAAACCAACATATACAAGCCCCCGGGTTATTCCGCATCTCATTTTTGCGTGGGTAAATTTCTGGTTAAAATTCTGCTGAAATCTTAAAATAAAATCAAGGGAATTTTCTTCTGATTGCTCTATGGCAATGGGCGCGCCAAAGAAAATTAAAGCGGTTAAACCTTTATCTCCAAAAAATAATTTATTTAAAATGCCCCCATACTCAATAAGATCATAATCTAGCAATTTAAAAAGTTCGGAAATTTCCTGATGATTATTAATGTTCTCAAATTGAATAAAAACAGAGACAACATCTCTCATCTCCGGAGACCGGAAATACTTTAATACTTCCGAATTTTCAAATTCTTTAACAACATTAAATATTTTATTATCTTCAATATTATTTCTTTGATTTACATTTCTTATGGTTAATTTTGTAAAATCCAGTTCATCAACATTTTCAAAAACCTGATCCATCGCCGAACCCTTAAAGTAGTATAATTTCCTGTTTTTATATCCCTTGCATATTCCCCATTGAATTTCTCCCCGGGAAAGGCCAAAATGAACTGATAACTGCTCTTCTCCAAACAGAGTCTTAAATTTCCCTTTTTCTAAAAACCAATTATTAATTTGAATTGCAGTTAATTTTGCTAATTGCAAATCATTATCCTCGGGGAAAACAGCAGTAAAAGCATCTCCGGCAAAATTGGCAATAATTCCCTGATTATCTAAAATTTTTTTTACCTGAGGAG
>LKUE01000203.1 GCA_001412365.1 Desulfuromonas sp. SDB | reverse complement strand
TTGGCTGAACATCCAGGCGATGATAAAAAAGGTGGCAAAAATCAAATAAGGTCCGAACTTTTTAGTGGCTTTAAACGGATTGGATTTCCTCAAGATTAAATTGGAAATTGCCTTAAATACGAAAAATGCCAGCAACCCTCCCACGATTGGAGATATGATCCAGGAGAGCACAATTAAGAATATTTTTATCCAATTAATTGCAGAAAAACCAATGGCGATGATTCCAAATCCAGCCATACCCCCTACTATGGAATGAGTGGTGGAAACAGGAAGTTCAAATAAGGTTGCGATAATAATAAAGATGGTTGCTCCAACTATCGCAGAAATAGCACCGGCAATTAAAACTGGCTCAGAGGGTATTTTATCCAGGGGCACTATCCCTTTACCGATAGTTTTAGCTACCATGCTCCCGAAGAAAAATGCTCCGGCAAATTCAAGAACAGTGGCAATTAATACCGCTTGTTTAATGGTTATGGCTTTAGCTCCTACCGCGGTAGCCATGGAATTTGCTACATCATTTGCTCCAATGGCAAAAGCCATTAATAGTCCAATAATGGAAGAAATTATGATTATAATCATTATTTAATGAAACTCAACAGCAGGTCAGCGGCATTTTCAGCATAATCTCCCATTTCCGAAAGTATCAACAGAACACTTTCAATAAAAATGAGGTCTACCGGATTGAGCTCATTTTTATAGAGGTAGAGATTTCTGGCTATTTTTAAAGAATGTTTGTCTACTTTACTTTCATATCTTTCAACAGTGGCAATTTCTTCTTTTTCCTGTTCTGTGGATTTACTGGAAAATGAAAAGTAAATTACTGATTTAACAGCTTTAATTGCATTTTCCAGGTAATCAATTAAAGTAATCACCTCATCAACTAATTCCGTAATTTTTTCAGTTAATTGCTGATCTAAAATTACCTGGTTGATAGATAGTTTTTTGGCAATGTCTTTAGAGCAGTCAATTAGATGTTCCTGATTATGAAGATAATCAAGAAAATCAGCTTTATCAAAGGGTATTCTTATACCGCTGGAAATTGATTTTCTAATTTTAAATTTGATATCATCAGCTTGGCTTTCCAATAGAGAAATTTTATTAGCCTGGGGGGAGATGTCCTGCTGTTTAAAATATGATTGGAATAGAGGTTTCAGCAGTTTCACTGATTCCTCCAGAATTAATGCATGTTCAATCAGCAAGGTCAGAGGTTCATTTTGAGGGAATAATTTTTTAAAAATTGAAGAAGTCATGGTTGATTTATTACTTATTAATAATTAGCTGTCAAGTCCTCTTTTTTGTTTGAAAATAGTGAAATTTTCTTTAATATTACCTTTTAAATAAACTTGGAGGATACAGTGAAATTATGGCTAATAATATTTATTGGATTAATTTCAAGCATTAATATTTTTGCCAATTTGCAGGATGACCTTGAACGAAATCTTGATCAGGTTACCTGTGGAGTGGGGGGAATATTGTCAGGCAGCAGGCATTCCACTGCCTGGACCCCGGGAATAGGTCATTTTTCAGCAGGTTTAGGAGTAAATATTTTAATGTTTGAAGTGGAAGATCCCCGCCTGGATGATGAGCGTTTAAAATTTGCCTATCCTGTTTATTATGGAGAAGCTCAGATTGGGTTATTTAACGGCAAGGAAATTCCCCGGATGGGTATGGTCATGGGGAAAATTGCATTTTTGGGAAGATACGGATTTATGCCAGTGCCTGCTCTCCTGGGGTCAGATGATGGGATGGAAAATATACCATTTTGGTCGGCAGGAATTAAAATTGGAACACTGGAAGGAGGATTGCTTTATCCCAATACTTCCATGACTGTAATGTATACCTCATCACAGGAAATTGAAATTTTTGATCAACCCTTGTCATCGGTGGACAGCAGTTATTCTGCTCACATCCGACCGGAGATAATATCGGTGAGTGCTTGCATTTCTAAAAGGCTATTTTATCTGACTCCCTATCTGGATTTCGGAGTAAACTCCACTAATCTCAGAGCAAATTACTGTATTAATCCTCCCACCACCCGGGCAGGTTCTTCAAATGGCAGTCAAAATTCTCAAGACTATAATCACCGGGAATTCAGTTTTAACTGGCGGCTAGGTGCAGAATTATCTTTATTCCCTTTTATCAGCGGGGACATTGAGGGGGGTATGACCGGAGGAAAATGGAGTGGAGGGATAGGAGTGAGAGCTCAGTGGTAATAAAATTTTAATGGAGATAATCGATAAACTGATTAAACAATGGTGTTTTGATGAAAGATAACTGGATAGAAATTGCAGTGTTTAAGAAAGACATGCTTTCTGATGAAAATCTGTTGAAAACAGCTAATCTTTCCGGAATTGGTAAATTGACCAAGCTGATTGTCGGTCAAATTTACTATGTGAGGGGAGTAAACCGTGAAGAAGTGAAAAAACTGGCGCCGTTTATTTTCTACAACCCTTTAGTTGACCATGTTTTCTATGACCAAATTCCCCAGTGGCAAGATCAAATTATTGTTATTGAATATCTCCCCGGGGTGATGAATCCAGTGAAGCAGACGGTGGAAAAGGTGTTAAAGGAGTATCTGGATGGAAACATAGCAATCAACACTCGAAAGATATTTTTAATAAGTGGAAAATTCAACAGATCTCTGCTGGTTTCCAGAATTTTATCCAATCCCCTCATTGAAAGGGAAGCAGCCCTGAATACTCCTGTTATAGAATTAACTAATGTTCCCCGAAATGAGATTAAACCGGTTCCCATCACTGATTTAAATTCAGAAGAACTGAAAGAACTTTCAGTTAAAATGATGTTGAGTTTGAATGTGCAGGAAATGAATGAAATACAGAGATATTTCAAGGAAATTAAACGGGAACCTAACCAGGCGGAACTGGAGACAATTGCTCAGACTTGGTCTGAACATTGTGTACATAAAACATTCAAGGGTACTTTTAACTATAATTCGGAAACAATTACCAATTTATTGAAATCTACTATTGTCTGCGCAACTGAAAAAATTTCCCGTCAGGATTGTCTTAGTGTATTCAAAGATAATGCAGGCATTGTTAGGATTGATGATCAACTGGCTTACTGTGTGAAAGTAGAGACCCATAACCACCCCTCTGCCTTGGAGCCTTATGGAGGGGCAGGAACTGGTTTGGGAGGAGTAATCAGGGATATACTGGGTACAGGCAAAGGAGCAAAACCAGTAGCAGGCATTGATGTTTTCTGCACTGGCAATCCCCACGTTGATTATGAAAGTTTGCCTTCCGGAGTTCTTCATCCTCGTAGAATTTTAACTGGAGTTATAGAGGGGGTGAGGGATTATGGAAATCGAGTAGGTCTACCTACAGTAGCCGGGGCTTTAATTGTTGATTCTGCCTATACTTTCAATCCTCTGGTATTTGCAGGATGCGTGGGGATTATTCCGGTGAAGGATTCCTATAAACAGGCTGCTCCGGGAGATAAGATTGTGCTGATTGGTGGAAGAACAGGCAGGGACGGACTACATGGCGCTACTTTTTCATCTCTGAGCCTGGATGTTGATTCAGAAAAAACCAGTTCGGGAGCAGTGCAGATTGGAAATCCCATTGAGGAAAAGAAGGTTATTGATGCAGTAATTAAAATCAGGGATAAAAATTTAATCCAGGCGATAACTGATTGCGGAGCGGGAGGACTATCATCCGCAGTAGGAGAAATGGGGGAAAAAATGGGAGCCACAGTGCATTTGGAATTAGTTCCCTTGAAATATCAAGCTATCCAACCGTGGGAAATCTGGCTCAGCGAATCTCAGGAAAGAATGGTTTTAGCAGTTAAACCTGAACATTTAGCTGAAGTTGAAAAAATCTGTTCTCTGGAACAAACTGAAGCAGTAGTAATTGGGGAATTTACTGACAATAAACGGCTGCAGGTTTATTACCAAGATCAAGAGATAGTTGATTTGCCCATGGATTTTCTTCATGAAGCATTACCTCCCAAAAAAGTAACTGCTAAATCAAGAGAAGTTGAAATTAAGGAATATTATCCTTCTAACTTAAATTTAGAAAATTCTTTAGTTGAACTGTTTAGCTATCTGGATATTGCTTCTAAACAGTGGATTATCAGGGAATATGACCACCAGGTTCAGGGCAAGACCATTCAAACTCCGTTCAGTGGTGAGAAACAGAAAGCTCCTGCAGATGGGGTGAGTATTAAATCTGATTATCAGCTTGATCAGAATATTGTAATTGGTTTAGGTATAAACATTAATTTAGGTAAATTAGATTCCTATAAAATGGCTTATTTTTCAGTGGAGGAAGCTTTACGTAATTTGGTATGCGGGGGAGGGGATCCGTCTAAAGCGGTATTACTGGATAATTTTTCCTGGGGTTCGGTGGAAGATGCTTATTCCATGGGGGATTTAGTGAAGGCTGCTCGTGGCTGCCACGATGCCGCGATAAATTATCAAACTCCCTTCATCAGCGGGAAAGACAGTTTTAACAATACTTACCAGGATGGGGAAAAGTTAATCAGCATACCTCCAACTTTGCTAATAACTGCAGTTTCTACCTCCTGTAAACTTCCTCCGGGAACTGTTTTTTCTGAAAATTCTGAGGACATTTGGTTGATCGGTCCTTTTAAACCAGGATTAGGCGGCAGTTATCTGGAGAAAACATTACAACAGGGTCCTACCTTTTTACCTGAAATTGATCCCGCCTTATCCAAGCTTATAATCCGGAGGATCTATGATAATCTTGAAAGTTTTAGATGCCTCCACGATATTTCAGATGGAGGTTTGTTGGTTTGCTTGGCAGAAATGCTGATGACAACAGGATTGGGTGCAGAAGTAGTAATAGATTCCCCTTATGATTTAGAGCAATTTTTATTTAGCGAGTCCCCTTCACGATTTGTTTGCAGTTTCATCAATAATAAGGTACCCTCAGCATTAATTGATCTGCCTTTAATTCGGTTGGGCAGGACAGATGATTCGGGGTTAATTAAAATAACTCACCACCACAAAACCTGTAAAATTGAGGTAAGTAAAGTTGAACAGTGCTACTTCAGGGATAAAATCTAAAACCGTAATTGTACTCAGAGCACCTGGAACTAATTGCGACTTTGAAACCGCAGAAGCCCTGGCGTCAAGGGGATATTCAAATTATAAATTAACCTTAAAGGAATTGTTAGATTCAGCTTATTATTTACAGGAAGCTCAAGGATTGATATTGCCTGGAGGATTTACCTATGGTGATTACCTGGGATCAGGAGTAATTTTATCCTTTTTAATCCGGTTTAAATTAATGGATAAATTGATGGATTTTATAGAAGCAGGCGGAAAAATACTGGGAATTTGTAATGGTTTCCAGATTTTAACCAGATTGGGATTGCTTCCCTTTCCCGGTGAGGAAGCTTGTGTATCTCTGGAGCCAAATAGTTCTGGAAAATTTGAATGCCGCTGGACTCCCTTAATTAATAATTCAAGGTTGATTGAGAACTTCAGTAAATTGCCATCCCAGTTTTATTTGCCGGTAGCTCACATGGAAGGAAGAATAAAACTTAAACATCAACAACTGCATTATCAATTAAAGCAAAACGATCAGATAGCATTTTATTACGGACAAAACCAGCCCACCCATATTTATCCGGATAATCCTAATGGTTCAGATTTTGCTATTGCCGGTATAACCGATCCCCAGGGCAAAGTGCTGGGGATGATGCCTCATCCTGAACGTTTTATTTATTCCGGTCAGTATCCCTGGAAAAATAAATCGGTGAACTTCAGGGGAGCTGACTTAATTGATCAATTTTTTAAGTAATGAATTTTGGATATGGTAGGAGGATGTATGTCTGAATATCCGTTTAAGCAAGTAGAGCAAAAAATACAGAAGAAGTGGAATGATCATAATGCTTTTAAGACTTCAGCTTCACCCAGAAAAAAGTATTACACTCTGGAGATGTTTTCTTATCCCTCCGGAGATCTGCATGTAGGGCATTTGAGGAATTATGTGATTGTAGATCTCATCGCCAGGTATCACACTCAACTAGGTGAAGATGTCCTCCACCCCATAGGCTGGGATGCTTTTGGTTTACCTGCGGAAGAAGCTGCGATAAAAAGGGGGGCTGATCCGGAGACATGGACTATGAATAATATCCACACCTCCCGTCAAACCTTAAAATCTTTGGGGATAGGTTATGACTGGAACACCGAAATAATGACTTGTGATCCCAGCTATTACAAATGGACCCAGTGGATATTTTTAAAACTTTTCGAACACGGGCTGGCTTATCGAGCCAGTTCATATCTTAATTGGTGTCCCCAGTGCAATACAGTTTTAGCCAATGAACAGGTAGAGCAGGGTAGATGCTGGAGATGTAAGGCAGAGGTGGAAAAAAGAGAGCTGGAGCAGTGGTTTTTCAAAACCACTGAATATGCTCAAAGACTTTTACAGGATTTAGAGAACTTAAAGGGAAAATGGCCTGAACCGGTAATTACTGCTCAAACCAACTGGATTGGCAGAAGTGAAGGGGCAGAAGTGGAATTCAAAGTAAAAAATAAAGATCTCAGCTTAACCGTTTTTACCACCCGTCCGGATACTTTATGGGGAGTTACCTATGCTGCCATTGCCCCCGATCACCGGCTGCTCGATGAAATTATCAAGAATTCGGATTTGCGGCAGGATGTACTTGAGTATGTCCATCAATCCCTGGTTAAAAGCGATATTGAAAGAACCTCAACTGTTGATGAAAAAACAGGGGTTT
>LKUE01000202.1 GCA_001412365.1 Desulfuromonas sp. SDB | reverse complement strand
ACAATTTGAATGAGAGAAATTTGTCACCTGTCAAATCAAGTGCTGTCAAATCTAGTTTAACATTATAATTATATATCTATTGTTCTTCTCCAATATTTAAAATAAGGATTATTTCGTAACCATTAACATTTAGATTGTCTCGAACTTAATAGTAATCTGAAAAGAATAACTCATTTAACTTAAATTAAACATTTTATCAGCTATCATGACATCACCCATAACAATTTCGATAGTACAATGAACTTCGAATACTACCAAGTAAATTTTACTTCACATATGTAATGTAATTACTTTTGATCATCCTTATTTTCTATTAGCTAGTTCTGGCAACAGGTAATTTATAATTAGGTGAGTTCCCTTTTTTTATCTGTTCAATTATCTCAAATATTTCATCTGGTGTGCAAACTCTTGGGATATTTTTATAAAGCCACCATTTTTGGTTATATGATGGGATCCATTCAACAAATGGACTACAAACAATAGGAACAACCCATCTCACATCACACGGTATTTTGAAGTTTTTTCCTTCTATTTCAATACTTAAACGTTCTGAAAGTGTATCTACCTGATTTATAGCCGGTTTAATTTTTTTTTCCCATCTTTTCTTTAACATATTAGGATCAGGATTAAGATATAAATCCCATCGTCCTGAATATGCTTTTACTTCGAGTATTAGAAGATGATCATCCACAATAATACCAATATCAATATCTCGCACTCCCCCAGCATGAAATCTAATTTTATTTTTCGCTCCTTGACCCAACCACCACAAAGAAATTCCCAATGTCTGAAAATTGGATTTAAAATATTCAGAAAGGGTTCGTTCAAGTTCAAATCCTTTAAGAATCGCAACAGTACCAAATATTCTTCCATAAGATTTCGTCAAATCTAAAATTACATGAAGCATTAAAGACCAATCAATGAGCCATATATTTTTGTCAATTGGTAAAATAAGATTAATAGGTGAGTATCTCAATATATTGAGGTTTTTATATTGTATTTCATTCCATTTGATATCTTCAATAACTGATTTTAGTGATTCCCAATCTCCTTTTGATGAAGTTTTACCAAGAGAAATTTTTTTTAAGTTTCTATATTCCGGTAAAACTTTATGTTTTAATAACTCATATGGATCATTCCAAATAGAATAACCATATGAAAAGATTTGATACCAACATTTATCATTATTAAGTCCTGCGTTTATTGAATATTGTGTTATTGCAGATAGGGTTAAGATCAAATCTTCTGGTTCATAATTTGTACGTCCAGAGAATTCTAGATATTTTTTGATAACACCACGAAATAATTCAATTCTAGGTAGTATAAAATCTAATCGATACCAATGAAATATCCAAGAAGGAGAAGGAATCAGTTGATTTGTTGTAGGATCTCGCCATCCTAAATCACTACCTTGATTACTAATATTTGGCAATAATGTCAACACTATTGGAAGATAATAAGATAGAGCACCACTATTAATGGAGAATGCTTTCGGCCAAATATGAAGAGGTTTATATATACCTCTAGATGAAGGTAGTGGGAATTCAAAACTTGTTATCATAGGAGCCCATGAACCTTGAATGTTTAATAGATTGTCTGTTGAATTTACTCGGGTATCAAATATATTAACAAGATTTTTAATATTTGGTTCCATTATTATATCAAATTCAAATTTATTTCTATTTCGCCAAATAAATTTTCCACCTCTAGCTAATCTTTTCATACAATATCTTATTTTATCCCATTCCCACATCAGAGATAATGTTACATGTAAATCTACACTATATTTTGAAGTCAATTGATTCAATTCAATATATTCTGAAAAACCTTTATGTTTGAAAGAAAAATTTTGCAGATCATCTAAACTAGAACGACCATATTTTATAGCTGCAAGTGTAATTCTGTTAGAAAACCAAACAAACCATAATAACTCGGTCTTAAAAGTTTTTATTTCTTCCTGTTTCCATTCAGTATTGTCATATGTTTGTAACATGTTACTCAATATACGTCGGAAATAGTAAATAAGACTATATTTTGAATGTTGACTCATCCTTTTTTTAACCTGTCTCATCAAGAAATCAAGATATTGTTTTAAACATTTATACGTTTCTTTGCTGGTTTTGATCTCGTTTTGAAAGTAACGTTCCCGACCTTCAAAGAAAAATTTTTCGGTTATTTTGGTAGCTTTTTGCATGAGATCAGGATCAAATAAAACATTAAAAATATTATAAGAGTCTTTCAATTTGTGCGATTTATCAATTTGAATATTGTATTCATTCAGATATTTCTTCAGAATTATCTTCTCCTTCGGGTAATTCTAATGCTTTAACTGACTGTATTGCATTTCCTGCAATTCCCTTAATTGAACCATACATATCAATTGTGTTATAGATAACCTTTTCAATTTGTTTTTCTCTTTCTTTCCAGATACGTTGCATAGATCTTTTTTCACTATCCAATGCAGATTTAATTGAAGAGAATCCCTCAACAATTGCTTCAATTTGCATGCGAAAACTATTACTGGTTAGAAAATCATACAACAAGTGCATTTTATCCCCTTTATTTTCTTGTGATTGCAATACCAGGCTTAATTGTATGATTGATTCTCTTAATACAGAACATAAACCTTTGAATTCATTGTAATTACAAATCCAAATTCCGTTTTGCATTCCCATGCGTTCCATGTCTGATGGCATTGCATCAGTAACAAGAACACCAATGTCAGCACTTTTAATTCTCATATCTGCCTTGAATTTTTCAATCCAACTTGGTTGAAAGTCTTTTGTACGCTTACTTTCATAGTATATTTTTCCACAATTCTGACGACTTCTTGTATTAACGATTTGTAAACAATCGCCACCTCTTACTCCTTTTTTAATTTCCTCAATAGTATCTAAAGGAAATTGGAATGAAAGCCATTCTTTAATTGCTAATTCTTGAACCTCACCTTGTAATTGCATTGACCCTTGTTCCTGCTTACGTTTCATTTCTTCAGTCAGTTTCTTTTGATCTTCAAGTTGTTTTTGAAGTTCTTTGAATTTCAATTCAGTTTTTTCTTCTTCACTTTTCCTTATTTTCTTTCGTTCCAATAAAAGTAACTCATTAAGTTTTTTTTGTGCTTCTGCTTCTGCTGCTGTTTTTAATTCCCCTTTTTCACGTTTCAGTTTTTCAATCTCAGCTTTTGTTCTGTTCAGTTCTTTGATCTGTTCAGATTTCTCATTAAGCTCTTTTTGTAATGCTTGAAATTGTTCAGATTGTTCTTCTAGAAACTTTATCTTAATTTTTTCCTCAAGGTTTTTTTTCTCTTCTTTTATCTTACTATCAAGGAGTTTGTTAAATCTTTCATTCTCCATACGTTTTTGCTCTTCAAATTCTCTCTTAGCATTATTAAGTTGAATCAAATCTGAGTCATATTTCTTTTTTTGTTCGGAAAGTTGATCCTGATATTTTTTCTGGATTTCTTCCTCTAATTGATGTGCAAGAATATCTTGAACATCTATGAAAGTACCACAATTTGGGCACTTTATTCTAGTTTTTCCTTCCATTTTATAAAATTCTTTGCTGGTTATAATTCTTATATATGTTTGATGCAGCGTACTTTCCCTTTGAGTCAGCTGCTAATAACTCATCGAAAATATACTGAGGGACATCATAATATTCATAAATTCTACAATTTAAAAATTCAACTTTTAAAACTGCACTGTTTGGATCATAACCAACTGCTGCAAGATTTGAAGATTTAACTTGTATCATTTCCATAATATTATTTTTTTTGTATTGATTTTTGCTCCCTAATTGCTGTAACAATTTGTTTATAATTATTATCATTAGGATTAAATTTCTTTTTCCATGCCGCAACAAGTTCAGGATCATTACTAGATGGTCTAGGTTCCACCAATTCGATTCTAATCCGTGATGGAATATTTATAGCTTCTCCGACAATAATTGCTTCTCCAACTCTTAATGATGGCAATAATTCTATAAGGCTACTCATATTATTTGGTGCTGAGGATTGAACTGTACCTTTATCACCACTATTTGTTAAGCGAAGAGTAATAAATGTACCCACTTGTGCTAAAATGGTTTCAGATATTTCTGATGGTCTTTGAGTTACGACCATTGATCCAACTCCAAATTTCCTACCCTCTTTGAAGATTTTCTCAACAGATTTTCTTGCATAACCATATATGTGATTGCTATGTTCAGATTTTAGCAAATAAGAATGTGCTTCTTCATAAATCATTAAAACTGGTCTGCTTCTTCCTGTATAAGTTTCAAACCTTCCCCAATACATAGAATCGTATATCATTCTACTGATTAATCCAACAGAGATATCTATTAGTTCAAATGGAACACCATTTAAGTTTAAAATCGTCAAACGCTTATCATGTTCAATCCAACTTCTGAACAAATGATCAATGTCGTTTTGGCTACTTGCATCAAAATAATCATTAGGATCAAACATAAATTTATAACGGTTATCTTTCAGGCGTGAAAGGATTTTAGCCTCATAAGAATACATGACTTCATTTTTCGATTTATAAGGAGCTTCACTTCCCATTGCATAAGGTTTAAACTTAGCAGGAATAAGATTTTTAGGATCTCCTGCATTTTCTAGTTCTTCTGTATCTAATGTTTGTTCATCTTTTACAGCAGTGCTATATGTACCATACACTTCTCTATTGAAATCATGCCACATTTTTTTAATATCAAATGGAACTGGTGAATCAGCAGTAATGTATAGTTCATCTATCTTGCCTGCTTTCAAACTATCCGCACTTTTTTTCTTTAGGTCAATAATTTTTTCTCTTAATCTCTTATCAGCAGGTTGTTCCTGGCCCTCAGGTCGACCAACTAAAAAAAATGATAATTCATCAAATGTCATTGCCCAAAAAGGTATACATAAGGGATTTTCTTTAGAATTTATTTTGAAAACTTTTGACATATCTGGAAAAGCAGATGAATATTCTCCATGGGGATCAATTAATACGACTCTTGAACCTTCATACTCATTAAGAATTCTTTTGATAATATTAGCTGTCGTATTTGATTTGCCACTTCCTGTTGATCCTAAAATAGCAGAATGTCTTAAAACCAAGTCGTGTGTATCAATATATACAGGAAGATTTTCTGATGAGGAATGCTTTCCAATCTCAATAAAACCATCTTTCTTGTCTCCGTAAATTAATCTTAGATCATCTTCAGTTACAATATGCACTTGATCATTAATTGTTGGATATGTTCCAACTCCTTTTTCAAATTTTTCATTTCCAAGTTTTTCTCCAATTAATTGAACTTGTAGAAATCTAAAGCCATAATTAGGTTCGTAAGAAGATTGCTCAAGTGAAGATGGAGAATTACTTACCGAAGATACTATTCCATATAGAGTTAGGCTGCCAATTGGAAATTTAACAAATGTACCAATTTGTCCTACTTTATATAATCTACCTTCAATAATTGGAGCTGCGGAAGGAATTTCCTTTGAAATTTCAATTTCAACATTTCCACTATTGACACTTATCACTCTTCCCAAGTATGTTATGTCTTTTCTCATTTGGTTGTTAGTCTTCTTTCATTCCAGAACATAAAATAAAGAAATCTACCATATGCTTGAAATCTCCAATGGTTAAGCATTTCTGATCTTTATTCCAAAATGGACTTAGTATCTCATTTTCCTTGTTGAGTTCCCATTCTCCAACGATTCCTGAAATAGATGCTTGCGAAGGGCTGATTAAAGTAAAATTAGGAATGTTCTTGTTTGATTCAATTATTCGTTTTAGTGATTTATCACTATAAAAAAATACTATTGCATGAATTCTATTATTTTGATTTAGTGAATTAAATATTACTTCATTAATATGTTCATCGGCAAAGGAATACCCATTAATAATAAAAATACCTTCACCATCTAATAGAAATTCTTTTAGTCTGTCAAAATAGCTGGTGAATGGTTGTTTTCTTGATGACTCATATTTATCTTTTGAAGGATAAATTACTAATTCAGAATCTGGATAATTCTCTTTTGAACCAGCAGCTAACCTAATCACTCTATCACTTTTATCATTTTCTCCTTTTTTCCAGAACCATCCTAAAGAACCATGTAATTTCCAAAGACGAATCCAAGAAATAGGAGGTCTATCATATGTTGTAGTATTTTCAATTGTCTGATAAGCAAAAAATGGTTCATGTGAACCAATAAAACCATCAAAGAAGGGAATAAATAAATCTTCAAAAGATTTCTCAAAAATTAAATCATAGTTAGTTGTAAAAATCTCTTTTGGATAATCTCTTGATAACCAATTCAACCATCTTATAAACTTCTTAGCAGTTCTAACATCAGATTTTTCTTCTTCCTCTGAAATAATATTATAAATTTTATCGCAAATTGACTTATCAAGGTTTTTAGCTTCTTCACCATTTATTCCATCAAATGATTTATCTTTAGAATCACATGTAATTTGTCTTATCAGTCTAGTTTGGTTCAATATACCTTCTATATGTTTTTGGTCTGGATTTAATTGTGCTTTAACTTTTTCTAATTTTGGACTTAGGTCTTTTGATATTTTTTCTTCAATCAGTTTAGTTAATCCAGAAATATCTGAAATACCCATAGATTTAGAAGTTCCTGCTCCAAACAGAAAACCAATTCTCTTTGAATACGATAATTGATCACGAATTTCTGTTAATTCTCTTAATGGATCATGTTTTACTGTACTCATATATTTTATCTTATCATTTCTTATAAAGTGTCATTGGCAAAAACTCAGATTTTTGTTATTTTTTAATTTTACTTTACGTTTTGGTTAAAACCAAATGTACAGGTACTGTCAAGTTTCTTGTGTAAATTCATTATTTTTCCAATTCCTTGAAAAAG
>LKUE01000201.1 GCA_001412365.1 Desulfuromonas sp. SDB | reverse complement strand
TGTGATTATTGGAAACAATATGTCAAGTTAGGTAATCCGAGCGTCGATATTTCTTATATAATTGATTTGTTAAAAGCTCTGTCAATTGTAACGCAGGAGTACATTTCAAAGAAACAGCAATCACCATTGGAAAATATTAAACTTAGCGACGATTTCTGGCAGGCACAAAAAGCAGTTGAAGGTATTAAGCAAAGCGTTGATGCGTATAATCATTCTGTGAGTGAAATCAATAAACAAATTGATATAAGAAAAAACGAAATAAAATCTGCCGATGTGGCGATAGTAAGAAATGATATTGTTATGCTTAAAGCAAGGAAACGTCGCTTTGAGCAGGATGCAAAAGAGTTGTGCGAAGCTTATTCTAAGGCATGCGATTCCAAAAGAACCTTAGAGCAGAAAAAAAATCAGGTAAAATCTGATCTCGATACTTACACCGAAAATATTTTTACAAATTATGAAGCAAAAATAAACAAGCTTTTAGAAAACTTTGGTGCAGGTTTTAGAATCACCGAAACAAAAAGGAGTTATCTTGGAGGCACTGCGAGTTCGCATTATCAAATTAAAATTAATAATGTTTCGGTGGATCTTGGCGATACTTCTTCATCTTGGGCTATTCCATCTTTTAGGAATACGCTCAGCGCAGGTGACAAAAGCACATTAGCGCTTGCTTTTTTTATTGCTAAATTAGAAACTGATTCTAAACTCTCAGAGAAGATCATTGTTTTAGATGACCCCTTTTCCAGTTTAGATAGATCACGCCGTACATGTACGAAACAAATAATCTGTAAACTAACTCAAAAAGCCAAGCAGGTTATCGTTATGTCGCATGATCCAAATTTTCTTAAGATTATTTGGGATAGCTCGAATAAAACTGAAACTAAGCCGCTTCAGCTTTCTAGACTAGGGCAAAACTCAACAATTACTGAGTGGGATATTGTGAAGGAGACGAGAGAGGAATATCATCGAAATCATTCCCTTTTGAGTGAATATTGTTATAACGGCTCTGGAGATAGGGTAAATGTAGCTCGTACAATTCGACCTTTATTAGAGCAATATATCCGATTTATTTTCCCTGGTCATTTTTCTGAGACGGAATGGCTCGGTGATTTTATCGGGAAAATACGCAAAGCTCAAAGTGGCAGTCCTCTTGTTTCTGCTCAACCAATTTTAGATGAATTAGATGCTGTGAATGATTATTCAAAAAGATACCATCACGATACTAATCCTGCTTATGAAAAAGAGCTAATTGATGATATGGAATTACAAAGTTATTCCAGAAGGGCATTGGAATTGGTAGGAGGTTTTTAAACTATTGAAGGCTGAATTTATCTATGATTACTGATTATCACGCTAAATATTTCGCATGGGAATTAAGCAAGCGGTGTCCACCGGATAGCATTGAAAAAATTACATCTACTTTAGCGGACGCACAAGTTGATTTGAATCCTCATCAGGTTGATGCAGCTTTGTTTGCTTTTCGATCGCCTTTTTCAAAAGGTGTCCTTTTAGCCGATGAGGTCGGTTTAGGTAAGACTATTGAAGCCGGTCTTGTGTTGTCTCAGCGTTGGGCTGAAAGACGGCGCAAAATACTTATTATTGTTCCCTCATCCTTACGAAAACAATGGAATCAAGAGCTTTTAGATAAGTTTTTTGTTCCTTCGCTTATATTGGAGAGTAAAACTTTTAATGATTTTGTGAAGCGGGGGGTATCGAATCCTTTTGATCAAAAGGATATTGCTGTTATTTGTTCTTATCATTTCGCACGCAGTAAAGAAGAATATTTGAGATTAGTTAAATGGGATTTAGTAGTTTTAGATGAAGCGCACCGTTTGCGCAATGTCTATAAAAAGTCAAATAAAATCGCCCGCAGTATAAAGGAATCTGTCTCTAATGCGCCTAAACTGTTACTGACTGCAACCCCATTGCAAAATTCCTTGTTAGAGCTTTACGGTTTGGTGAGTTTTATTGACGATTACGTTTTTGGCGATGTGAAAAGTTTTAAAAGCCAGTTTGTATATTTGAATGATGAGCAATTATACGCTGATTTGCGAACTCGTCTTGTACCGGTTTGTAAGCGTACCTTGCGGCGGCAAGTTACAGAATATATAAATTATACGAATAGGATGGCTTTGGTTCAGGAATTTATTCCTACCCCGGAAGAACAAAAATTATACGATCTTGTTTCAGAATATTTACAGCGAGACCATTTATACGCCTTGCCTTCAAGCCAACGGCAATTAATAACTCTTATTCTTCGTAAGCTACTAGCTTCTTCAACGTTCGCGATTGCTAAAACACTACATTCGTTGATTAACCGCTTGCAGATTTTTGTTAAAGAGGCAGAAAAGGCACGGAAAGAAGAAATAAGTGAATCTCTCTCTGCGGATTATGAGGGATTAGACGCTACCAAAGATGAATGGAATGAAGAAAACGGACAAGAAGAAGAAAGCGATACAATAACTCAGGAGCAGATAGAGGAAATAAAGGCGGAAATCAAAGATTTAGAAAGCTTCCGTGATTTGGCTGAATCAATAACTCATAACGCCAAAGGTAATGAGATGATGAAAGCCTTAAAGATGGGCTTTAAACAGGCTGAAAAGTTTGGTGCTGATGAAAAAGCCTTGATTTTTACAGAATCCCGCAGAACACAGGACTATTTGTTTAATTTACTTTCCCAGACAGAATATAAAGATAAAATCGTTATGTTTAACGGTACAAACAATGATGATTTGGCAAAATCAATATATAAACAGTGGCTTGAAAAACATAAAGGCACTGATGTGATTACCGGCTCAAAGAGTGCGGATACACGCGCGGCCTTGGTCGATTATTTTAAAAATCACGCCTCAATAATGATTGCTACTGAATCCGGGGCGGAAGGAATAAATTTGCAGTTTTGTTCATTGGTGATTAACTATGATTTACCTTGGAATCCGCAGAGGATAGAACAGCGTATAGGCCGCTGTCATCGTTATGGACAAAAATATGATGTCGTGGTTGTTAATTTTTTGAATAAAACCAACGCGGCGGATCAGAGGATATATCAATTGTTAGATGAGAAATTTAAACTTTTTAGCGGTGTATTTGGCGCAAGCGATGACGTGTTGGGAGCGATTGAATCAGGAGTTGATTTTGAAAAACGCATAGCCACTATATATCAGCAATGCCGGACACCTGAAGACATACAGCAATACTTTGATGAGTTGCAAAAAGAATTAGAGGAAAAGATTGCCGACAGAATGGCTTCTACACGGCAAAACCTTCTTGAACATTTTGACGAGGAAGTGCATGAGAAGCTGAGAGTAAACCTTGTCGAAAGCCGGGATTATTTAAGTAAATATGAGGTTCTTTTGTGGGATTTGACCAAATATTACCTTAAAGATCATGCTGATTTTTCAAGTGATTCGTATTCTTTTATGTTGAAGTCGAAATGCTTTGAAGACATCCCGGATATTTCACTTGGCCCTTACAGGATGGCCAAAAATGTTGAAGACGCGCATCTTTATCGTATAGGCCATCCCATAGCGCAAAAAGTTTTTGCTATGGCAAAATCAAAAGAATTAACAAAAGCTTATTTGCAATTTGATTATTGCAATAGCAGTAAGAAAATCACAATTCTTGAGGAATTAGTGGGGAAATCGGGATTTTTATCAGCTTACGCTTTGACCATTGAATCTATTTCAGATGAGGATTATCTTATCTTAGCTGGTGCCGATAATGAGGGAAATTCTTTAAGCCCGGAGCAATCTTATCGCCTTTTTTCTTTAGACGCGAAAGTTATTCCCGGTAATAGCGAAGTAGATACGGCTAAAACTCAAGAATTGCTCAACAATCAGCGTGGAGAAATATTGAAGAATATTGACGTGCGTAACAGTACGTTTTTTGATGAAGAAATGGATAAACTTGATAAATGGGCGCAGGATAAGAAAAAGACGCTCCGAGAGAATATAAAAGATATTGATGAAAATATTAAAGAATTGAGAAGGCAAGCACGCACTGCGCCGAACTTGCCAGAAAAAGTTAAGATTCAAAAGCAGATAAAAGGTATTGAATCGAAACGTGAGGCGTTGTGGAAAGAATTAGATGATGCCTGCCGCGAAGTAGATAAGAGAAAAGAATCTTTAATAGATGATGTTGAGAAACAATTGGGCCAAAAGGTTAGCGAACAGGAACTATTTACGATAAAATGGGAAGTAGTATAGGGGGTATAAAATGAGCGAACCAGAAAAACTCGATTTACGTTCAATGGATATAACTAAAGAGCAAAAAGAAAAATTGCGCCAATTATTTCCGGAAATATTTACCGAAGATAAGATTGACTTTAAAAAGTTAAAGCTGACTTTGGGTGAGAGTATCGAAGCCGGTAAAGAACGTTATGGCATGAATTGGCCGGGAAAAGCTGATTGTTTTAGGATTATTCAAAATCCCAGTATCGGTACATTAAAACCCTGTCCTGAAGAATCAGTGAATTTTGACAACACGGAAAATCTCTTTATCGAAGGCGATAATCTTGAGGTGTTAAAGCTTTTGCAGAAATCATATTATGGCAAAATTAAGATGATTTATATCGATCCGCCTTATAACACCGGCAATGATTTTATCTACCCAGATGATTATACAGAGAATTTAACAACATATTTGCAATACACAGGTCAGGTTGACGCGGCAGGCAAGAAGTTTTCGACAAATACGGATACAGAGGGGCGCTTTCATAGCAAGTGGATGAACATGATGTATCCGAGGCTATTTTTGGCGAAGAATTTACTTTGTGATGATGGATTTATCTTTATAAGTGTCGATGATAATGAGGTGTCTAATTTACGAAAAATATGTGATGAGATATTTGGTGAAGAAAATTTTATTGATTGTATTATTTGGAAAAAACGATATGGTGGTGGGGCAAAAGAAAAACATTTAGTTACTCTTCACGAATATATTATGTTTTATGCAAAAAATGTTGATGCTATTGGGCAACTTTTTGTTCCTTATAGCGAAGATTCCGTTAATAAATATTACAAAAATAAAGATGAGAATTACAAAGTTAGAGGTCCTTATAGAACACACCCTTTAGAAGCAGGGAAAGCAGTTGGTGAGAGGAAAAATTTAGTTTTTCCCATACAGGCTCCTGATGGTTCCAGAATTATGCCTAAACGACAATGGTATTGGAGTAAAGAACGCGTAGAAAGTGCTTTAAAGAATAATGAACTTGAATTTGTGAAAAGCAAAGATGGCTGGACTGTACATACGAAACAATATCTTAAGGATGAAGATGGAAATATTAGAATGGGAAAGGCTTTTTCTATTATTGAAGATGTTTATACTCAGCATGGAACTAATGAAATTATAAAGATTTTTGGTGATATACAAATTTTCCCTTATCCAAAGCCCATTGGACTTATTCAGAATCTACTTAACGTTGCGACTAATCCTGATTCAAACGATATCATTTTAGATTTTTTTGCAGGCTCTAATGCTACTGCACACGCTATAATCGATTTAAATTCAAAGGATAAGGGCGATAGAAAATATATATGCGTCCAATTGCCAGAATACTGTAGTGAAGATACAGCCGCTTATAAAGCCGGCTTTAAAACTATTGCTGACATTGGCAAAGAACGTATTCGCAGAGTAATCAAAAGTATTGAAAAAGAAAAAGGCGAAACTTTGTTCAAAGATAAACAGTTAAACTTAGGTTTTAAGGTTTTTAAGCTCGACAAGTCAAACTTTAAAATCTGGGATGCTGAAAAATTATCTAGCGATAAAAAAGCGCTTGAAAAGCAATTGGAATTATATATTGACCACATTGATCCAAAAGCTACGCAAGAAGACATTTTGTTTGAAATTCTACTTAAAGCCGGGTTTGAATTAACAACAAAGATTGAGAAGATCGAATTAGCTGGCAAGACCGTGTATTCCATAGAAGACGGCGCTATGCTTGTATGCCTTGAGAAAGAGCTAACAAAAGAAGTAATTAAGGCAATGGCAGAAAAACAGCCGAGCAGAGTTATATGTTTAGATCAGGGTTTTGTCAATAATGACCAGCTTAAAACCAACGCTGTGCAGATTATGAAATCAAAGGGAGTTGATGATTTTAGGACAGTTTAGGGAAAAATTATGTATATCGCATATTACGATGAAACAGGAGACGACGGTTATCCCGCGTATTCGTCACCGATTTTTGTGCTGACGGCTGTTTATACTCACTATCTGGATTGGAAACAGGCATATAAACACATACAAGATTTTAGACGTCAACTTAAAGCTGATTTTAATTTTCCCGTTAAGACAGAACTGCACACAAAGTATTTCCTTTTAAACAAAAAACCTTACAGGGCATTTAATTTGTCAGAGTATGACCGGATTTTAATTACGGATCTATACTGTAAATTGGTTGCTGAACTTGATATAAAAATCATCAATATTCTGATTAACAAGAAAAAAGTAACTGTGCCTAAGTACTCCGTGTTAGACAAAGCATTAACCTATTCTGTTCAGCGAATTGAGAATGATTTGAAAAAAATTGACCCTTCGAAAAGATTTTTGATAATTACAGATCCTGGAAGAGAAGGAAAGATGCGGAAGACAACGCGAAAGATTCAGCGTATCAATTTTATACCGTCAAAATTCAATCCGGAGAGTTACCGTCAGGAAATAAAATCTTTAATTGAAGACCCATTGCCGAAAGAATCAAGGGAGTCGTATTTTATACAACTTGCTGATTTGGTCTCGTATCTTGTTTATTTGTATGGAATAAAAGAGATTTTGGGAAAGGACTTCCCAAGCAGGATGCCAGCTAGTTTTGATATAGTGAAAGTTAAGAATTTGTTAGACACGATGAAAGACTCTTTCAATTTGCAGGCAAGCGGGGATAATGAATATGGAATTGTGGTTTCCCCAAAATAAAAACACCACCTACGGTGCATTCACACTTTCAGTGGTTCATTTTAAGTATACCTCAAGGAGCGGTATAAGTCAAGGAGATTATTAAAAAAAAACAGGCAATTCCGAGTAATCAGAATTGCCTGTCGACCGGGAATCCCCAGTCCTTTTTGACTAATGCAGGGGATGCTTGTTTACATCCCGGTTACTCTTTCTACGCGTGGCAGATGAGCTGAAAACAGTATATCTTGGGTATGGACGAATGTTAAAAATAATCTGTGTAATCAGCGAAGCAGCTGAACGGCGAAGCTATGAAGTTAAAATTTGACTCTAATTTACAGTTTCAGATTGATGCAGTTAATGCTATGACCGATGTGTTTGACGGTCAGCCTTTATCTGAGGGAGATCTTGAAATAGGTTTTAAACGGCAAGACTGGATTTTTCAAACTGAACTTGGCGTTGGCAATAGGCTTGTTTTGGATGAACCGGCTTTATTGGAAAACGTGCGGTTAGTGCAAGAGAATAACGGGATTGAACGAATTCCAACATTGCAAGGCAAGCATTTTTCTATTGAGATGGAAACCGGGACCGGTAAAACCTATGTGTATCTTCGCACTATTTTTGAACTCAATAAAAAATACGGGTTTAAGAAATATGTAATTGTTGTTCCAAGCATTGCTATTAGAGAAGGCGTATTGAAAAACCTTGATATTACAAAAGAGCATTTTCTGCATCTTTATAATAATGTTTCTTATGATTATTTTGTGTACGATTCCAAAAAGGTCAATCAGGTGCGCCAATTCGCGACAAGTAATCAGATTCAGATTATGGTTATAAATATAGATGCTTTCAGGAAAACTCTGGAGGATAAGGACGAGGAAAAGAAAAGTAATATCATACATCGGGAAAGCGATAAACTATCTGGCAGAAAGCCTATAGAATTTATTCAGGCAACTAATCCCATTGTTATTATAGATGAGCCTCAGAGCGTTGATAATACACCTAAGGCGAAAGAAGCAATTGAAACATTGAATCCGCTTTGCACAATGCGATATTCCGCTACACACAGAAATCCATATAATTTATTATACAAGCTTGATCCCATCAAAGCTTACGATATGCGCTTGGTAAAACGGATTGAGGTTGCATCTGTTTTAAGCGGCGAATATTTTAACGAGCCGTTTATTCAGTTTAAGTCTGTTGATAACCGAAACGGGATTAAGGCTAAATTAGCAATTCATGTTGATTCACCAACTGGTCCAAAACTTAAAAATATAACTGTAAAGCACAAGGATGATTTGTTTACACGGTCTAATGAGCGTGAAAACTATAAAAATGGTTACATTATTGATGAAATCAGCGCAGAGCCGGGGAATGAGTTTATTTCCTTTACCAATGGTAAAACTTTAATCGTGGGGCAAACGCAGGGTGGCTTAACAGATGATATTATGAAGGTGCAGATCAAAAATGCTATTCAGGAGCATTTGGAAAAGGAATTAAAAGTTAAGGATAAAGGGATTAAGGTTCTTTCCTTGTTTTTTATTGATAGGGTAGCTAATTATCGTTCTTATGATGAACAGGTCAATTCGGTAAAGGGTAAAATTGCTCTGTGGTTTGAAGAATATTTCAAAGAGTTAATTCAAAAGCCTCGGTATAAAGATTTGCTTAAATTCCCGATTGAAAAGCTCCATGACGGCTATTTTGCCGCTGATAAAAAAGGGATTCTAAAAGACACCTCAGGTGATACTCAAGCCGATGAAGATGTTTACAATAAGATCATGAAAAATAAAGAGCAATTGTTATCCCTAGATGAGCCGTTGCGGTTTATCTTTAGCCATTCTGCTCTGCGTGAGGGATGGGATAACCCTAATGTCTTTCAGATATGCACACTTAATGAAACAAAATCGGAGATGAAGAAAAGGCAGGAAATAGGCCGAGGGCTTAGGTTGCCGGTCAGACAGGACGGAGAGCGTATTTTTGATGAAACGATAAACCGGCTTACGGTGATTGCCAATGAAAGCTATGATGATTTTGCGAAAAAACTACAAACAGAAATTGAGGAAGATTTTAATATCCGCTTTGGGGTTGTAAGTAAAGCCGCTTTTGCTAGAATCGCTCAGGTTGTAGATGGGGAAGAAAAAACTATCGGTGCAGAGAAGTCAGAAAAGATTTGGAATGAGTTAAAAGAGCAAGGCCATATTAATAACGACGGCCAGATTCAGCCAAAATTTGATCCTTCGGATAAATATTTTGAGGTTGAACTTAGTCCAGAGTTTGAAGATGTTAAACATCAGGTTATTGATGTTGTCCAGAGTTATTTGTTTTCTGAGAGGGTTGTTAACAAAAATAATCGAAAAACGCTTCAAATAAATAAACAAGTCTATCTTGACGATGAGTTTAAGATTTTATGGGATAAGATAAAACCGAAAACGACATATTCGGTGGAATATGATACCGAAGTTTTGATTGAAAATGCTTCAAAGGCGATTAGAGGAATGGAGCGGATAGAGAAAGTGAAAATTTTATACAAAAAAGCAGAAGTGGATATTAAAGAAAAGGGTATTGGCACGAAAGAGCTAAGAGTACAGGAAACACTTGCTTCCTATGGTGAAGAAAAACTAAATCTCCCTGATATCTTAGCGTATTTGCAGAAAGAAACAGAGTTGACAAGAAATACTCTTGTGCGAATATTGATAAATTCCGGCAGGATGGAAGAATTTGCTTTAAATCCTCAAAGGTTTATGGATTCGGTAGTTCGCTTGATAAAGCGAGAATTGCATAAATTGATCATAGACGGCATTAAATATGAGAAGATTGCCGGTCAAGAATATGAAATGCGTTTGTTTGAAGAAACAGAAATTATAAGCTATCTGAATAATCTTGTTGAAGTTAAAAAATCAGTCTATGACGCCATTGAATATGACTCTGAGATTGAAAAGCGTTTTGCGGAGAATTTAGACGTGCGCGAAGATATTAAATTATTCGTGAAGCTTCCTTCGTGGTTTAAGGTTGATACTCCGATAGGTGCATATAACCCGGATTGGGCGATTGTTAAGCATGGAGATGATACGCTTTATCTCGTAAGAGAAACAAAAGGGATTAAGGATTTTGAAAAGTTAAGAAATTTTGAAGCCGATAAAATACGTTGCGCCAAGAGGCATTTTAAAGAACTGCAAGTTGATTTTAAGATTGTGGTTGAGGCGAGTGAGGTTTAAACCCTCCCTCGGCAATCGCGGTTTCCACAAAAAAAACAATAATAGAGAAAGTGTTTTATTGTTTATTGAAAAGGATATTCTAAACCGTAAATGGTTAATACTCCAGAACAACAATTCATATCGAAAAACAAATAAAAGTAAAAATTTCAAAACTTCTTAAAAAATGTGTTGATCAGGATCTTCTTGTAAGAATAAATTCAAAATTAAAGGGAACATAAAATATCGGATATAAAATGATGAAATGATATTTTTTTTATTTACAACAAACAAAAGTAAATAAATAAAAACATATTGACTATAGATGAGGTGGAACACGAGGAGGATCTGGAAGCAATCCTCGATGATATGAACGCTTAATCATTTTTTGTAAATATTGTTTTATCCTATACCCGCTGGAGAAATCCGGCGGGTTTTTCATATTATTTAAAACTTGATCAGCACATTGAAAAATTGCTGATTTCAGGATATAGTGAAAAAGTGAATTTGAATAAGTTTCAGCACAATTATAAAACAATGAGTCTATTCAGATGAAGTACTTTGTGAAGACATACGGCTGCCAGATGAATTTTGCCGATTCCCGCAGGATCGAAGAACTGATGCATCAACAGGGTTATCAACCCGCCGGAGATTACCATCAGGCAGATTTGGTAATTGTAAACACCTGTTCGGTGAGAAAACATGCGGAAAACCGGGCGGTAGGTTGGATTAAATCAGTTTCCGGACACTGTAAAAAAGTAATGGTCATCGGCTGTCTTGCCCGACATAAGCCCGAACTGCTGAAAGAGGCAGGGGCGGATATAGTAAGTTACCAGTTCAAGTTAGATGAAATGGAAATTGAAAATTTAGATAATTCTGGGCTGGCGGAATTGGCATCTCCAGTAGTTGCTGAGGTGCCCATAGTACGCGGATGCGAGAGGTTTTGTTCTTACTGCATCGTGCCTTATCTGAGAGGACCAGTGCGCTCCCGATCACCCCTCCAAGTAAAAGATGATATTGAAAGTTTGGTAGCCAGGGGAACCCGTTTAATCCAGTTGTTAGGTCAAAATGTCCTCAGTTATAATTATAACCACTGCCGATTAGTGGAACTTATCCGGGAAATTGAAAAAATTGAAAAATTATACCTGATCAGCTTCCTCACCTCCCATCCTGCTGACCTCCAGCCAGATTTAATTGAATTGATGGCTTCTTCCCCCAAAATGTTAAAATATCTGCATCTTCCATTTCAAAGTGGTTCGGATAGACTTTTAAAATTGATGAACCGGGGTTACCGCAGAAGACAATACCTGGATAAAATAAAGATGATCAGGTCAATAATACCGGATATAAAACTGACTACTGATGTAATGGTAGGACTTCCCGGTGAAACAAACCAGGATTACCATCAGACTCTGGATTTAATGTTGGAGGTGAGATTTGATGAAGCCTATATGTTCGCCTACTCCCCCCGGGAAGGAACCTTGGACAATCTCCAGGAAAATCAACTGAATTCAGTTCAAAAGCAGAAACGTCTGCAAAAACTAATTGATATACAGCGGAAGATAACTTTAAATAAATTAGATTCACGGGTGGGCAGTGAAGTTAAGCTGCTGGTGGTAAAACCAGCTAAAATTAAACCACACTGGTACAGTTTATCTACTGATTACACTCCGGTGTTGATAAACGGTGATTTTCACCCCGGACAGGTAGTAGGGGCAACCGTAACGGAATTAAGGGGAGGGAGTTTAATTGGCCAAGCTGTTTGATAAAGTTGATGTGGATTCGGCAACTCCATTTCTCCGCCAGTACCTGAAGGAAAAATCAGAATATCCCCACGCTTTGCTGTTGTTCAGGATGGGAGACTTTTATGAGACCTTCTATGAGGACGCTCAGATATTGTCAGAGGTGACTGGCATTGCCCTGACCTCCAGACCTGCAGGCAAGGATAACCGGATACCCTTAGCGGGGATCCCGGTTAAAGCAGCTCAAACTTACATCCACAAATTAATACAGGGAGGACACCGGGTAGCCATCTGTGAGCAGCTGGAACCTCCCCAGGGTAAGCTGATCAAACGTAAAGTGGTAAGGGTAATTACTCCGGGTACCAGTTTAGATCCTGATTTTCTTCAGCCCCACCGGAATTGTTATCTCTGTTCGGTGGTGATTAAAGGGAAAATAGCGGGAATAGCTTATGCTGAAGTAGCCAGCGGGGAATTTTACGCAGGAGAAGTTGAAACCGATCAGCTGGAAGAACAGCTCAACCAACTAAATCCCACCGAGGTATTAACCCGTAATGAGCAATACACCTGGTCTAAATCCTGGTTGACTACAGTTTTAGATAAGACCTATTACACCCCCTCGGTAAGAGAAAGTTTGCTCCGCCATCTGGGAGTACTGTCCCTGCAGGGTTTTGGAATCGAAGCCAACTGTTTAGCGGAAATATCCGCTGCCGCCCTGTTTGAATACCTCAATAAAACCACTCAGTCCGATTTGAAGCATATCAAGAAGATAATCCGGTACGATCCACAGGATTTTATGGTCATTGACAATGTAACTTTTAAAAATCTGGAAATTTTTGAATCCAGCAGAGGTGATCAAAATTATTCCCTTGCCAATATTTTAGATTTCACCAAATTAGCCAGCGGCAGAAGAACCCTTCGGCGTTGGTTGAATTATCCCCTGGTGGATAGAGACAACATAGAGAAGAGACTGGATGCAGTGGCAGCATTTATAAATAATCAGGAATTAACCGAAGCTCTGGTAAATTTATTAACCGGAATGATTGATCCCATGAGATTGGGGGGGAGATTAGGCACAGGAAAGGCTACGGTGACTGAACTGATAAAATTGAGGGAAATACTGCAGATAATTCCCCAGATTAAACATCACCTGGGAAAATGCCAGGTGGAATTAGTTAAACAAATTGAACAAAACTTAAATGAACTGCCTGCTCTCCGGGATATATTGGAAAGGGCTTTGGGATCTCCGGACAATTCCGGCTCAGTTATCCGAAGCGGTTACCATCCTGAATTTGATCAGCTAAACCGCCAGGTAAAAACCGCCCTGGAAACAATATCCCTGATGGAAAAGACAGAAAAGGAAAAAACAGGAATCAATTCCCTGAAGATAAAGTACAATGCCCTTATCGGCTACTATATTGAAGTGACCAAACCCAACCTCAGTCAGGTACCTCCTGAATATCAAAAGAAGCAATGGCTATCCAATGCGGAGAGATTTACCACTCCCCAGTTAACCGAACTGCAAAATACGGTGATAAATGGACAGGAAAAGTTAGCTAAACTGGAACAGGAAATTTTAGACCAACTTCGGGAAAGGTGCGGAGAAAGTGCTGATAAGATCAGTTATAACGGGCAACTCCTTTCGGATTTAGATGTGCTGCTGTCCTTTGCCCAAGCCAGCTCTACTTACCAGTACACCCGTCCGGTGTTTACAGATAAATTAAAACTGGAGTTGAAGGCATCAAGGCACCCGGTAGTGGAAAGAAAAAATGTCCAGGAGGATTTCATCCCCAATGACCTGAATTTAACCGCATCGGCAGATCCTTCCCTGATCATTATAACCGGTCCCAATATGTCCGGAAAATCAACTTATCTGAGGCAAACTGCAGTTCTGACCATCATCGCTCAGGCAGGATGTTTTGTCCCCGCCCAAAAAATGGAACTGGGAATAGTGGATAAATTGTTTTCCCGGATTGGAGCAAGCGATGATATTTCCAAAGGGATAAGCACTTTCATGGCGGAGATGATTGAGACTGCCAATATTTTGAACAATGTGACCCCCCGTAGCCTGGTTATACTCGATGAAATAGGTAGGGGGACCAGTACCTTTGACGGAATATCTATTGCCTGGTCAGTAGCTGAATACATCCATAACCGTATCGGCTGTAGAACTTTATTTGCCACCCATTATCATGAATTGGCAGGATTGGCTGATCAGATAAAGGGAATAGAGAATTTTAACGTAGCGGTGGTTAAAAAGAAAAATCGTATAATTTTTCTCCGTTCAGTAGTCCCCGGGGCAAGCAGTCACAGTTATGGAATTCAGGTTTCCCGGCTTGCGGGATTGCCTGCAGAAGTAATTGCCCGGGCTGAACAGGTACTCACCAATTTGGAAAGAACCGAAGTAAAACTCCCCGCCCATCAGCAAAATTCTGCAGAAGAACAGCAGTTGAGTTTGTTCCGCCATCCGGTGGTGGAAGAATTACAATCTCTGGATCCGGATAAACTTACTCCTCTTCAAGCTCTGAACATTTTACACGAACTAAAGAAAACAGCCCAGAAATGATTTTAGTTTTAATAATAATATCAATTTTATCCGGAGTAACCGTAAATGAGTTGGAATACCACCGGAGCTGTGTTTATATGGGCACTCAGGGTCAGGGTTTGTATTACTGCGATCCGGTAAATATGGAGTTAAATAAAATACCGGATGAACACCTGCCCTGCAAATATATATCCGCAGTTTACTGCAGAGATCAGTTTATACTGGTAGGCACCTATAACGGTATTGTCATTCTGGATGAGGATTTCAATTTAATTGACAAGTATATTCCCGGAGATTATTACCACCGCTGGATTACCGATATTGCTTATTTTAAAGGCAGTTATATATTTTCCAATTTATATGGACTGATTAAATACGCCCGGGGAAGATTTACCTTTATTCCTACTGCTTTTGCCACTTCGGTACTGCTGGGAGAAGATACCCTGTGGCTGGGCACTGACCGGGGTTTATGGTTTTCCACAGATCTTGCTGTTTTTCATCATTCCGCTTTTTACACTGAGTGCAATTCTGCCCAGTATCTCCCGGTAACCGATCTGGTCAGAGACAGTGGCTGGTTTTGGATAGGGATGGAAGATGATTATTCCGACTATTCTCCAGGAGGATTGTGGCTTTTTGACAGTGAATGGGAATCTTTCCGCATGGGAAGAAACAGCGGTTTGGTATTCAACGGGATTTCTGCACTTTACCCCCTTGATGATTTGCTGCTGCTGGGAACATATTGCAAGATAAATGGTTTGAGAAAAGGAGGAGGACTACAGATTTTGTCGGCACAGGGTATTGTAAGTTGGCTGGGATTAAGCCGAATTTTTCCCTTGATTAATGATTTCGAGTACATACCTTCGCTGGGGCAGTTGTGGATTGCCACTGATCAAGGAGTGGAAATTGTTCAAGCAGGGCAGCTGGTCGAAGGGCAGTGAATATTTCTGAAATTGAAAACTATCTCCGGGGTTTAGCTAACCGGGAAATAAAACCCTTGCGTATATTAGACGGAGAAATTGATGAACTTAACCAGCAGTTCAAATCGCTTAAACTGACCTTGCCCTATACAGTTAAGATACTGGGGACCAACGGCAAAGGATCCACTGCGGCGATGTTATCCACTGCCTTAACAGCCTGCGGATTAAAAGTAGTATGCTTTAGTTCTCCTCATCTGGTCAACTGGAGGGAGAGAATACAATTAAACAATCAGAATATTTCTGAGGATCAAGTTCAGTACGTTTTTTCCCAGCTCTATCCCCAACTTCTTAATTATCAAACTAAAACCTACTTTACGGTGATATTTTTGATGTCATTGCTATATACTCAGCTTACTCAAGCGGATGTGCTAATTGCCGAAGCCGGTTTAGGAGGCAGCTATGATGCCACCAGAATATTACCGGCAAATTTAACCCTGGTAACCTCCCTGGGATTAGATCATCAAAATCTTCTGGGCAACACGGTAGTAGATATCGCCCTGGATAAGCTGGGAGGTTTAAACGAAGGGACTGTGGTAATAACCAATCCCCAGCCGTCACTGGAAAATTTGTTCAAGATCAGAGCCCGGTTAAAGTCAGTCTCTCAGTTGATATTCACCGAACCCGATAAAATCAGAAATTTTAAACAGTGCGATTGTGGGCATTTATATCAATATGTTGATGATAACACTAAAACCTATCAGCTGCCGGTTTGGGGAATTTATCAGCAACATAATCTGCAGCTGGTGGCAGAAGCTTTAGAAAAAATCAGTGAAGTGATGAATATTGATGTCCCCCGGGGTTTAAAAGGATTGGAAAAACTGCAACTACCTGCAAGATTTCAGATAGTCAGTAAACATCCCCTGAAGATAGTAGACGGCAGTCACAATCAACCGGCGGTAAGATCAGTGGTGGAAACTTTTAAAAATTATTATCCTCATCGAAAAGTTAACCTTTACTTTGCAGCAATGAAAGATAAAAATATTATGAGTATGCTGGAAACTCTCCGCCCCATAACCACAAGGTACATATTCACGAAATTTCAAAATAAAAGATGTTTTAATCCCCATGACTTTACGGGATTATTGGACTCTGAAAATTGTAAAATACTGCCACTTTCCCAGGCAGTTACCCAGTTCTTTGAAACTTCAGAAGATTGCCTGGCAGTGGGAAGTTTTCACTGGGCGGGGGAATTGCTTAAGAAGTTGACTAAATGATGGTTTAGTGATAACTGTTATTTTATGGAAAAACAGCTTAATTTTGAAGAAGTAATGGATCAGCTGAACCAGATTGTTGAAAAACTAGAGGATCCTGATCTTAAACTTGATCAAACCATAAAATTTTATGAGCAGGGGATGAAGTTACTCAGAATTGCTGAGAAATTTTTAACTGAAGCAGAGGTGAAGATCAATAAAATTACTGAAGAAGGTCAGCTGGAGAAATTTAAATAGTGGAATCACTTAATTCTTTCCTGAAATATAACAAACAACTGGTGGAAAAATGGATAGATAAATATCTTCCCCCTGAAAAATCATTTCCTCCGGTAATTCATCAAGCTATGAGATATTCAACATTAGCCGGGGGGAAAAGATTAAGAGCTACTCTGGTGGTGGAAGCCAGCCGGATTTATTCAGGCAACCAGCAGCATGCTTTGGCAGTAGCTTCTGCCATTGAAATGCTGCACGCCTACAGCTTGATTCACGATGATTTACCGGCTATGGATGATGATGACCTCAGAAGAGGACAACTGACATCTCATAAAAAATTCGGAGAAGACCTAGCTATTTTAGCGGGAGATGCTCTTTGTACCTATGCTTGGCAACTGATATCGGATCATCTTCCTGCGGATAAAGTTCCTCTGATAATTAAAGTATTGGGGAGGGCAGTAGGAACTGATGGAATGATTGGAGGGCAGGTGGCGGATATGCACTGGCATCAATGGTCGGTGAATGAATACAAAATATTGAGATATATACACAGCAGGAAAACTGCCGCGTTGATATCGGCAAGTTTGGTTTGTGGAGCAATAATTGCTGATGCCGGGGAAAATGAGTTAAAAAAGCTAACCCAGGGCGGTATTTATTTAGGAATGGAATTTCAGATTGTTGATGATCTGCTGGATGAATTGGGAGATGAAAATGTGGTGGGGAAAAAACTGCATAAAGATCAGGATGAGAACAAGCTTACCTATCCCGGAATTTACGGTATCGAATCTGCGAAAATAATGGCGGAGAAGTACGCTCAAAAAGCAATTACCTGTTTCAGTCAATTATCTGTGAATTCAAGCCGGATTATTGAAATTGCCCAGTACATCTTAACCAGGAACAAATGATGACCATACCCAGAAACGGAATATCTTTGGCTTTAGTTACTTTGTTCACCGGTGCGGCGGTGCAGGCGATGAAGGTGGTTGTTGGCACAATTCAGGATTTTAAAAAAAACCGGCAATTCAGTTTGGGGAAAAATCTACAGCGTATAACTGAACCGGGAGGGATGCCTTCATCTCATTCCGCTTCAGTAACCACTTTATTTTTACTCACCGGTTTTTGGTTCGGATTTAAAAGTCCCTTTTTTGGCATTGCTTTATTTTTCGGATTAATTGTTATTTACGATGCGGCAGGAGTGAGAAGGGCGGTGGGAAAACAGGCAACTTTGCTCAATATCATCATCGAAGAATTTGAAATAACCGGCCATCCAAAATCTGGAAGGTTCAGAGAATTAATTGGACATACCCCTTTTGAAGTTTTTGTAGGTGCAATTATCGGAGCTCTTTTGGCCATAATATTTTGGAGAATATAATGATAGATTGGAAAAATTACAAACTGTTATCTGAAATTGAAAACCCCCGGGACCTGAAAAATTTATCGGTTAATGACCTTAAACATCTGGCTCAGGAGCTGAGAGATGTGATTATTGAAGTGGTATCTAAAAACGGGGGGCACTTAGCCTCCAACCTGGGCTCTATTGAACTGACCCTTGCCTTGCTTAAAACATACAACCCTCCCGAAGATTTAATTGTATGGGATGTAGGACATCAAGCCTATGCCTATAAAATATTAACTTCGCGGAAACAGAGATTTGACACCATAAGAAAATACCAGGGATTGAGCGGATTTCCCAAAAGGTCGGAAAGTGAATATGATGCTTACGGGGTTGGTCATGCTTCTACTGCCATATCTGCTTCTCTGGGGATGTCTCTGGGCAGAGACCTCAAGGGACAGAAAAAGGAAATTGTGGCTATAGTAGGAGATGGAGCATTAACTGGGGGGTTGAGCTGGGAAGGATTGAACCAGGTTAGCGCCAAGCACGCCAATATGACTGTAGTAATAAATGATAATGGAATGTCCATAAGTGAAAATGTTGGAATGATCTCAAATTATCTGAATAAATTGGTAACTGCTCCTGTTTACAACCGGTTAAGGGAAGATGTATGGGAATTATTGGGATTACTGCCTTCCTTTTTAAGTAAAAGAGCCAGGGATGTGTCCAGAAGACTTGAAGAAGGAGTAAAAAACTTTCTGGTGCCCACCATCCTTTTTGAAGAATTGGGTTTTAGATATATTGGTCCGGTGAATGGGCATGATGTGAGGGAACTGGTAGATATTTTTAAAGGAGTCCAGCGTATCCGGGGACCTAAAGTAGTACATGTACTAACTCAAAAGGGCAGAGGATATGAACATGCGGAAAAAGATCCGGAAACCTTCCACGGAATAGGACCGTTTAAAGTTGAATCTGGGGATAATAAAAAGAAAGCAACCAACTTATCCTGGACTGAAGTGTTTTCTCAAACTCTGGTTGAAGTTGCGGAAAATGATCAGGAAATTGTAGCGATAACTGCAGCCATGCCTTTAGGAACCGGGTTGGATCGTTTTGCCCAGAAGTTTCCCCACCGGTTTATTGATGTAGGAATTGCTGAGGGTCATGCGGTAACTCTTGCCGGTGGTTTGGCTACCCAGGGTTTGAAACCGGCAGTGGCAATATATTCTACTTTTCTCCAACGAGCTTATGACCAGGTAATCCATGATATCGCCCTGCAGGAACTGCCGGTTTCATTTTTTCTGGACAGAGCGGGAATAGTAGGTGAGGATGGTCCCACTCATCATGGCTGCTTTGATATCTCCTATCTTTTGGCAATACCTAATCTGGTAATAATGGCTCCTGCCGACTACGGGGAGTTAACAGAGATGATCAAATTGTCCTTTAATTTAAATCAACCTACGGTGGTTCGATACCCCCGGGGTAAAATTAACTACAGTTTAAAAAGTAAATTTTCCCCCAAGATCAGTCTGGGAAAAGCGGAGATGTTAAAAAAAGGCAGTGAAATAGTGCTGATGGCAGTGGGTAATATGGTTCATACCGCCTTGGAGCTTCAAAAGAAAATTACCCGGGATGATAATATCGGGGTCACTGTAGTAAATTTGAGGTTTGTAAAACCTTTGGATCCAGCTATTTGGGGACTGGCAAAACAGGCAAAATTAGTGGTAACCCTGGAAGAAGGATCAGTAATAAATGGAATTTCATCATTCATTGCTAAATCCATGTTGGAGCAGGATATCTTAGTTCCCTTTCAATCTTTCGGAATACCTGACCAGTTTGTCCAACACGGTTCTACTGATGAATTGCTGCAATTTATAGGATTAGATGAACACAGTATATATAATAAAATAATAACCCGGTGGAAGTCATTGAATGTAAATGAACCATAAACCTGTATCCGAAGAATTTTACTTAAATATAATTCCCTATGTTTTATCAGCAATTTTGCTGATATTTTCTTTTTCCGGATTGGTGTTTGACTACTCCCAGCAACATCACAGCAGATTGGGTTTAGTGATAATGTTTGGAGTGGGAGTTTTGATATTAATTGGTTTATTTTTCAAAACCAGAAGAGATTTCTACAAGCCCATTAAAACCAATGCAGTGGTGCTGCTGACCTCAGTGTTTATTTTTATCACTCAGCTTTCCGGAGGGATATTGTGGAATTTATATTTCCCCCTGGTGGTTTTGATTACGTTCAGAGCTAAAAAGAAAGATGCTTACATGGGGTTGATAATAATTGCAGCGGGGGAATTAGGTTCTTCTCTTTTTTCTGCGACAAATTCCTTCTCCATCAGAATATTCCAGCTGCTGTTCTTAGGATTAACCGTAGAAAGTTTAATTAGAATTCTTTCTTTCCGGGTACATTTCATAAAAAAAGAACCACCCCCCAAAGATTTAACCTTGCCTGAATTAGACAGGGTTGATCAGGCAGAAAAAATATCAAAAAAGTCTATAAATTATGTTCTGGATTTAATTTTCAGAAATCCCAGGGTAAGAACGGTAGTACTGATGTTTTTAGAAAATACAATTGATGGGATTAGATTGAAAATGGTTGATTTCCGTTCAGCTCTTCCCGGATCAATTAGCTCTAATCCGGTAAAACCGGGGGGAAGCATTGTGGGATTGACCCTTAAGGAAAATGATTATTTTCTGGTGGAAAATTTCAGCCGGTCTTCTACCAGCATAGGCTACTATCAGGATGTGGTGGCCATTGGTTCGTTTTGTGGAGTGCCCCTGAAGTTTAAAGATAATTATATTGGAATACTGGCTATGGACAGCGATGAACAAGGAGCTTTTGATGCCGAACGTGCTTATGATCTTACCCTGTTTGCCAAATTATTATCGGATATGCTCCAGATATCATCCTATTTGGAGAAAAAGGAGTTAAGTTCCACCTCCTTGGAGCTGATCAACGATCTGTCTCATCAATTGATCCATTGTCTTTATTTAGGTGATGTAATCAAGGTGTTTTCCCGTAAAATAAAAGAAAGTTTATCTTTTGATGATTTCATCATTGCAGTCCAGGTTGATTATAATGCAGTACGCATTTTGAAATCAGGTTTTAATATGGTCAAAATGTACAAACCTGACGAAATAATAAAATTGGATGAAAATAGCATTCTGAAAATTATTGTAAAAAACAACATGTCCATGGTGGAGAAAAATTTTCATAAACCCAGTGATGTTCAAAGATTTTTAATTGAACCAAATGATGGCAGTATTAATATAGCTTCCTTTGCTGCGGTTCCCATTCCTTCCAAAGAAGATACTATGGGGGCAGTTCTACTGCTGAGCAGTTACTTGAATAATTTTACCCACCGCGATTTGGAGCTGCTGGATGTTTTCAGTATATTGCTGGGAGCAGCATTGGAAAGAAGCCGTTTGTACGAAGAGAAAGAAAAACTGGCGATCAAAGATGGTTTAACCGGATTATTCAACCACCGTTTCTTGCAGGAAATCCTGGATGAAGAGATATCCAGAGGTCAGCGCAGCAACAAACCTTTAAGTTTTATTATCATTGATTTAGATCATTTTAAAAATGTAAATGACACATACGGTCACCGGGCTGGAGATAAAGTGTTGAAAACTATTGCCCGATTCATTACTGATTCAGTGAGGAAATTTGATTTTGTGGGGCGTTATGGAGGGGAAGAATTAGCCCTGGTGCTTCCGGACTGTACTAACCGTCAGGCTTTGATTGTCGCCGAAAAAATTAGAAGTGGAATTGAAAACTTGGAAATCGAGGTAGATCAGGATAAGATATTGACAGTGACTGTTTCCATAGGAGTTAGCAGTTATCCCTTGAGGGCGGTTAACAAAGAAGATTTAATTGAAGATGCTGACCGTTCTCTTTATGTGGCTAAGCAGAAGGGAAGAAATAAAATTGCTTATTCAGGATCAGTGCAAATTGGTATTGTCCCTGATCAATGATAACCAACTGGTGAAAGATGAGGGAGGAATAATTTAATGAAGAAGATATTGATAATTATTACTTATCTGGTGGTATTGATATTAGGAGCGGCTCTAGGATTTTTTTATTCAGTTTATAAATTCGGTTCTGCCACCGAAGTAGTCAGTATGGATATTGGAGATGCTCTTCCCCTAAAAGCAGAACAGATAAGTTCAGGATTAAAAGGATATTTTAATTTGTGGAAAGGAAGATTGGAATTAGCTGCGGTAGTGGAAGAACCTAAAACTGAACTTGTCCGGAAGCTGTATAATCTGGATCCCGGAAATATCCAGCAAGTGATTATTGTTCAACATGATTCAGCCTGGGTTTATCCGGATAGTGAATTTAATTCAAGGTTTACCTCTTTATCCGGAGAAATTGATTACAGTTCAACTGATTTCGGATTAAATATATTTTTTAATCCCCTGGAGTTAGTATTTCATTCTGACCAGTTGTATATTGAAATTAAACTCTCCGATCAAATTTTAAAACGCAGGATTGCCTTTCAGGGTTTAGCCAGCTCAGCCACTCCTTTTTGGGTGGGTCTGTATCAACAGGATGTACTGGTGTTTGCCAGTGAACCTGATTATCAGCTTCCTCTTGATTCAATTTTCCAAAAGGAGGATGTCTATACCAGCCAAACTGACACCGGGAGTGTATGGCTGGACACTCTGCCCTGGATTTACTGGAAAAGATTTAATATGGAAAATAAACAGTATTGGATGGTTATATCTTACAAACACCAACAGGATAATAGTCCATGAAACAATATCATCTGCAATTAAGTGAAGATCAGGTCAGGGACATCAAAGTTGTGCTGATGCCAGGAGATCCTCAGAGGGTGGAAAAGATAGCTGCTTTTGCTGATATGAACAGTGCTCAGCTGATTGCCCGGAACCGGGAATATACAAGTTGCCGCTGTAAATTTCAGGGAATTCCCCTGCTGATAACTTCAACCGGTATAGGGGGGCCTTCCCTGGCTATTGCGGTTGAAGAATTAGCCAGAATTGGAATAGAGGTATTTATCCGGGTAGGAACTACCGGAGCAATACAACCCCATATAAATTTAGGAGATTTGATCATAACTACCGGGGCGGTGAGATTAGACGGAACATCATCTCATTATGCTCCCTTGGAGTATCCTGCGGTAGCCAGCTATGAAGTGATTACCGCCTTAAAACAGAGCTGTGATACTCAGAATTTACCATATCATTTAGGCATAACTGCTTCCAGTGACAGCTTTTATCCTGGCCAGGAAAGATATGATACCTACAGCGGTTATGTAATTAAAAGTTTTCAGGGTTCTCTGGAACAATGGCGGAAATTAAGAGTGCTGAATTATGAGATGGAAGCGGCAACTTTATTTACTTTGGCTGGAGTTTTTAATTTAAAATCGGGGGCAATCTGCGGAGCTATTGTAAACCGTACCCAAACTGAAAAACCAGATGATTCCCTGCTGGAGTTGGTGGAAACCAGGTTGGGGAAAATCGGACTACTCGCTGCAGCTAAACTGAGTTCTTGACTTTAAAAACTAATAAGATTATATTAAATTTCTGTTTAGGGGAACTTGTAATTATATAAATCAATAAAATGGGTTACCTCAACAAGTATTAACGGTATTATTGCCAGAATTTTGTAAATATTAACAAGAGAGAAGCTTAATGGCATTTGGGATAAGAGGATTAAGAAGAACATTTACCAATATTATAACTAATGATATGGCTATAGATCTGGGAACCGCTTCTACCTTAATTTACATTGAAGGTCAGGGAGTGGTTTTAAAGCAGCCTTCGGTCATTTCCTACCGGGTAAGCGATAGATCAATAGTTGCAGTAGGGGATGAAGCCAAAGAAATGTACGGAAGAACTCCTAGTGGTTTGGAATCGGTTAAACCAATGAAAGACGGAGTAGTATCTGATTTTGCTTTGGTTGAAGAAATGCTGAGGTATTTTATGCATTTACAGCAGAAAAGGGGACTGATGGGTCATCCCCGGGTATTGGTTTCGGTTCCCACCGGTATCACTGCAGTAGAAAGCAGGGCGGTGAAAGATTCAGTGGAAAGAGCTGGAGCCCGGGAAGTGTACTTGGTTTATGAACCCCTGGCTGCGGCAATTGGAGTGGATATTGATGTACTCTCCCCCTCTGCCAATATGGTCATAGATATTGGAGGAGGAACTACCGAGATTGCAGTGATTGCTTTAGCGGGAATAGTAGCTAATGGTTCAGCTAGAATCGGGGGGGATGAAATGGATGAGTATATACAGAGATGGATGAAGAATGTTTATCATCTGGATATAGGTGTTAATACTGCTGAAAATATAAAGAAAAATGTAGGATCGGCATTTGTGTTGGATGAAGAAAAATATATGGAAGTGAGGGGAATGGAGATTGATTCAGGCATCCCCAAAAGCATAAAAATCGGATCAAGTGAAGTAAGAGAAGCACTTAAGGAACCGGTAAAGATGATAGTTCAGGCAGTTAAAGATACCCTCCGGAAAACCAAGGCGGAATTAAGTAATGATATTGTGGACAAAGGCATTGTCATGACCGGGGGGGGATCATTGCTCAATGGATTGTCTGATCTGATTCAGGAAGAAACTAATATCAGAGTTACCGTAGCTGAAAATGCCGAGGAAAGTGTGGTTAGGGGAGCAGGTAAGATTTTGGCAAATTTGGAAATTTATGAGAAAGTCATTATGAAAGGAGAAGAAGAATAGCCCGGAGAAGATTCAGCGAGTCTCAAATTGACTCATTTTCTCTGATCATTATTCTGGTGGTGGGTTTTTTGTTTTCTGTTCTTGACTATCAATCCCGTCATACTACCCTAACTTATGCTTCCCCCTCAATTGTTACCTACATGCTCAGAGTTAATTCTTTGATTGAGGAAGTAGTTACATTGAGGTCAGAAAATCAAAAACTCAGAAAAGAATTAGCAGTATTGACTTTGCAGAGAATTTCTGTGGAAGATTTGATTAGGGAAAATGAAAGGTTGAAAAGACTGCTGGGATTTAAAGAAGCCAGCACTTACCATCTCATACCCGCTGCCATAATCTCCCGCAATCAGCATTATGTTAATTTATCCCTGGTTTTAAGCAAAGGATACCGGGATGGACTGTACCGGGGATCAGTAGTGATTGGAGTGGGAGGGGTAGTGGGGAAACTGATCAAGGTTATGTCAGATTATTCTGTGGTGCAGACCTTTTATGATTTGAATTTCAGAGCCAGCGCCATGGATGTAAAGAGCGGTGCTATTGGCATTGTCAGCTGGGATGGCCGAAGCAGGAATTTAATATTCCAAGTTGAAGCGGATGCAGATGTGAGGGAAGGAGACCGTATTGTCACTACCGGAATTGGCGGAGTCTATCCCCGGGGTCTGGATATCGGGTTAGTGGAGGCAGGTCCCTTTGATCGCAGCACCCTGTTTTTAAAAGTTCCGGTAATACCCAGCCAGGAATTAGCAGCATTAGATAATGTTTTTGTTATTTCTACCCAGCCTAGCGAAGAATTTCAGCCGGAGATGTCTGATTTTCAGGGAGAACTTATTTTTGAAATTGGAGATTGGGAGTTGAATTTTCAGGTTGAATAGTTATTTTTGTACCTGGTAAATTTTACTCTGCCAATTATTCTGTTCATCTACTACAGTTGCTGAATTAACTTCCCTAAAATATTGAGTCAGTAGATTTTCAATTTTAAGGGGAGAATGGTAGAAGGAGTAAATTGAAAATTTTTTATTCTTGAAATTTAAAATAGGTGCCTTTTTTTGTGATATCAGATTGAAAATG
>LKUE01000200.1 GCA_001412365.1 Desulfuromonas sp. SDB | reverse complement strand
ACAACCTCCTATGTTATTTTTGCTATTTTACTTCCCCGATTATGCTTTTTCCATTAAATTTACAGTAGTGCCAGAAATAATTGAGAATACTGTTTTAATTAACATTTTCTTTAATATAATTCCTAACTGTTTACTTTTTTAAAATGGAACAAATAGAATTAATAAATCTAAAAGAATCTGATCTTCAACCAGCGGTAAAGGTATTTTTAAAAGCATTTCAGGTTGAAAATGAAGTATCAATTGCCAGCAATATTCATAAATTATGGAATGATCTTATCCGATATGAAATTGCTGATTTTATTGCGGCCAGTGTAGATCTTCGCATTGTCGGGGTGGGAGCTTTGATAAAATTTATCAATCATGGTTGGATTTCATTTTTAGGGGTAGATCCCGATTTTCAGAAAATGAAAATCGGACATAATATTTTTCAAGCTTTAATGGAAAGATCACAGCAGTACAGCTACTGTTCACTTAAACTCAACGCCACTGAAACAGGTAGAAAATTATATCTGAAATTTAATTTTAAGCCGGAATACGAAGTAATTCAATATTATCTAAAACCAGAATATAATCTAGAAGAATTTAAAGATTGGGATATTCATATAGACAGGAAAATCGAGTCCTGGTGTCTAAACTTAGATCAACAAGCTTTTGGTGTGGATCGAACTTTATTTTTCAAGATGATGATTGATGCCGGGGCAAAGATAATTAAATGCAGTAAACAGGGTTTTGGTTTGGTTTCCCAGGATAAATTAGGACCGATTGTGGCGGAAAATTTTAAAATTGCCCGGAAAATCGTAAAATTCAGTACAGTAGTGGGAGTGAAAAAGATATTTGTACCCCAGCACTCTGATCTGAGTTCAAAATATCTTCCGGGATTGATTGCTAACCGCAAAAATAATCTGAGGAGTTGCACCCGAATGGTTTGGGGCAACCACCTTCAGTTAAATGACCGCTATATGTTTGGAGCGCATTCATTTGCATTTGGTTGATAAGTTTATTATTGAGGTGAAAGGGAGATAAGGTGAACAGGAGAAATTCTGCATTCAATATACTTTCTCTGATATTGTTGGTGGCAGGAGTGCTGATTGGAGCAGGGATCCTGGCTTTGCCCAATGTGGCTGGAATGGCTGGATTTTTCCCCTCATTATTTGTTCTTCTATTTGTTTCAGTTTTAAGTGTCGTCACCGCATTTATTATTGCCGATGAAGCAGTTGTTGAAAAAAATGAAAATTTTCATTTTCCCAGCTTGTACCAGAAATATTTAGGCAGCTTGGGCAAGTGGCTGGCTATATCCGCTAACCTGGTTATCTTCTATGGTCTGGTTACTGCCTATCTTACCGGAATTACCTCAATCTTTACCGATCTGCTTAAGTTACCTTCTCTGAGGATTGTCATACTAATCGTTTACTTTGCGGTAGTTTCTTATTTGGTGAGTAAGGAATCTGGGATTATTAAAAGATATAATTTCATACTCATGGTTGTTCTGGCAGTTAGTTTTATATTCATGACCATCATTGCCGAAGGCAATTCAAAACCTCACAGATTGTTGTATTTTGATTGGAAATTTATCTCTTCATTATCTCCAATTTTCATTGCTGCCAGTTTTTTTCATCTCATTGTTCCTCATATCTGTAAAGAACTGGGGGGGGATAGGATTAAAGTTAAAAAAGTGCTGTTGATTGCAGCAATTTTTGGTTTTGTTATAAATATCATCTGGATACAGGTTGGCATTAGCTCAATTCCTCTGAACGATTCTGAACATTCACTGCTAAATTCATACTTAACCAATACCCCGGTTACTATACCCATGGCTGAACTGTTCAACAGCAGATTGTTTTTGATATTTTCCCTGGGTTTTTCAGTAGTAGCCATAACTACTTCTTATATTGCAATCGGTGTTTCCCTGGTCGGTTTTGTTAAAGACCTGACTGTAAATCATTTTCACCGGGACAATAAATTTCTAGTTCTGCTGATATCTTTTGCCCCTCCTCTTCTGGTCTCGCTGATTTATCCGGATATTTTTATTAAATCTTTAAATGTGGTGGGAGGAGTTGGATTGGTTCTTCTGTTTGGAATACTGCCCAGCTTTATTGGTTTAATTAAATGGAAGCGAAAAAGCTTGAAAATTTTTGCGTTGATTTTAATTTTAGTTTTTTCATTCTTAATGATTTTAGAAATTGCCCAGGAGGTAGGATTATTGAAAATTGTACCTGATCTGGAATACTGGCATAAATCAATAACAGATTGATGCATTAAAATATAGGAGGAATTTAGATGAATGAACCAACTAAACTGAATAAAATATTTTTCAGTATATCCATGATAACAATAATTTTTACAACCGGTCTTTCTGCGGAAAAAGTAAGAATTGCCATTTTGGGAGACCGCACCGGCGGACATGTTCCAGGCATTTACGGAGAAATTGTATCTGAAATTGAGTTAATGAAACCGGATCTGGTGATAAATGTAGGAGATATGATCGAAGGTTATACCGATGATATCAGTGAAGCAAGAAATCAGTGGCTTGAATATCTGAATATTATAGGCATTTTCAGTATGCCTGTGTATTTAATTCCAGGAAACCATGATATTTGGGATGATAATTCGGAAAAACTTTACCGTGAATATATTGGCGAACCTGATTATTCATTTGATTACCAAGACATTCATTTTGTAATTCTGGATAACAGCAGATGGTATAGCAGTGAAGAATTACCTCAAATTAAAATTGATTGGTTGGAACAAGAATTGGCACCGTACCAGGATAAAGTAGTTATTGTGTTGTACCACCGTCCATTCTGGTTTGAAGCAATAGCTGAGGGAAGAACTGATCTGCTTCACCAAATATTTGTAGAAAACAATGTGGATGCGGTGTTTACCGGTCACTATCATACTTATTTTTCCGGCAGTTATGATGGAATACTGTATACCGGGGTAGGAAGTTCCGGAGCGGGTAGTCATCCTGGTCCTGCAGGCCCTCAATATCATTATATGTGGGTGACTGTTTCCGATGAGTTGGCAGAACCGGAAATTTCCATTGCAATAATTGCCAAAGATGCAGTTTATCCCTGGGATGAAGTTACTGCTGGCGATTTAATATTTATAGACAAATTAGAGATACAGGGAATTAATTTTCTCAACAGCTATGTTTACGATGAAAATTTAAATTCGGAACCAATGGAGATAAATCTACAAGTTACCAACATCAATAGTGAATTTGCAGTTGCTGATACCTTAACTTGGGAAATTCCCCAGAACTGGGAAATTGATCCTGCAGTTGTACCCATTGATTTAGCTCCCGGTGAATCCACAGTGATAACTGTAAATGCATATAATAATAATAATTCAGTTTATCCTCTGCCCACCGTAAATTATCCCCTGCCTTACCGCGAGGACAGAACCTATCAGGTTGAAAAATCAATTGGCCTTCAAAGAACTGCATCTATGTATCCAGTTGAAACAGACTTGATTATAGACGGAAAGATCAGTGAATCCTGTTGGCAAAATCCGGTAACCGATCTGTTTACTTCTCAGGGATTGTTAAATGGTATTGATTCAGTTGAGTTTTATTTCTGCATTGATCAGAATTTTATTTATTTAGCTGCAGTTTGCTTCGATCCGGAGATGGATTCAGTGGTAGCAGAAGTAGAAGAAAGAGATGGACCGGTATATTATGAAGATTGCGTGGGATACTTTTTGCAGCCGGACAGAGGTAACCGGACAGTTTATCAGATTTATGTCAATCCCCGGGGAGTAATATACGATGCCAAAATCTATCTGGATTATCAAGGACTGGAATATGACAACACCTGGAACGGTCATTACCAGATTGCCACCACCGAGGATGAGCAGAAATGGACAGTAGAACTGGCAGTCCCTTTGGAAATTTTCACTACCGGTTACGATCTTAACAACGGATGGGGATTGAACTTCAGAAGAAAGCAGGCAAGATTAAATGAATCCACAAATTGGCAATATCCGATTTCTTATGATCCTGATGATTACGGGATTTTGAGAATTAAATAACAACTTTGGATTAGCAGTGAACAAATTTATATTTCTTATAATTTTATTTTTGGTGCCAACCATAGATTTTGCTGAAAACAGTATTAGGGGAAGGGTGGTTGATGTAAATACCCAGCAGCCAATCTATGCAGTCAGTGTAACTTTATTGGATAATGATCAAAAGCCGGTCCAGGGAGTATTAACTTCTGAAAACGGTTATTACCAAGTAAATGACATTGAACCGGGAACTTATAGCATGAGATTTTCACTTATCGGCTACCGAACCCTGTTTAAAAATCGAATAGTGGTTAGGCCTAATATCACCACCTATGTAGAAGTTAGATTAGAAGAACAGTTATTGACTAGCGAAGGCATTACGGTTAGACCTGATTTTTTTGAAAAACCGGAAGATGTGGTAGTTTCATCCAGAAGTATGGACTTTGAAGAGATTATATCACAGCCCGGAGGGGCTTATGATGTACAGAGGGCAGTTCAGGCGTTACCGGCAGTGGTTTCCGGGGCGGATCAAAATAATGAAATTATTGTGCGGGGCGGAAATTACGGGGAAAATTTATTTCTCATTGATAACATTGAAATTTTAAATCCCAATCACTTTGGCTGGCAGGGCACGGGGGGTGGACCGGTCAGTGTTCTTAATACTGACTTCATAAGTCAGATAGATTTCATTGCCGGAGCTTTTCCCGCAAAGTACGGCGATAAAACTTCTTCGGTTTTAAATATCCAGATGAGGGAAGGAGCCAGGGACAGATTTCATGTTAAATTTGATTTAGGAATGGCAGGAATCGGAGGAACTCTGGAGGGACCCTTGACCAATAATTTTACCTATCTTATCTCTGCTCATCGAAGTTATTTGTCTCTCATCGCTTCAAGTTTTGGTTTAACCGCCATTCCCAACTACTACAATGTTCAGGGAAAGATTGCCTATCAGATTTCAAATAATCATAAAGTTTCCCTGCTGGGTATTTATGCCGATGACTGGATTACCATTGAAGCAGATGAAGCGGAAGAAGAAACTCAGGAAAGCGAAGTTAAAATTATTGAAGCGAAGTCCAGTCAGTACACCTTTGGTTTGAATTTAAAATCAATTTATAGTTTTGGACATTCCAATCTCACTGTTTATAGGACTATTAATTTTTGGGATCATTATCTGGAAGACACTTCTAATCAGGAAGTTTATCATCACCGGTCCAATGAAGGTGAAAACAGTGTTAAATTTGATTTAAGCATAATTTTTAGCCGGTATACCAACTTATCAATTGGTTTATTTGGAAAAAATGTCGAACATTTCTACGATTCCTGGATGAGACCGGATACCCTGTTCATTTATGATTCCAGCGGACAGATAATTGATACAACTGATTACATCTACACCCTGGATATTGACCGGGATGAATCATCCTGGAAATACGGAGGTTATATCCAGTTAAGACAGCACTTGGGAACTTTTGCCACTGTAAATATCGGTTGTAGATATGATTACTTTGCCTATACTGAAAAGGGATATCTATCTCCACGGGCAGCCCTAAGTATTCATATCCTGGATGGCACTGATATTAACTTGGCTTACGGTAGACATTACCAGTCCCCTCAGTGGTACGAATTAGTTCTGGATAGTCAAAACCATTTTATCCACAGCAAATACACCGATCAGATTGTTCTGGGGTTGGAACATCTGATCAGTGATGATATAAAATTAACTTTAGAAGGATATTACAAATATTACCAGCAGGTTCCATTGCCCGGTCTTGGACCACTGCTGATCCCAATGACTGGGATAATGTATATGTAAACCAGGGAGAAGGATATGCCCGGGGAATAGAAGTATTCTTGCAGAAAAAAGTGATGAGGAATTTTTGGGGGACTTTTAGTTATTCCTACTCGGTGGCTAGGGCTAATGATCCCCGGGAATCCAAGCGAGAGTACAGCTGGGATTTCGATTACGGAAATGTTTTAACTGTAATCGGAGGGTATCGGCAGGATTTCACTCAATTTGACTGGTACCACAATTTTAAAAGCAGCTGGTGGTATAAAGTTTTAGCATTTATACCCCTGATCCCCTCTGATATATCTGAATATACGGTAAAATACAGATACCTGGGGGGCAAGCCCTATACACCGGAAATCTGGCATTACGAGTGGAAAACTTGGACGGTAGATGGTGATCAACTTATCAATTCAGCTAGGATGAAGCCCTATCAGAGGTTTGATATCATGATTTCCCAGAGATGGTTTTTCAACCGCTGGAATTTGAAAACATATTTTGAAGTGGAAAATCTGTTCAACCATCCCAATGTATGGGATTACCTGTATAAAGATAATGGAGAAAGGGAGACAATTTACCAGTTCGGCAGAATGGTTATAGGGGGAGTTATTGTTGAATTTTAATTAAACTATAAGGCACTACTGTAAATTTAATGGAAAAAGCATAATCGGGGAAGTAAAATAGCAAAAATAACATAGGAGGTTGT
>LKUE01000199.1 GCA_001412365.1 Desulfuromonas sp. SDB | reverse complement strand
TTTTTGTCAGTTTCGATCAATATTCCTCGGTTAATCAAGGAATCACTTATTTCACTAATTGAGCTTCCTGGTGGAATGAAAAACAACAGGGAGTCGCTTCCGTTTTCTGTATTAGATTTCAACGGACAAAGGGAGCAGGATAAAATTCCCCAAGTTAATGTTAATATAATACATAAAATAAAAATGCTGATCTTATCGGTCATTTAAATATCCTTGTAAAATAATTGCTGCAGCCAATTCATCATCACTATGTTTTTTGGATTTTAGCTGTAAGGCTTTTCGAGTACTAAAATCTTCATTGACTAGCAAAGTGTCAATTTTAAAATTTCTTCTTATCCGGGAGGCTAACTTAGCCGAGGGAATGTAAGGACCCTTAACTGTACAAGCCTGTCCGACTATAATTAAATTTATCTGGTATTCTTCGATATATTTTTCTATCCACTTGAATAATTCTTTGCGCAGCACTGTTTTCAAAGGTCTGGCGATGGTTGCAGTTTCATCAGAAATTGCAAGTCCGCATTTCCTCATCCCTGGATCTATGGCAATAATTCTTTTGTTCATTTTAATAAATATATATAATTTTTTTATTTATTTTAAGTGTTATTTAATATAACGTTTATAAAACAAAGTTTGCCAAGGTTTCTTAAATGAGTGAAAATCAATGCGTGGATGAAAATATAGATATAATTGATACCGGGGACAGTATTACCCTTAATGGAATGACTTTTTATGCTTTCCATGGACACCGTAAATCAGAGCGGGATCACGGAGTGATCATTGAAGTTGATGTAAAATTAAGTCTTAGTTTAGATGAAGCGATGGGAACGGATGACCTAAAAGCTACGGTAGATTATCGTCAAGTTTATTTTACGGTGGAAGAAGCGGTGATGACTCACCAACATAATCTTCTGGAAAGAGTGGTCAAAGAAATTATGAAGGCATTGTTTGAAAATTTTAAAAAAATTGATAATATTCAGGTGAAATTGAGAAAGCCATCTCCCAGTGTGGGAGGGGTGGTAAAATTTGTGGAAATATCAATTGCCAGAGATAGAAGAAGCATGGATGGGTTATAAGTTGAACAGCAAAATTAAAGTGATTAGTTTTGAAGGTTTACCTGGTACCGGAAAAAAAATTCTTGCCGAACATCTCAGTATAAATTTGGGGGGGAGTTTAAATTGGATTGATTATCCTCAAAATTCCTTTCTTTCTGATTATTATCTGGTAGATGAATTAAATGGATTAGCAATGGAAGTTTCTCTGCTGCTTCAGCGGAGAGATATCCTGAAAAAAGTTCTTCAGCCGGGAATATTTAGTCCTGGTCCTTTTATTACTGATGCAAATTTGCACCGGGGAAGGATTTATGCTTCCTGTACTTTAAATGCGGAGGAATATCATCTGTTTTTGGAAATATCCTCGCTGGTTTTAGATCAGCTTCCTCAACCGGATTTACTGGTATATCTTCGGGAAGATCCACAGGTAGTAAAAAGTAAAATTGCTAAATCAGAATACAAACCGGAAAGAGATATAGACCGGGAATATCTGGAAAATTTATCTCAAGCTATGGATGACTATCTTTTAAACCTTCCTCTAGATAATATGCTCATTGTAAATGGCTATGACTCCAGTTCAGAGGTGATAACTTCGGGAGTGATACAGGAAATCGTTAATTTCAATGAGGGTATCAGATACTATAATATAGGTAAGGGCTAATGAAGATTATCCGGAAAGTCCAGGAGATGATTGATTTTTCTGAGACCAACCATCAACAGGATAAGCTAATTGGTTTTGTGCCTACTATGGGCTTTTTGCATCAAGGTCACCTATCCCTGATGAAATTAATCCGGGATCAGGTGGATGTTTTAATTATAAGCATTTATGTAAATCCTAAGCAGTTTGGACCTCAGGAGGATTTTAAAAAATATCCCCGGGATGAACAAAGAGATATTAACCTGGTTAAACCCCTGGTTGATGTTGTATTTATTCCTGAATCAGATGATATTTATCCTCCCCGTTATGACACTTTTGTACAGGTGGAGGAATTAAGCAAACCTTTATGCGGAAAGTCCAGACCCGGTCACTTTGGTGGAGTAACCACGGTGGTTGCCAGGTTGTTTGGCATAGTTAAACCGGATATTGCTGTGTTCGGCCAGAAAGATTATCAGCAGAGTCTGATCATTAAACGAATGGTTGAAGATCTGAATTTAGGGGTGAAAATACAGGTTGGTCCCATTATTAGAGAACCAGACGGACTTGCCTTAAGTTCAAGGAACATCTATTTAGATGAACAACAGCGGAAAAGAGCCCAGGAAATTAACCAGGGTTTAGCCCTTGGTGAAAAACTAATGAAACAAGGAGAAACGGATATTGACCAGATAATATCGGCAATGACTGAGTTGATATCCGGGCATGATTTAAATATCGAATATTTGGAAATTCTTGACTCATCAAATCTTCAGGAAGTATCATCAATGACCGAGCAAGTTATTATTGCCGCAGCCGTTCTGGTTGATAATATTCGATTAATTGATAACCGTTTAGTTGATGTTGATAGGAAACTGGAGGAATAAATGCTCAAAAGATTTATAAATATTAAACTTCACGGATTAAGAGTAACCAAGTCTAATCTGGAATATGAGGGCAGTTTAGGAGTGGATATGGATATTCTGGAGAAAGCTGGTCTTCACCCTGGTGAGTTGATATTGGTGGCTAATATCAATAATGGTCACCGTTTTTATACTTATCTTATTGCCGAACCTAAGCAGTCGGGAACGGTTTCCTTAAATGGAGCCGCAGCCAGGTTAGGAGAAGTTAATGACCGGTTAATAGTGATGAGTGAGGTTTTATTAACTCCTCAGGAAATTGATCATTATGAAATGAAAGTATTGAAATTTGATCCCAAAAACTCAGTTATTTAATTTTATCGGATAAATTATGGATTTTACTACAGTTATACTGGGAGCAGGGGAAGGAACCCGGATGAAATCTGATTTGCCTAAAGTTCTCCATCCGGTGGCGGGATATCCCATGATTAGATATGTATTAGATCGGGCAGTGGAGTTAAATTCAGCAAAAATTGTAGTGGTAGTGGGGAATAGAGCTGAACTGGTTAGAGAGGAATTGAAATCTTATCCTTGCCGGTTTGTGATCCAAAAGCAGCAATTGGGTACAGGGCATGCGGTTAAATCAGCGGTTTCAGAAATTGAACAAAGTGAATTTACCCTGGTATTATATGGCGATGTTCCCTTAATTCAAGCTGACACCATCAATCAATTTATTGAAAGCATAGAGGATTATACTGCTTCAGTTATTGGAATGAGATTAAATGACCCTTCCAGTTATGGGAGAATGGTGATCCAGGGAAATGAGTTGATTAAAATTGTAGAATACCGGGATGCTGATTCTCAACAACGAAAAATTAACTTGGTTAATACCGGAATTGTTTTTTGCAGGACTGCTGAACTTATTAGATCGCTGGAATTACTTTCTCCCCAGAATGATCAGCAAGAATACTATTTGACTGACATTATTGAGATATTAAGAAGCAGCAACCATAAAGCGACATATTTTGAAGCTGATGATCATCATCAATTTTTCGGAGCAAATGATCGAAGTGCTTTGGCAAAACTGAGTAAGCTGGTCAGAGATAAAAAATGTGAAAAATTAATGAAGGAAGGGGTCTCCTTCATTTCTCCGGAAAATACAGTAGTGGATTATCAGGTTAGTATTGAGTCAGGTTCAGTAATTTACCCATTTTGCTATTTGACCGGTGAAACCAGGATCGGAAAAAACTGTGTCATTGGGACCGGCAAATTTTTAAAAGATCAAGTTGTATCAGATAATCAGGAGTTAAGTTGAGTTTATCGAAATTATTACAATTATTTTTATTAGTCTTATGTTCAGGGATAATTTTTGTATATTCATGCAGCACCCCCCCCCCTATTGAAATTGAGCCTCAAGATACTTATCAGCAGGATACGGTGAAATATAACTATGACACTATCTTTGTTGAAGTTCTCAATGGTACGGATATAAACAATCTAGCTAGATATATTGCCGATACTATCAGAATGATGAAATATATTGAAAATCAAACCATGTACAGGTTTGATGTAATCAATGTTGATAATTGGAATGATCCGGATTTGGACAGATGTTTTGTAGTTGACCGTAGAGATACTACCGGATATTATGCAAAAATAGTCAGTTCAGCAACTGCAATCAAACCCCCGTTAATTGAAATTAAGACAGATGCAATATTTCAGGTTACCGTGATAATTGGTCCTGATTATGCCCGGTATTTTGGAGAATTGGATTCAATGGGAATTATTTGGTAATATTTACTTGATTTGTTTTTTTGGATATAATAAATTCTCATATCAGCAGGAAGTTTAAAGGAGGTTATAATTTTATGAAATTAAATACGATAATTTTAACCATCATCATGATGTTGATGTTCTCATGTTCCACTCAGCCCGAAACTCAAAATGGAACTGTTCAAGATACGGTCAATAATCAAACCGTTGATACTGCTGTGGTTGCTGATACCACTGAAACTCTTCCTGAGTTTATACCCCCTGAGGATAACTTAATCACCGAAGAGATGGCTGATCGCTATATTGCCTGTGCAATAGATATTCATAACCTTATCAAAAACAGAGCTGAACAAGGAAAACAGTATTTGGATAGTTTAGGTGTAGATATTGAACAATTGTCTGACACCAGCTTTATTGCCAATAATAAAGACATATATGAAAACTACAATCAAATAACTTCCGGTCCTGCCTTTACCAATGCAGAACAGGAAATTTATATTGACAATAAAATTTCTGAAGATGAATTTATCTGGATTGCCAGTCATCTATCTGATCCTGAAAATCAGGAAATTCAGAAGAAAGTAGCAGAAGCTCTTTCTGAAATTATTGGTCCTTAAAAACTGCTGTTAGGGGAGAGTGATCTGATGGTTTCAACTCTCCCTTTTTCTTTCTTGCTTCCCGATCAATATTACAGGATGTACACCGGTGGATTAAATTACCCCTGGTTAAAATGTGATCAATCCTCATTCCCCAGTTTCGGTGAAATGCTCCCTGACGGTAATCCCACCATGAAAACTGCTGGATATTGGGATTTTTCAATGAAAAAAGATCCTGCAGCCCCCAATCCAGTAGTTTTTGAAAAGCTTTTCTTTCTTTAATGTGAAAACCTACTGAATTAGCCAGTAGTTGCGGATCCCATACATCAATTTCCCTGGGGGCGACATTAAAATCACCGGCAATCAGTATGTTGTCACTCTTACTGAAATTATTTTTCAGGAAAGACAATATATTTTCATAAAATTCCAGTTTATGTTTAAATTGTAGATGTTGAGGATTTCTCCCGTTGGGGAAATAGGAATTAATTATATAGATATCATTGTATTTTCCCCATATAAGTCTTTTTTCCTGGGGATAGTAATTATTGGGAAAACCAGTGTGAATTTCATCAAAAGGTTTAACCGATAAAATTGCCACACCATTATAAGTTTTTTGACCATAAGCATAGCTATGATAACCAAGTTCTTTGAATTTTTCCCGGGGAAATTTTTGATCAGGTGTTTTGGTCTCCTGCAGCAGCAGAATATCACTGTAATTTTTCTGCAGCCAGGCAGCAATAAAATCAAATCTTGAGTTAATTGAATTAACGTTCCAAGTGGTGATCTTCATGATATTCAAGTTAATTTAAGGTATTGTATTATCAATGTAAAGCAGTTAATATTCAAGACAAAATGCAGCTTAAATCAATCAAAAAAGGTTGGAGGATTAATGTCTTTGATTTTGTATTTTTGCAGAATATTGGGAGGAGCGATGTTAATGTTACTAGGAGGGGCGGCGGTAATTCTGGCTCAGAGAGAATCCTATAAGAAACCTAAAATACTTAGAAAACGCTTAACTTATAAGCAAAAAGTGCTGAAAAGAACTTTTATTTATCTAGCTATAACCGGAGGAGTGGGATGGGTAAGCGGAGAATACAATCCCATAATTGGTTTAATTGTTATATTAGCAGGTACTGCTATTTCAGTTTCATATTATGTTTTAAAAGCAAATAAGAATGGATCTGGAGCAACTTAATCCTCAACAAAAAGCTGCGGTAAAAGTAGGATCAGGACCAACCTTAGTCTTGGCTGGTGCGGGAAGCGGAAAAACCAGGGTGCTGACTTTGCGGATTGCTTATTTAATTAAACATCAAAATATCCCTCCACGATCAATTCTGGCTATGACCTTCACCAACAAAGCTGCTGGGGAAATAAAAAAACGGGTGGAAAATTTAATTGGATTTAATCCTGGAGCTCTGTGGATGGGAACTTTTCATTCAGTATGTTTAAGAATGTTAAGGATTTATGGTGATCAAATTGGCTTGGATAGAAATTTTGTAATATATGATGAAAAAGACAGTTTAGGTGTAATAAAAAAAATACTCAAAAATGATCAATCCATAAATTTAACTCCCCGGGAAATTAGGAAGTACATTAGTAGGAAGAAAAGATTGGGAATATTTCCAGATCAATTGGAGGATTCTGAACCGGAATGGGGTTATCAGGGTAAAATTATCCCAATATACCGTAAATATCAGCAGAACCTTCAACTATCCAATGCCCTGGATTTTGATGACCTTTTGGTTTACACCGTGGAACAATTATTGGCTGAAGAAACTGTCCGCTCCATGTTGGACCGTAGATTTCAATACATCTTAATAGATGAATATCAGGATATTAACGATATTCAATACAAGTTTATAAAGAAATTGAGTCAGGATAAAAACAACCTATTTGTGGTGGGAGATGAAGATCAGACTATCTATGGCTTCAGGGGTAGTAATGTCTATCACATTTTTAAAATGGAGGAAGATTTTCCCCAGGTAAAAATTATTAAATTAGAACAGAATTATCGTTCTACCGGAAATATTCTAAAACTCGCCTCCATGCTTATCAGCAATAATCATTTGAGGAAAGAAAAAATATTGTGGACTGATCGTGATTGGGGAGAGCCGGTTAGGTTGATAAGTTCGGAAAAAGAGAGAGATGAGGCATATAGAATTGCTTCTGAAATTCTGGAGCTGAAGAATCAAGGATACAATTTGGAGAATATGGCAATTCTTTACCGCACCAATGCCCAGAGCAGACCATTTGAAGAAGTATTCCTTAAAATTGGAATCCCTTATGTGATTGTGGGGGGATTGAAGTTTTTTGAAAGAAAAGAAATTAAGGATATTCTGGCTTATTTGAAGCTCATGGTAAATCCTCAGGATTCGGAATCTCTGGCTAGAATTATTAATTTCCCCCCCAGGGGCATAAGCTCTGCAACTCTGCAGAAAATATTATCCTCTGCTGCCTTCCATAATCTTGCCCCTTTTCAATATCTGTCTGAACTGACTCTTGCTGAATTCACTAGCCGTCAAATTAACTCCATCCACCAGTTTTTAGAATTTATCAGCCTTTTACGGGAAAAATCACAGAATTATACTCCTTTAGCTTTGTTGGAGGAAGTTTTAGAAAAATCGGGATATCTTAATTACTGGAAAAACCGGGAAAAGATGAATGATTACTCTGCACAGGACCGCTTGGAAAATATTGAAGAGTTCAAAAGATCAGTGGAAGAATACCAGCAGCAGAATCCTGATCACCTTCTGCTTGATTATCTTCAAAATATATCTCTGCTCTCAGATATTGACACCTGGGATCAGCAGCAGTCTAAGATAAATTTAATGACTATACATTCCGCTAAGGGGCTGGAATTTGATGTTGTATTTATTTCCGGAGTGGAAAATGAAATAATTCCCCATATTCGTTCGATGGGATCAGATGCAGATTTAGAGGAAGAAAGAAGGCTGTTTTATGTAGCTATAACCCGGGCTAAGTCGAAGTTATTGCTGAGCTATTCCCAGTATAGAGGAAATAGATTGACCGGACCATCTGAATTTTTATCTGAATTGCCGGAAAGCTGTATTACTACTGACCAGTTTCAACAACCGGAACCGGTGACCCAGCAGGATCCCCTCATCGGGAAATGGTTTAAGCATAAGGTATGGGGAAAGGTTCAGGTAGTGGATGTGGATAAGGACATTGCCTTATTGAAATTAGCAGATGGAACCCATAAGTATGTTAAAATTGAAATTGCCCCTCTGGAAACAATATGATGAATACTGAACAGTATCTTCAACTGAAAACAAGAGTTAAACGCATTATCAGAATTTTAAAAAAAATACTTCCTAATGCCGCTTGCCATTTAACTTATCAAACCCCTGAGCAGCTTCTAATCGCCACCATACTTTCCGCCCAAACCAGAGATGAAAGAGTAAATAAAGCTACTCAGCAGATATTTGCCAAATATCCAACTCCCCGGGAATTAGCTGATGCTGATATTAAATGGCTGAAGCAGGTGATAAAGCCGGTGGGCATGAATAAAACTAAGTCCGCCCGTATTGTGGATGCTTCTAAAAAGCTTATTCTTGACTTTGATGGAAAAGTTCCCTCCACTATGGAACAATTGCTGACTATACCTGGGGTGGGGCGAAAAACTGCCAATTTGGTATTAAGCGAAGTTTTTAACCAGCCAGGTATTATTGTGGACACTCACTTACAAAGAGTGACTGCCCGGCTGGGATTGGTTGAATTTAATCTCAATCCGGAAAAAATTGAATTCAGACTCAATAAGATTGTGGATTTATCCCAACGAGCTGTATTTTCACATCTGATCGGAGATCATGGAAGACAAACCTGTAAAGCCAGAAAACCGCTATGCCAGGAATGTTGTTTGATAGAGTACTGCTGCCGTCAGCGGAAATTGTCTGATTGTCAATAATTTAAAATTATAGAGAATTAATGAAAGAATTGTATTTTACATCTGAAAATATTGAATTTAAAACTGATGCTTTTTTAGAAACAATCAGAGAAATTCATACTATTAAGAAAATAGATATTAATTTAAATAATTCCGCTTTACTGGTTTTGGATATGCAGAAATACTTTTTTCAGCCTTCTTCTCATGCTTACATCCCCAGTGCACCAGCTGTTATTGCACCAATAAAGAAATTAATTGAATTGTATCAGCAGAAATCAAAACCGGTAATTTATACCCGGCATGTTAATACTCCGGAAGATGCAAAAAATATGAATAGCTGGTGGAAAAACCTTATCCTAGAACAGCAGCAGGAAAGTGAAATCATTGAAGATATATTAATAACCAATCCGGTGGTTATAAAAAAAACTCAATACGATGCATTTTACCAGACTGAACTACTGCCCTGCTTAAACCGGCAGAAAATTACAGATATTGTAATAACCGGAGTTATGACCCATCTTTGTGTTGAAACTACTGCACGATCAGCATTTATGAGGGGATTTAAGGTAATTATAACTGCTGACGGAACTGCTTCATACAACTCGACTTATCATCTGAGTTCTTTGATAAATTTATCTCATGGTTTTGCTACAGTATTGAAGACTTCGGAATGTGTGGAAAGATTGAAAAAGTTTCATGGATAATTTAGATATTGCAATTATCGGCGGTGGACCTTCAGGCATTGCTGCTGCCATCCAGTTGAAAAGATGCGGCTATTCTTTGGTTTTATTCGAAAAATATGAGATCGGAGGGTTGATTAGATCTGCTCATCTGGTGGAAAATTATCCTGGTTTTCCCACTGGAATAACCGGGATAGTCCTGGCGGAAAAGCTGGAAAGCCATTTAAAGAAATGGCAGGTTGAGGTTTATAAACAGGAAGTGGAAAAAGTTGATTATCAGGATGATTTATTTAAAATTAGCACTGGATATGCTCAATATTTAACAAGAATTTTATTAGTGGCTTCAGGTACAATACCGAAGAAACTGAACATATCTAAACTCTGCTTGAATAATGAGGACAAAGTATTTTATGAGATAGAACCGCTGCTGAGGATTAAAAATAAACATATTTGCATAATCGGGGGAGGAGATGCTGCTTTTGATTATGCGCTTAATTTAGCGGAACATAATAATATCAGTATCCTCTATCCAAGTACTAATCCGAGGTGTTTGCCTTTGTTATATCAACGGGTATGCCGGAATAAAAGCATCAAATGTATAAATGAAGTAACTATTGACAATATTAGAACTGAAAATAATAATCTAACTTTAAAAGGACTAAAAAAAGATCACTTCATCGAGATTGTGGGTTCATGTTTATTAGTAGCCATAGGTAGAGAGAAAAATCTGAAATTTATCGGAAATTCATTGCTTGTCAATAAAACTAAATTAGAGAATTCGAAAAAACTTTT
>LKUE01000198.1 GCA_001412365.1 Desulfuromonas sp. SDB | reverse complement strand
TGTATATGTAATTTTTTATCATAGCAGTTATGCCGGGAGCGGGATTTGAACCCGCACAGATTTGCATCCACTGGAACCTGAATCCAGCGCGTCTGCCAATTCCGCCATCCCGGCATCATCAGGGAATATTATGTTTTTATATTTGCACTGTCAATGATAAAAATAGCAATAATCAAACAAAAACAAAAAGGTCAGCACAAACTGATATTTAACTGATAATTTTTGAAATCTCTTTTATTTTCGCGGTAATTTCATCAATATCTAAATGTTGTATTTTACGGTTGTCCATCAAAATATTGCCGTTAACAATGGTGTGGGTAACATCTTTTACGCTGGCGGCATAAATAAGATAGTTAAAGGGGTCATATAAAGGGAGGGCATTGGGCTGACTGATATCTAAAACAGTTAAATCAGCATCATATCCTTGTTTGATCATTCCGCTTTTAGGAAAACCTGTACACAGAGCTCCATTTTCAGTGGCAATTTTAAAAATTGTCCGGGCATTGGGATATTGTGGGTCGAGATGGATGCCTTTTTCTAAAATTGCCGCAAACTTCATATCCTGTAGGATATCCAAGCGGTTATTGCTTGCCGGTCCATCTGTTCCCAATGAAACTGTTACTTGGTTTTTTAGCAGCTTACTTAAAGGAGCAATACCTGATCCCAGTTTAAGATTACTCACCGGGCAGTGGGAAACTTTGGTTTCAGTTTGAGCCAGCAGTTCAATTTCCCGGTCACTAATCCAAACACAATGAGCTGCCAGCAATCTATCATCCAGCAGTTGGTTATCATACATCAACTGGACAGGGGTTTTACCGTATTTTGAGGATATCAGTTCATTTTCATTTTTGGTTTCAGAAATATGTATGGACAGCATGGCATTATATTTATCCGCCATATTTTTTGCTTTGATTACCGTATTTAAACTGCAGGTGTATAAAGTATGGGGATCAACAGAAATATTTATTAGTTGATGGTCTGAATATTTTTCCAATAAGTACTGGGTGTATTTAAATCCTTGGGCAAGGTTTCCGTAGTTGGGAGATGGAAAATCAAATAGCCCTTCACCCAGTAAAGCCTTTAAACCGCTTTTTACAGTGGCTTGGGCAACTGCATCCTCAAATAAGTACATGTCCGAAAAACAAGTAATTCCCGAGGAGATCATTTCCCAACAACCTAACATGCTTCCCCAATAAATTATTTCACTGGTTAATTTTTTTTCACGGGGAAATATGTTTTCATTTAGCCAGGATTCAAGAGGCAGGTCTTCAGCAATTCCTCTTAACACAGTCATGGCTATATGACTGTGGGTATTTACCAGCCCAGGAATGACCAGGGAAGACGGAAGGGGTATTAGTTTGTGACCGGGGTAAATACCGGGGTTGAGATTTGAGCTTATTTTTTCAATTTTCCCGTCAGTTATCAATATGTAATGGTTGTAAAGGGGATCTTGTTGTGCGCTGGGAATGATAATCTCGGGATTTAAAATCAAATTATTCATTAATCCTCACTTGAAAATTATGTTAAAATTTATCCGTATCATTTGTAAAAAATATTTGTATAATAAACTATATTCCAAGTTGAATAATAAAAAAATAATAATCAGTTCTGTTAGAAGGAATAATTATGGATGAAAAGAATAAAGTGCTGATAGTTGATGATGAAGTCTCTATGACTGATCTGCTTCATGAAATTTTAACTACAGCAGGATTTGATACCGAGGTGGTCAATGATCCTGGTCAAGCAGTGAATTTGCTGAATGAAAATAATTATGATGTGATGTTAACTGATTTAAGAATGCCTAAAATTAACGGTATCGATTTATTAAAACAAGCGCTGAGTATTCGTCCTGATCTGATTGCCATAGTGCTTACCGGTTATGGATCTATTGAATCAGCGGTGGAAGCAATGAAGTATGGAGCAGTAGGTTACATTTCCAAACCTTTCCGTCCAAAAAATATCATCAATACTATAACCAAAGAGTTGGAAGCCCGAGATATTAAAAAGCAAAATGTTCAATTGAAGAGAATGTTGACAATTTATGAATTTTCCGAATCAATATCTTCCACCTTGAAATTTGAGGAAATAGCAGAAATTATTGAAAATGCTTGTTTTTCATTATTACCTGCCCAACAGGTAATGGTAATGCTTAAAAAAAATCCCCAGGACAAATCATTTAATATTATCCATAGCAAGAATCAGCAGGGGGAATTAGTTACCTCAATCAGCAAGGAAGTTAAGGAATTTGTAAATGAATTTTTAGATAATATTGAACCCAATAAAGTTAAACAGCTTGATGAGATGACTTTACTAGCTCTATCCATGACCCGGAAAAAATATTTAGCCGGAATATTTGTAGCAGTACTTTTTCCCGATTTTCAAATCCAGAAAGAAGATTTGCAAACCCTTCAAATATTAGCTAACCGGGTTTCCATATCTGTTGAAAATCATTGGTTAATTCAGTCTCTGAAATCTTCATTAAATACAATTCATTCACAACAGCAGAGGGTGTTGGATTTAGAAAGACAGTCCACTATTGGTGAAATGGCTTCAACTATTACTCATGAGATTTCAAATCCTCTGGGAGCTATGCAAATGGCAATGGAGTATATTAAATCGCTATCACCGGATCAAGACCCTGAACAACTGAATACTGCTTTGCATAGCATTGATCTAGGTCTGCAGAAGATATTAAATATTGTCAACAATCTCCGCAAGATCTCCCGGGGAAAAGACCCGTCTCTGAGTTTTGTGACCATTGAAGAAATCCTGGTAAATACAGAAAGTTTCATGGATTTTCTGCTTAAGAAAAATAAAATAAATTTAGTGAAGAATATTGATCCCAATCTCCCTTATATCAAGGTTGATCAGTCTCAACTGCAGCAGGTTTTTACAAATTTAATATTAAACTCCATTGATGCACTTCCTGATGGGGGAGAGATAGAGATACAGGTACATTGGGACCAGGATCAAAAATTGATGATCATCAATATTAAAGATAACGGGGTGGGGATATCCCCGGATAACATCAACAAGATATTTAAACCATTCTTCAGTGATAAAATTGGTCAAAAGCAGGGATCTGGTTTGGGCTTATCCGTGGTAAAAAAAATTATTGAACGCCATCAAGGAGAAATTGAGGTTAGCAGTAAACCAGGGAAGGGAACAACTTTCACCATTGGTATTCCCAAAGAACCTCAATCACCAAACTGACTGAACTTATAAACTTCATCAGTACTCTGAAATCAGTTCATAGACATAAATACACTAACCGATGACTTTTTTAGATTTGGGTGAGAGTGAACACCAAATCCCCTTATTTCATCATGATATCCCAGTTATAAGGGATTTGATCTGTATTAAAAGGCAGCCGGTATTCATCAGGTTTTTGATAATTGTAAAGTTTATCAGGGATATTGATTACTATGGATTCTGTTGATGAAATGCATTTCCATCCATGAAATATCTGGGGGGGGATTGAGATTAGTTTCATCTGATGATCTCCGATAAAAAATTCCTGGATCTGCTGGTAGGTTGAGCTGTGTTCTCTTTGATCAAAAAGAACTAACTTTATCATTCCCCGGATACAACAAACATTATCAGTTTGAAGATGATGAAGATGCCAGGCTTTTACCACTCCGGGATAATTGGTGGTCAAGTAGACCTGTCCAAATGTATTGAAAATATCATCATCGCCTCTTAATATCTCAGTTAATCTTCCCCGTTCATCCGGATGAGTTTTCAATTCTTTGATTATAACCCCTTCAATCAATGTTGAACTCCTTGTGTTTTAAAATTGATGTTTTCCAGTCAGGTAATTTATATTTAAAAATATGTTTGAATAGATTTGAGGAAAGAGCGCTGTATTTAGGACGGGGAGCCTGGTGAGGATAATCATCAATACTTATATTGACCAATTCGACATTCTTAATATTTTTCTGGTCAATATAGTATCGGGCAATATCAAACCAGGTGGTGGTTCCGGTGTTAGTGATATTTACTGTTCCGGTGTAAGTACAATCAACCAGGTTCAACACCGCTTCCGCCAGATCCCAATTCATGGTTGGATTTCCCCACTGATTTCCGATAATTTCAATAGTCTTCCCCAGTCTGATTTTACCAGCAATTTTAGTTAAGAAATCAGCAGCGGAGTTAAAAAGCCAGGAAGTTCTGATGATAATATATGCTCTGCTCCGGGATTGGATGAAATTTTCTGCGGCTAATTTAGATTTTCCATAAACGGACAGGGGATTGGTTAAATCATATTCATGATAAGGACTGTCTTTCTCTCCGTCAAAAACGTAATCAGTGCTGATAAATATAAACCGGGAATGAGGATTGTGATTGACCAGATTAATTGTACCATAGGTGTTCACCAGGAAAGCCTGTTCCGGATTTTGCTCACAGTAATTTACATCGGTAATTGCCGCACTATGAATAATTAACTCAGGTTTAAATTGCTGTGCCCATTTTTCCACTGACCGGGGCTCGGTTATATCCAATTGTTGTTTGCCCGGAGAAGCAACCTGGTATCCATGGAGGAGAGAACTAATCTGTTTGGCTAAATGACCATCTCCTCCCGTTATAAGTATTTTCATTTAATGTGCTCATCTCCCAGTACCAGTGCCCAGGCATGCCGGTAGGAATTAAACGTGCCGGCATCAGTCCACCATCCCTTTAAAAAATTGAACTTCAATTCCCCGCGCTGAGCGTAAGCATTGTTGACATCGGTTATTTCCAGTTCTCCCCGGGATGAAGGTTGAAGCTGGCTGATAATTTCAAAAACATCGGGAGGGTACATGTAGATGCCGGTAACTGCATAGTTGGAGGGAGGTTTTGGGGGTTTTTCCAATATAGTGATTATTTCATTATCTTCTATCCGGGGTACTCCAAATCTTTGAGGTTCATCCACTTCCTTCAGAAATATCCTCGCCCCAGATTTTTGTTGATTAAATTGACGGAGGAAGGAAGTTAAATCGTCTTGAAAAATATTGTCACCTAAAATAACCATGAATTTTTCATTTTTTACCAGATATTCACAGAGTCCCAGCGCTTGGGCAATTCCTCCCTCTCCGTCTTGAAAAATATAATATATGTGGTTTAACCCCAAGTGGTTGCCGTTGCCCAGAAGTCTGATGAATTCTCCTGCTGATTTATCCCCTACCACTAAAATTATCTCAGTAATTCCAGCATCTACCATTTTCTGAATGGGGTAATAAATCATGGGACGGTCGTATATGGGAAGTAAATGTTTGTTGGTTACTTTGGTTAGGGGAAGAAGACGGGTGCCCAGTCCCCCTGCTAATATTATTCCTTTCATTTTTGTTGCTCCCTTATAAAACTGTCCCTGGTCAATTCTAAACCCTGGTTTAATCCAATTCCCGGTTCCCAATCAAGCATCTTTCGGGCTTTTGTTATATCCGGCTTTCTTACCTTGGGATCATCGGTTAGTGATTTTTCAAATATTATTTTTGACCGGGAATTAGTTAAGCGGATAATTGTTTTTGCTAGATTGAGAATAGAGGTCTCCATGGGATTGCCGATGTTAACCGGGAGATGATAATTACTATTGGACAGTTTTACCAATCCCTTGATTAAGTCGTCAACATAACAGAAACTTCTGGTCTGCTGCCCATCCCCGTAGATGATGATATCTTGGTTGGTAAAAGCTTTCTTAAAGAAATTGGGAATTGCCCTGCCGTCATTTAATCTCATTCTGGGACCGTAGGTGTTGAATATTCTGATAATATAAGAATTTAGGTTATATTTACGGTGATAAGCCATGGTTACTGCTTCTGCATATCGTTTAGCTTCATCGTATACAGAGCGGGGTCCGATGGGATTGACATTGCCCCAATAAGATTCAGGCTGGGGATTTACCGCCGGATCTCCGTAAACCTCCGAAGTTGAGGATAATAAAAAGCCGGCTTGTTTGTCCAAGGCGAGATTAAGAGCATTAGTTGTTCCCCATGCTCCCGTCTTTAGCGTGAAGATGGGATGTTCCAAGTAGTCATGGGGGCTGGTGGGAGAAGCTAAATGAAAAACAAAATCCACAGTCCCTTTGATTTTAAATTGATTGCATATATCTGCTTCAACTAAATGAAATTTCTCAGATTTAAAATTTCTAATATTATCCTGAGTGCCGGTGATAAAGTTATCCACACAGATAACCTCATCCCCACGATTAAGTAATGCCCTGATTAGATGTGTTCCTAAAAACCCGGCGCCGCCAGTAACAACAACCCTCATCTCAACCTCCTAACCTATGGTAAAGTGGTAAAGAGAAATAGGTTAAGGTCATTTTTATGATAATGCCAATAAAAATTATAATCCAGGCGGTTTTTTTATTAACTTCAAAAGCAATGGCTACCACTGATCCTGCAATTGCCCCGGACAGGGGAAGGGGAAGAGAAGAGCAAATCAGTATGGTTAACAATAATAAAGGATTTTTTCTGTTTACCCAGATAGAATAATTATTGCTGCTGAAGTGCGATTTAAATCTATTTCCCCAAATTAATATAAAAGTCAGGAAAACTAATTCTCCGGCAACTGCCAGCCCCACAGAGGTTGAAGGAAAACCTAGATTGGCGATAAATGCCGAACCTAAAACGGGGCAAGCGCCAATGAGCAGTGAAGAAATAGCAAGATTGAGGGCAATATTGATTTCAATATGGAATAATTTATAAATGAATAAACCCCACAGGATGCCCCAAATTCCACTTAAGTATACCCGGTCTGATTTGCTGTTTTGAAGTATTGCTTCAATTAAGATAATTCCCCCCACTACCAGCATGAAAATGAAGGTAATTGAAAAAGCTTCAAATAATAGCCAGCAGACCAAAAAGGATATTCCAAAAGACAATCCGCTGAAGGAAAACTTATATTTATTATAGGTAAGACGGTTGTAAATAATTATTAATAAACCAAATAGAAATAGCAGCACAAAGATTACCAGTAAAGGTATTTTATCTAAAAGATATTTAAATTTAATTATGGAAACAATTAAAGGATCAGCAAGAATTATATACCCCATGATGATGGCAGCCAGGGTTGCCATTAATACTGTCCCCGCAGCTACATCCTTAACCATACCGATAAATTCCTGATGTTTTGTGGTCACGTAATCACAGAGTAATTCAATGGCAGTATTAATCATTTCTGCCATGATAACCATTATTGAAATTCCTGCTAAAATCAGCGCATCTTCCAAGCCCACTCCCCCGAATATTATTACGTAGATAAGCAGGAGGAAGATAAATATATGAAGATGTATGTGTTTTTGAGTTTTTAAAGTGATTTTTATACCGTGAAGGGCATGAAAAAAGGATTTTCCAATATTATTTAATGACATATAGTTTTTTCAATGTGTTAATATACATCGGCGGTTATAAGATTATTGAGAAAGTTTTTTAAGAACCATTTTAGAGATTTCTTTTAAAGTGGCAAAAACAGCGATACCATCAGTAGCCACTGCCTCAAAAGATGGGACTTTCAGAGGATTCAACAATCTCTCCAGTTGATCCAGGGGAGCAATATTGGGCAGATCCCTTTTGTTGTACTGAATTATAAAGGGTATTTCGGATAGCTTAAGATTATATTCCTTTAAGTTTTCAATTAAATTTTTGATACTTTCAACATTGTCATCTAATCGTTCAATCTGGGAATCAGCAACAAATACCACTCCATCCACTCCCCTCAGTATTAATTTTCTGGAAGCGTTATAATAAACCTGACCGGGGACTGTATATAGATGAAACCTGGTCTTAAAACCTCTTATCGTTCCTAAGTTTACCGGTACAAAATCAAAAAACAAAGTTCTATCCATGTCTGTAGCCAGTGATATCATCTCTCCTCGGTTACTGGGATTGACCTTTTCGTAAACTTTCTTTAAATTGGTTGTCTTTCCACCCAGTCCCGGTCCGTAGTAGACGATTTTACAGTTTATTTCTCTGGAAGCGTAGTTTATTACTGACACCGATTACCTCGTTGTGTCATAATTAAATTACACTTGATCAGGATAATGGTTATTGAAAAAATTATGAAAATCATAAATTGTTGAAAAAATCCTCTAAAAAGTTATCAATCTCACTGGAAAGGTCCTCTGAAGGAAGTTTTTCGGGTTTCTCTTCCTGCATTTTTTGAGTTATTGATACAAATACTTCAGATAATTCCTGTTTGGTTCTCAGCGTTTCTACTTTCACTCGACCCAGGGGATAATGTGCTTTGGCAATAACTGCTAAAATAAATTTATTATTTACAATTTGAATGAAAATATTATGACGCTGACCTTGATGATGCAGGGTGGAAAATTCATCTTCACCAATTAAAGTAGCTAAGTGACTGGTTGCCGCATAGTCTGCAGCCACCAATGAAGAAAATGCCATAACATCAATATCTTCGGGATCACCTGCGGAAGCAATTAGTTGACCAGCCCGGTCAATTAACAGAATCATTCTGGCGTCTAAAATGTTTTTTAGATTGGTAAGAATATTCTTTAACTTCCAAAAATCTTCTTCGAAAATGTCAATTTGTTCGTAATCCATAAGATTTATCACTTATAAAGAATATTAACTTATCCGTCAACATGTTTTTCTATCTTCATCCTGCCTTCCAGGGCTAATTTAAGAGTTTCTGAATCGAGAAGATCAATATCTCCACCTACCGGTATGCCCAGTCCTATCCGGGTTAAGTTTACCGAATAATTTTTAAGAAGATCAACAATAAACAGAGCAGTGGCATTCCCCTCAGGAGTAGGATTGGTGGCAATTATCACTTCTTCAACTTTTGGTTGTCTAATTCTGGTCAGTAAACTGTCAATGCGAAGTTGTTTCGGACCTCTCCCGTCCAGAGGGGAAAGGGTGCCCCCTAAAATATGATAAAGACCGTGATAATAGTTGAGATTTTCTAATATAATTTGGTCTATGAAAGTTTCCACAATGCAGATTTTGCTTATATCCCTGGAGATATCTCCACAGATCATGCAGGTGTCCTGTTCGGTAAGAGCTCCGCATATTTGACAGAAGGAAACCCCCGCTTTCAAATTTCCAATACTGTCAGCAAGTCTTTCCGCAGTAGACTGGGGTTTTTCCAGTAAGAAGAAGGCAATCCGCCTGGCGCTTTTAGGTCCGATTCCCGGCAGTAAACTTAGATTCTGGATTAATTCCTTTAGGCTGGGAGGTATGCCAATCAACTGAATAAACTCCCTAAATTCATTGGATTGAACATCCCTCCGGTCAGATCACTCATTTTGTCTTTAATTTCTTGTTGAGCTTTTGTTTGGGCGGCAGTGAAAGCAGCTAGAATTAGATCTTCGAGCATGTCCAGTTCTTCAGGATTGACAATGTCCGGTTCAAATTTAATTGAAATTGGTTCCAGTTTTCCATTTACAATTGCCTTAACCATTCCCCCTCCTGATTCACCTTGAAATTCCTGCTGAGCCAGTTGCTCCTGGATTTTTTTCATTTCCGCCTGCATTTGTTGTGCTTGTTTTAATAAATTATTTAAATTAGACATTTTACCTCCTAATCCGGGGAATCAATGATTTCAGCATCAAATATGTTTTTTACAGTTTTGATATTGCTGTCATTTTCAAACTGAGTTAAATGTTTGGGCTTGCTGTTGGGTTGAGCGATAAATTTTATAGTTAAATTTTTTCCCCATATCTCTCCAGCTATTTTTTCCACTATCTGCTTGTTATTAGACCGGGATAGTAATTTTTGAAATCCGGGATTGGATAATTGCACCACCAGTATTTCTTCCTCTAATTTGATTAGTTCGCTGTTGTTTAGATACCCCCCCGTAATTCTATCTTTTTGTTTAACTGATTTTACTACTTCTTCCCATAATTCAGTATGGTTGGAAGTCTGTTTAGCAGTTAAATTAACTTTTTTTTTTAAGGTGGAGGGGGAAAAATCACCGGAAGGATTGTTGATTTCCAGCAGCAGATCTTTAATTGAAGTTGTGTCCACCATTCTGACCATCCGGGTAATATTCATTTCCAATGAAATTTTAGTAGATAATTTGGTTTTATAATTTAAAAAATTAGCCATCAGATTTAAGTATCTGCTAATCCTGTCCAAACCAATTTTTTGGGCTAATTTTGAACAGTCCTCCTGGGAATGAAAATTTTTCAGTAAATAGTATAAATTTTCAGCCAGGGATTGAGCAATTTCCTCAGGCTGGTATCCATTATTGTACAAACTTTCCACTTTATCTAAAGTATCCTTAACCTGGTGATCTGCAATTAATTCCAATAAATTCATAATTACCTTTTGATCAATTTCTCCCAGAATTTCATAAGTCAATTTTTCATCAATATTCTTGTGCTTGAATACGGAGAGTTGATCTAAAAGACTAATTGCATCTCGAACTGATCCTCTTGCCCGGCGGGATAGTATCATCAATGCTTGATCATTTATGTGTATATCGTCTAATTCTGCTAAGGATTTAAGATGCTGAAAAATTAGATTTTCATTTAACAGTCTGAAATCAAATCTTTGGCATCTGGACAATATTGTCTGGGGGACTTTTTCCGGTTCAGTGGTGGCGAAAATAAATCTTATGCGGGGAGGAGGTTCTTCTAAAGTTTTCAGCAGAGCGTTGAATGCTTCCTTAGTCAGCATGTGAACTTCGTCAATAATATATATTCTTTCTCTTGCCGCAGGAGTGTAAAGCAAATTTTCCCGGATAGTTCTTACATCATCAACCCCCCGATTAGATGCTCCATCAATTTCGTAAACATCAGGAAAACGGGATTGAGTAATTGCCTGACAAGTTGAGCATTCCCCGCAGGGATGGGAGGATAAACCCTGTTCACAATTTATTGCTTTGGCTAAAATCCTGGCGGTAGTTGTTTTGCCCACTCCCCGGGGTCCGGTGAATAAATATGCTTGGGCTAATCTGCCCGATTCCAGTGAACTTTTTAAAGTAGTCACAATATGAGGCTGCCCAATAATTTCCTCAAAGTTCCCTGGGCGGTATCTTCTAGCCATTACAATATAGTTTTCCATAATTAATCCATTTGCTAGCGGCCAGCTTAACCGTTAACAGGAGTGCTCTGACTACCGCTGCTTCCTCTCGGACCTGACGGGGTTCGTCGGCACATCCTTTAATGGAGCCAGCCGCAATATCTGGAGCAGAGCGGAGTCGAACCGCCGATCTCCTCCGTGCGAGGGAGGCGCTCTACCAGCTGAGCCACTGCCCCTGGTTGATTTATTATTCTATGTTATCAATAAGATGACCGGTCATTATATCATCTATTCTGATCGGGTAATAGTAATATTATATTGGCAATCCTGTATGTCTTCTTGGTACTCATAGTAGGGTTCGACCTTGATGTAAATTCTATCTCCGGAATTAAGATCCACCACACATTGTTCGTAAGTGTAATCTCCGTTTATATCCTGATCAGAGGTGGATAATATTTCGCCGTCTGAATTTTCTACAGTCAGAATCAGATCACCTATATAGTCAGTTCCCATGGTTTCAATAATATACTGTCCATCCTGGGGACACTGGAAATAATAATAATCAAGGAAATCGTAGCTTGCTGCAGATATCTGGTCCTGGTGCTTTACTCCTAAATCCAGCTGTACTGCCCCGGAATAAGAAGCGTCTTGATCACGGTGAACAGTGGCGTAGATCATGTAATCAATAGGTTCCATATTGGATGGCTGAGAGATGACTTCAAGTAAATATTCTCCCGGAAATAAAACCAGCTTTTCTCTCCCCAGATCATCTTCATAATCATAATCAGATGAGATCATTGTATCCATAGAGTATGCGTTTAAGATTAGATCGCCGTTTTCACCATGTAGATCAACAACTAAGATCCCTTCCTGGGGACAGGTTACTGAATAAAGCATTCTGTCCAAACCAGTTTGCGGATCCACATATCCTTCATCTTCTGCTTTTCCCTGGGATAAAGTTAATTCTATATCTGCGGGAATAGCTTCAACCTGGAAATTGTAAAATATCTCATTTTCAGGAAAGTTGTAAGGTCTTATCACAAATATTGGATTTTCAGTTTCCGACATCATGGTTATCTGTTCTATGCCAGCGTTGCCTTCTAGATCATAGTCCGATTGATAAACATATACTGCAGGATTGTCCGGAGAATACAACTCAAGAATAACATCTTCGCTGGCTTCCACTCTTCCCAGCAATAAGTGATTAAAATTATCATAGCTTTCCATTTCGTAAACTGCCAGGGGATAAAGTCCGCTTAATTGTGCCTCCACTTCTTCAAGATCTTGTATTTTTTCTTTTATTACCATAGGGATTGATTGTGTTGGAATTAATTCAATATCGTTTTTAAACCAAGCCATAACATCCACTGACTGAGGTTGATCAAAACTGGAATAAGGAACTATCATCACATAGTAGGTGCCTGCCCCCGGAATATTGAAGATAGTCTGCTCAAAGCCGTAATTACCTCCAACATCAGAATCTTCTGATCCGCCCTGTAAATTAAGATAAACTGAATTTGGACCTCTTCCTAATATCATGATATCACCATCGGATTGTTTACATCTTGCCACTACGGATAGGAATCCCTTGGATGAAGCTTTATATTCAAAAATTATGGGATCATTTTGTATGGTATGGGTGTCTACGACATCAATAGGCAGGATTACTGGTGCCAATTGAGTCACCAACAGTATTAAAAATATAAACATATTTCCTCCTTCAGGTTAAAATCCTAATTATACCTTGTGAGAACATTTTTTGTACATGACTTTCTTTTTGACTGGCCTGGGTAAACGGTACTTCTACCAGTTTTCCTTCTTTTATTCCAATCATGATCTGAGTTTTGCCCTGAACTATTAACTGAACCGCCTTAGCTCCTAATAATGTGGAAAGATACCTGTCTCTTGCGGTTGGACTGCCTCCCCGCTGGGTGTGCCCAAGTACGGTTACTTTGGTAGTAATATTCAACTTGTTTCTGGTTTTCTTTGCAATTTCAATAGCCTTCCCCAAGTCATCTCCTTCTGCCACCACCACTACTAATCCTTCTTTTCCTGCGGATAATTCCTGGGATAATCGGTGGATGAGATTGTCCAGATCGGTTGGAACTTCAGGAATTAAAGCTGCATCAGCTCCTCCTGCAATTGCCGACATTAAAGCGATTTCACCGGAATGTCTGCCCATAACTTCAACAAAGAACAAATTTTCCATGGTATTGGCGGTGTCCTGTATTTTATCAATAGCCTGCATGGCGGTGTTTACTGCAGTATCAAAACCAATGGTGTAGTCTGTGCCAGAAATATCATTATCAATGGTGCCGGGCAGACCAATAATATTTATTTCATTTTCCTGAGAAAATTCCATCGCTCCGGTTACAGTGCCATTACCTCCTATTACAATTAAGCCGCTTAAATTTAAATTTTGATAAGTCTTAAATGCTCTGTCTCTGCCTTGCCGTTCAAGAAATTCAGCACACCGGGAGGATTTAATAATACTGCCACCCCAACGTATTACCGGTTGAACTATTTTACTATCCAGTGGCTGACAGTTCCCTTGTATCAGTCCCTGATATCCTTCTATGAATCCCAATATTTCAATCTGCAGAGGTATGGCTTCATTGACTATTGCCCTGATAGCGGCATTCATGCCCGGAGAATCGCCTCCGCTGGTTAATATTCCAATCTTCATTTTTGCCAAATTCCTCTCCTTCCTGGATTAACTTAATTTGTACCCAATATCCCTTAGAAGTTTAAATCTTTGTTTCCGGTCTTGTTCGGTTTCCACTCCCAGAGGAGTCTGTCCATCAATAATCCCCACAATACCTCTCCCTTGTTCTGTTTCGGCGATAATAACTTCCAGAGGATTAGCGCTGGCGCATAAAATACAGGCAATTTCCGGTAAATTTTTCAGGGCGGTCAGGAAATTAATGGGATAAGAATTATCGACCATCAATACAAAACAATGACCGGCTCCGATGTTTTTTGCATTGACCACCGCTTGCTCGATTAGTTCAGGTTGGTTTCCTTCCGTTCTTATCAGTCGCTGTTGAGAAGCTTCACAAAAAGCCAGCCCAAAATTAATTCCGGGCACGGTTTTAAGCAGTACTTCTGCGATATCTTCGCAGGTCATTATAAAATGGGAAATTCCGATTATGGTATTTAACTGTTGAGGATTATGTACTTTAACTGCGTGGAGATCCATGGTTCAATCCTCCTTTATCTCGGTATTGATTAAACTGCGGACATAGTCCAAGGTCTGGGAGGTAATTTTTTCTCCTCCCGCTAATTCCGCAATGGCTTGTATTCTCTGTTGGGATTGGTTGGCGTAATATGCTTGAGTTGAAACACCTTTTCCTTTGGATAGTTTATTGATTTTTATGTAATGATCGGCAAAAGCGGCTATTTGGGGGAGATGGGTGATTACAATTACTTGATGATCGACCGCCAGATTGCTTAAATATTTTCCCACTGCCTGGGCAATTCTACCTGAAATTCCAGTGTCAATTTCATCGAAAACTACAGTGGGAAGTAATTTTTCCTTAAGGATAGTTGACTGCAAAGCTAATGCCAATCTGGATAATTCACCCCCGGAAACCACTTCGCTGAGTAAGGCAGGTTTAATATCCGGATTTGCCGTAAATTTGAATTGAATATCATCCAGACCGGACCAGTCTAAAAATTTTTGTCTGATCTCCACCATTCCATTGTTTTTTGGTTTTATGTCTATTTTGAAAACTGCATGATCAAAACCAAGGTTGACTAACATTTTTAAAATAGTGGATTCAACAGAACCGGATTTGTTCTTTCTGATTTCAGAAATTGCAGCAGCCAGTTCAACTATTTCTTGTTCCTGGACAATTAGATTATCCTGGATAGTTTTAATTTCCGTCTGGAAATTTTCTCGGGATGACAACTTCTCCATTAAATCATGTTTATGATTCAACAATGATTCTATACTGCCCCCGAACTTTTTAATTAATTTAGATAAAGCTTGTTTTCTTTCCCTGAGCTCGGTCAATAATTCCTCATCGAATTCAATATCTGAAAATTTCCTCAACTGATAATTAAGTTCATCTTTGGCAATTGACATTTGATCCTTTAAGGTATTGAGCTGGTCCATCTCCGGATCTAAATCTTGAAGATGTTCAAGTCGAGGTTCGATTTCAGATAATAATTGGGTAAAGCTGAATTGATCTCCATCCAGCAGCTGCTCAACTTCATCAGCCAGGCTTTTAATTTTTTCATAATTTTCAAGACGGGATAATTGGTTGTTTAATTCCTCCCATTCCTGTGGTTCTGGATTTAGTAAATCAATTTCCTGCAGCTGATATTCTGCCAGCTGGTATTGTTCGGCTAATCTCGCCTGCCGATTAATTAAATTTTTTAACTTCTTCTTTTGATCAAGATAAATCTCTAAAAGCTGTTTTAAATTTTCAGTTTTATCAATGGAACCGGCAAAAGAATCTAAATAATAACTGTAATTTTCAGGGGACAGCAGTTCAGATATGCTGTGCTGTCCAAAAACCATTACTTCAGTTTCGGAAAATTTTTTTAATTGCTGAACCTTGGCATTTTCATTGTTGATAAAATTCTTAGTACTCCCGGTCTTTGGAATAATTCTACTCAAAACAGTTGATTCATTCTGGCGGATTACCAGATTAATTTCAGTTTCGCCCTGGTCAGGTTTAACTGATCTCCGGTCTAATTTGCTGCCCAAAACGGTGCTTATAGCATCTACAATAAGTGACTTACCCGAACCGGTTTCCCCGGTGATTATATTTAAACCTGGTTTAAATGTAATTTGAATATCTTTTATGGTTGCGTAGTTGGATATTTTAAGCTGTTCAATCATATTGGTAATTTTGGATAAGGACAGTCAAATCTCTGGTCACAATCCTCACAGATGCGTCTTGCCTTAAGATCACCCAGCCTTAATTTGCTTCGGAGTAAATTGAAATATTCCATGCCCTTAATTTTCAATAATTTAACCTTATGAGGGGATTGAGTGATGTTGATAGTGCTGCCTTTGGAAAGGTTTTCAGATATCTGACCGTCAATTACCACCGAAGCGAGATCACTGCAGATTTGTATCTTTATGGTAGATTTTCCCGGAACAATTAATGGGCGCAGACTCAGCATATGAGGGGAAATGGCATTTAGTATTATCACTTCCATGGTGGGATAGACAATTGGCCCTCCCACTGATAGAGAATAAGCGGTGGAACCGGTGGGAGTGGAAATGATAAAACCATCACCTACTATTTCACTGAAGAAATGATCATCAATAAACACCAGCATCTGAATTACCCGGAAAGTTTTTCCGGAAGCGATGACCACATCATTTAAAGCCTGAAGATTTTTACCGGTAGTTAACTGGGTTCTGGGCTCAAGATAATAATTGCCGCAGATTATCTGGTCAAGGCAGGTTTCAATTTTCTGAGCAGAAATATCCGCTAGAAATCCAAGATTACCCAGATTTATACCTAATATGGGCACATCGGGATTTTTTAATGATCTGGCTGCCTTAAGTAAAGTTCCATCACCCCCCAGGGAAATAACTAAATCTTCCTGGTCAACAGCCTGGTCGCTGCAGATTACCTGTTTATCATGTTTTTTCAGATAGGTTTCAATTTGTTTTCTAACCGTTTGAGCATTTGTTTTATGGGGATTTAAAACAATTCTAAAATTACTAAATGATTTCATTTATCCTAGCTCTGACTATCCGGTTGTATTGCATAAAATCTTTATAAAATACTATATCATTAAACCCTTGTTGAAGTAATAGTTTCTGAACAGCATTATGCTGGTTATGACCTAGTTCCATGTATAAACTTGCTTTTTCAGGTAATATTGACGCACATTGGCATATAATTTCTTCGATAACTTCCAATCCGGCTTCCCCTCCGTCCACAGCAAGATGAGGTTCATGATTTTGAATTTCAAGAGATAAATATTTAATTTGCTCAGATGGAATGTAAGGGGGATTGACTACTATCGCCCGGATGTGGTGGTGGGAAATTATGCAATTCAGCAAATCAGCATTGACTAAAGTTAAATTATCATAAGCGGACAGGTTTTGCTGATTTTTTTTTGCCCAAATCAAACCCCGGGCACTTATATCCATAGCCATGATATTCATTTGAGGAAGATTATTAGCCAGATCAATGGCAATGGCACCGGAACCGGTGCAAATTTCAATAATTATTCCCTTATCCTCCGGAGAGAACTCGGTTAGCACTTGTTCTACTATCAGTTCAGTCTCCGGACGGGGGATGAAACATCCCGGGCCAACTTTAATCTGCAATTCTCTAAACCACTGTTTGCCAATAAGATACTGGGTAGGATGATTATTTGATCTCAATCTGACCAGTCTCATGAATTTTGTAAAAACAAATTTATCTATGTTGTGGTGGGGGCAGCTTACCGGATACAGAAGATTTTTGTCTAAAAGAGCTGTTAATAAATAACGGGAATTAAATTCGGGATTTTCAATGCCGGCTGAATTTAGGATATCCGAACCAATTTTAATTGCCTGGGTTAATGTCATAAATTTCAGGAAGGATTTTCGGTAATACTTTCCAATTTTTGGTTTTGTTCTTGCTCCAGAAGTTTATCCGTTATTATGCCGATGCTGCCATTTAAAAAATCATCAAGTTTATACACCGATAATTCAATTCTGTGGTCAGTTATTCTTTTTTGGGGGAAATTGTAAGTTCTGATTCTTTCACTTCGGTCTCCAGTTCCCACTTGTTTTTTCCTCTGGGAAGAAATTTTATTTTCTTCTTCGGTAATCTTCTGGTCGTATAATCTCGCCTTTAAAACTTTCATCGCTTTTTCTCGATTTTTCAGTTGACTTCTTTCATCCTGGCATACTACCACTAAGCCGCTGGGTAAATGAGTCAATCTTACCGCAGTGGATAGTTTATTTACGTTTTGTCCTCCCGGACCCGATGAATGGAAAAAATCCATTTTTATATCTTTTAAATCAACCTGCACTTCGATTTCTTCCGGTTCAGGCAGGATTGCCACGGTAACTGTGGAAGTATGGATTCTGCCACCCGATTCAGTGACCGGAACCCTCTGAACCCGGTGCACTCCTGATTCAAACTTCATGTGCTTATATACATTATTGCCGGTTATGGAAAATATTATTTCTTTAAAGCCACCTAATTCCGTTCTATGAGCATCAATAAGTTCGAATTTCCAATTTTGTATATCCGCATATTTTTGATACATTCTGAATAAATCGCCGGCAAAAAGAGCAGCTTCTCCTCCTCCTGCTCCTGCTCTTATTTCAACGATAATATTCCGGCTGTCCATGGGATCATCCGGGATCATCAGGATTTTAATTTCCTGCTGCAGTTGCTCAAACTTTATCTGCAACTCTTCAAGTTCATTTTCAGCTAATTCAACTATTTCAGGATCTGATTCAGCTTCCAGAAGCTTTTTGGTCTGGTCTATCTGTTTTTGGTATTTAATTAAATTTTCATAGCCATCCGCTAAAGGATCGAGTTCAGCTTTTTCCTTGATCAGTTTTAAATACCTGGATTGATCATTTATAACCTGGTTATCTGTCATTAATTGATTTATCTGCTCTCTACGCTCAGCCGCTGATTTTAATGCTTCCAGCATGGAATTAATCCTCCGGGGATTGACTCTCAGAAGGTTCCAGAATGTCCATAGCAGCGTGAATTGCCTCTATGCTGACCTCCAGTTGATGCTGATCAGGTTTACGGGTGGTGATTTTTTGAAACATCAGCCCGGGGAAAATCATAACTTTAAATATGGGATGATTTTGATATTTATATCCCAATTTATTAAATTCATAAGCTGAACCAGCCACCAGAGGAATCAGAGCCAGATGTACAAGAGTTCTGATAACCGGATTATTCTGAACTCCTAAAATATTAAACAGTAAAGTATCTACCAAGCTGGAGATAAGTATGGCAAAAATCAGAGTTACCAGTATTAAGCTAGTCCCACAGCGGGGATGTTCCTTGTCCAGTTTTCCCGCATTTTCAGGATTTAATTCGTATCCTGATTCATAACAGTGAATTGCCTGATGTTCTGCCCCGTGGTATTCAAAAATTCTGCGAATCTCTTTGGATAGAGAGATTAAACATAAATACAATACAAATAATAACAATCTCACCAAACCGATAATGATATTTAACAACCCCTGATTATTGGCATAAATTCCCGGAATTAATTTTTTACTTGCCCAAAAGGGCAATAGGAAAAATAGAGCCACCACCGCTAACAGGGAGACAATCATAATTAAATTGTCTTTCCAGGATTTCCCTGATTCTTCTTCATAAGCAAGCTGGGCAGATAAATCAAGTGATTTAAATCCTAAGGTCATCATTTCAATTAAAGTGATAAATCCCCGGATAAAGGGGAGTTTGAGAATTGGATAGCGTATTATCAAGGAAGTTCTCTGCCAACTGCGGGTTTCAATATCTCCATTGGGTTTTCTAACTGCTAAAGCCCAACTGCCCGGAGTGATCATCATCACTCCTTCAATTATGGCTTGACCGCCAATCTTTACAATTTTGTTTAGATTACTCATTGATGATGTAAATGGTGTCTTGTGCGGTATCCGAAGTTCCGTCGGGGCTAGCCACTTCCAGAAGCACAATACGGGTTTGAGGAAGGTTTAAATTGGAGTCTACAAATAAGTAATAAACCGGATGATTTTGTAAGAGTTTATCTAAACCTTGCCAGTTTCCCCATGGTTCCAAGCTGTCTGAAGAGTTCCAGCAAAGTCTAGCCCATAATTGAGAGCTGTTTAAATCTTCACATCTGCTTCCGGTAGGATCAGCGGTAAAAAATATGCTGTCGGTTTGGTTAAGATCAACTATTGCTGTTTCCGGAGTTACTTGAAGTACTGCTATTGGTTTAAAATAAGGTTTTAGAGGATCTTCACCGCATCCTGAAGCCAGGATCAAGATGCTTATAATTCCTATCAAAAAAATAAATTTCTTCTTTATCATATTTTCTCCAGCTAATTGGCAATAAGATTATCTTCATCTTCAAATTTAGTCTTCAACTTCCAATATCTCAGATATTCATTGAATTTTTCCATATCTTTAATTACTAAATTACTGTTTTTGTACTCTATTAATTCAGATTCTTCAAGCTCTTCTAAATATTTCTGGGCTAAATTCACTTTAACTCCTGATGCTGAAGCCAGGGATTGAGCGTTGCCGGATATGGGGACTACTACGTCCTGTTCCTGCTTGGAGAAGGATTTAGCTTTGTGAGCCAACATAGTGGCAAAACGGAGACGGTCATCGGGAATTGCCAGCAGTTTAAACTGCTCAGAGGTTTTTCTCAATCTTTTGATCAATTCAGATACCACAAATTCAATAAAAGGGTTTTTCCTGATATTGGAGAGAAAGGCATCTTTGTTGAATTTTATCAACACCACCTGGTCAATGGCAACTGCTGAAGCAGAACGGGGAGATTGATCAATAATTGCCATTTCTCCAAAAAAATTACCTTCCTGCAATATTGCTAAAGTATGATCAACTTTTCCCGAGGTCTTAAATATTCTAACATTACCTTTTTTGATAAGATACATTTCATCCCCAGGATCTCCTTCTTTAAATATCAGCTCAGCATCACTGAATTTTAATTCAGTATGTTGATCAGATTTTTCCATATATTTATTCTCCAACCTTAAATAATCTGAACAAATTTACCTCTAAACATGTAATTTTTCTTAAATGCAATTTTACATTGATTTAATCAATTAGCAAATGTTTACTGAAATATTATAAATTTGTTGGCTGAGTTAAATTTAACACATCATTACTCCCAGGGCAATGGATCGCAGTTTTGTTACAGGATCATCTGACCGGGAAAGCATTACCACCGGACGGGAAGTTCCTAAAATAGTACCCGCTGCCTGGGCTTTGGCTAAATATATCCATGATTTTGCCAGCATATTTCCAGCAGCCATTGAAGGAACCAACAATACATCTACCTGCCCGGCAACCTCTGAAGTTATCTGTTTATGTCTGGCTGATTTTTCAGATATGGCTACATCAATAGCCAGGGGGCCATCTAAAATACAATTGCCCAGTTGCCCCCGCTGACTCATCTTGGACAGCTGAGCTGCATCTATAGTTTCCGGCTGTTTAGGAGAAATGGTCTCCACCGCAGCTAACGCTGCAATTTTAGGTTTATTAATCCCCAGCTTTTCAGCCAGGTGGATTGTATTGACGATGATTTGAATTTTAGTAGGCAAATCAGGATGTTCGTTCATGCCTCCATCGGTAATCATCAATAATTTTGGATAAGTATCCAAGGAAAGAATTGCACAATGACTCAGAATTCTTCCGGTAGCCAGGCCTATCTCTTTATCCAGCACTGCTTTAAGGAAAGTCGAAGTGGGCACCATCCCTTTCATTAAAAAATCTGCCTGACCGGAACTAACTAATTTTACTGCCTGGAGTGATGACTGTTGGGGAGATTCAGTGTGAATAATTTCAGCAGAGGAAACATTGAAATCAATTTCAGAGGAAAGTTGCATAATTTTTGCTTTATTGCCCAGCAGTACCGGAGTAATCAGATTTTGTTGGTGAGACATGTTGATTGATTCCAGAACATTTAGATCATCAGCTCCTGCTACAGATATGGTTTGTGGTCCTTTTTGTTTAGCTTGAGAAACTAATTGATCAAGATTTTTGATCATGACCATCCTCCTTCAATCAGCAATTTTAACTGTGGAATGGTCTCCGGGGATATAATCCCCGGAGACAGGAATAATATACCAGTTAACCTAAACTAAATCCTAATTCAATTGCCTTTTTATTTAAAGGAATTAAATCTATTTTCTTGATGTGAGCGGGTAGGGCGTCAAAAATTGCCTGCTGATCAAGCATATTGGTGTGTTTGATTAATGCCCCCAGAATCAAGCTGTTCTGAACTTTAACTGTCCCCAGCTGTTTATCTGCAATATCACTGAAGGGATGAGCCAGAACATCTACATCGTCCCGGGTTACTCCGCTGGTTACCAAGGTCTCATTGATCACTATTAATCCTCCGGGAATTACATCTTTTTCAAATCTGTCCAGAGATGGCTGATTCATGGCAATGAGTATAGTCGGTTTATCCACACTGGGATTACCCACTTTATTATTTCTTATGACCACCTGGCAATTTGCCGTTCCTCCTCTCATTTCCGGTCCGTAGGAAGGTATCCAGGTGACCTGTTTTCCATTGAGCATAGCTGCTTCTGAAAGAAGCACTCCCAGCATTAAAATACCCTGTCCACCAAATCCGGCTACTTTAATTTTTGGTTGTTCATAGATATCTTTAGTGGGATTAGGTTTGGCATATTCCTTAACCTGACGGTCCAAATCCAGCATTTTGATAATTGTATCCTTATCCCATATTCTGGGCTTGGTCTCCAAAGGATTGCGCTGTTCTACCACATCCTTAAAAACCCCCAGAGGGAAATAAGGCATTTGATTTTCTTCCATCCATTTCAAAGAATCCACCGGGGAGACTTTCCATCCTGAAGGGCATTGAGAGAGGATTTCAACTAAACTAAATCCTTTCTTGTCAATTTGAATTTTCAGCGCTTTTCTAATTGCTTTACGGGTTTTATTTCTGTTCTGAGCATTGTTCAAGGCAACTCTTTCCACATATACCGGTGCTTCTAACTGAGCAATTAACTCAGCCATTCTCATGGGATATCCTTCATTGGCTGGATTTCTGCCATAGGGAGAAGTAGTGGTAGTCTGTCCTACTAAAGTGGTGGGAGCCATTTGACCGCCAGTCATACCGTAGATGCTGTTGTTGACAAATATAACCGTGATGTTTTCTCCCCGGTTGGCTGCTTGAATTATATTGTTCCCGCCGATAGCAGCTAAATCTCCATCTCCCTGATAACTTATGACTATGGCTTCAGGATGAGACCTTTTTACTCCGGTGGCTACTGCCGGAGCCCTGCCATGAGGGACCTGTTGATGTCCGCAGTCAAAATAGTAATAACCGAAGACGCTGCATCCCACCGGACTGATCCAGATAGTATTATCGGCAATGCCGAAATCGTCCATAGCTTCGGCAACATATTTGTGGATTACCCCATGTCCGCAACCTGGACAATAATGGGTAGATAGCTTGTCGGGGCTGGGACTGCGGAAAAATTCATTGTAGAAACTTTTTGGTTTCTGAAGTAATTTACCCATTATTTCCTCCCATAATATTCTCGATTTTATGTATAATCTCATCAGCAGTGGGGACAACCCCTCCCATCCGGTTGTAAAAATAAATCTCCGGTTTGCAGTTGGTGGCTAATTTAACATCGTTGATCATTTGACCGTTGGACATCTCCACCACCAGAAATTTATTTACTTTTTCAGCTAGCTGGGCTAGTCTCTTTTCGGGAAACGGCCAAAGGGTCTGAGGTCTGAGCAGTCCTACCTTTATTCCCTTTGCCCTTAAATCTTCCACTACGTTCTTTAACACCCGGGATATGATCCCGTATCCAACCGTGATGATTTCAGCATCTTCGATTAAATACTCTTCAAATAAAACCTCTTTTTGCTTAACTTCATCCATCTTCTTTTCCAAGCGGATGATATGCTGTTCCATTTCAGCGGGTTCTAAGTATATTGAATTGATGATGCTTTTTTTGGTTTGAGGATTTCCAAGGGTTGCCCAGGGTTTGGAAGGCAGATCTTGTTTGGATATGGGTTCAGGAAATTCAACTGGTTCCATCATCTGCCCGATGAAAGCATCGGTCAGCAGCAGTACGGGAGTCCGGTACCGGTCTGCCAGTTCAAATCCTTTGATGGTAAAATCACACATCTCCTGGGCGGAGTTGGGGGCTAGTACAATTAAATGATATGACCCGTGTCCTCCTCCTTTAGTGGATTGGTTGTAATCACTTTGTTCCGGGGCAATATTACCCAATCCGGGACCTCCCCGGTTGACATTTACAATCAGACAGGGGACTTCCGATCCCACTGAATAGGATATACCTTCCTGCATCAGGCTTATTCCCGGGCTGGAACTTGCAGTTAAGGTCCTTACTCCTGCCCCTCCTGCTCCGTATAGCATATTAATTGAAGCTACTTCGCTTTCCGCCTGCAGGAATGTTCTTCCAGTTTTGGGAAAATAAAATGCAGAACCTTCCGCAATTTCAGAAGCAGGAGTGATGGGATATCCGAAATAAGTTTCAGCTCCTGCTAAAATTGCAGCCTTGACCACTGCATAATTCCCCTTGATAAATTCTTTAGCCATTTATTATTCCTCCGGTTTGTAGTCTTTAGGAAAAACAGTTATCGCTCCTGGTTCAGGACAGGTGTAAAAACATAATCCGCATCCTGTGCATCCAGTACCTTTGTATCTGGCGGGATGATAACTTTTTTTGTTCAGTTCAGGGGAAATTTCGAGGCATTTCACAGGACAAGTTACGATACATAAACCACAACCTTTGCATAAATCGAAATCAACCTCGACTCGGGGATAGGTGAGTTCAGTTTCTTCCGGCATTTCTCCTCCTTTATCGTTCATTTGGTATGTTAAATATATGTATTAAGACATTGTTTGAAAACGTCTACATAGTGTTTTAAGTCTTGAGGGGTTCTTTTCTCAGTTACTGCAATCATTAATAAATTCTGCCAATCACGGTTATATTTCCCCAGGGAGATTCCCCCCAAGATGTTTTCTCCAATCATGGAGTTGACAATTAAATCTGCAGAACAGGGTAATTCTACAACAAATTCATTGAAATAATCACTGTTGAATTTAAGACTAACTCCGGGAATTTCAGTTAGTTCCTGTTGAAGCTGATGAGCCAGGATCAAGGAATTTCTGGCGGCAGTTTCCAATCCGGAACGGCCCAGTAAAGCCATATAAACTGTTGAGGTCAATGCACACAGAGCTTGATTTGTACAAATATTACTGGTTGCTCTCTCTCTTTTAATATGCTGTTCTCTGGTTTGAAGGGTCATTACGTAACCTGTCCTGCCCTGGGCATCTGCGGTTTCTCCAATAATCCTCCCCGGCATATGACGGAGGTAATCCCGTTTAGCTGCGAAGATTCCTAATAAGGGACCTCCGAAGTTGGGATTTAAACCTAAAGTTTGACCTTCTCCCACTACAATATCTGCATTTAGATGACCGGGTGGGGTTAAAATTGACAAACTGAGAGGATTGACTTTGATCACCGCAAGAGCATGGTGATCATGAATAAGGTCAATTAAATTTGATAAATTCTCCAAGTTGCCGAAAAAATTTGGAGAAGCTATGCCCACTGCTGCAGTATTGTCATCAATAAGCTTTTGTAAATCATTAGCATCCAGAATACCCTTTTCACTATGAGGTATCTGCTGTACAGAATATTGGAACTGGAGATAGGTGTTGATAACTTCAGCATCATGGGGATGAATGGAATCGGCAATGAGAATTTTATTTTTTTTAGTTATTTTTGCAGACATTATCAATGCTTCGGCAAATGCGGTAGCTCCGTCGTACATGGAGGCATTAGCCACATCCATTCCAGTTAATTCAGCAATCATTGATTGATATTCAAAAATGCTCTGTAGGGTGCCTTGACTAACTTCTGCCTGATAGGGAGTGTAAGCGGTATAAAATTCAGGCCGGGAAACCAGGTGATTAACAGCAGCAGGAATGTAGTGGTCGTAAATGCCACCTCCCGCATAACATTGTAAAGTAGTAAGGTCCAAGTTCATTTTTTTAATGACCTCAAGGTGGTTGACCAGCTGCTGTTCTGATAATCCCGGGGGCAAATTCCAGGTTCGGGGTTTAACTAATTCTGAATCAATATTTTCTAATAGTTCTTGGATGTTGTTAAAACCGATAGTTTTCAGCATCCGAAGTTTTTGTTTTTCGGTTACTGGAATGTAGGGCATGTATACCTCAATGAGAACTTTGTTCAGTTATTTTTAGATATTCCTGAGCACTTATTAAATTGTCCTGGAAACTCTGGTCAGCTACTTCAATTTTAGCCAGCCACCCCTGTCCGTATGGATCTTTGTTGATAACTGAAGGGTCATCAGGAAGGTCGGAATTGACTGATATAATTTTACCGTCAGCGGGAGAGTTAATATCTTCTGCAGTTTTTACTGCTTCTATGGTACAAAATGGATCCCCCTGGGAGATTTCATCATCTGTATCAAGCTGGAACTCCACATATACTATGTCGGATAGTTCCTGCTGGGCAAAATCAGTTATTCCAATGGTGATGATGTTGCCTTCAATTTTAATCCACTCATGAGATTTAGTGTATTTTAGATCTTCGGGGATGTTGACCTCAGCCATGATGCCTCCTTTAATTTAGTTTTTTTTATTATAAATGACTTCCCTGTTTGTAAAACGGCCCTTTAATAATTTGGGCAGGTATTGTCCGATTTCTGACTTCAATTTCAACTTCTGTTCCGGATTTATGGTGTCCTTTTTTAACATAACCTAAAGCAATACATTTTGCAAGTGAAGGTGACCAACCTCCGCTGGTTACTTCACCTACCTTTTGCCGGTTTGACATTATGGGGAAACCTTTACGGGGGATTTGCTTTCCGGAAACTGCCAGAGGTACTAATTTTTTTTGCACTCCCTCATCTATCTGCTGCTGTAATGACTCTTTGCCTATAAAATCATTTTTTTTCATCTTAACCACCCACTTCAAACCAGCTTCTAAAGGAGTGGTCTGTTCAGTTATATCATTTCCGTAGAGGCAATATCCCATCTCCAACCGGAGGATGTCTCTTGCTCCTAATCCTGCCGGAGTAATACCAAATTCTTCTCCTGAGGTTAAAACCTGGTCCCACAATCCTGAGGCATGGCGGTTATCCAGATATATTTCAAATCCGTCTTCACCGGTGTAACCGGTTCTGGAGATCAGGGCTGGTTGATTATTAATTGTAGCATCTTTGGAAAAATAGTAATTTAAGTTTGGCAATGGTTGATCAACTAATTTGTTCAATATTTTCTCAGATATTGGACCCTGTATGGCTATCTGAGCTGTTTGGTCAGATAAGTTTGTAACTTGAACATCCCATTTTTTTGACTGTTCTTCCACCCATTGCCAATCTTTATCCTGGTTTGCTCCGTTGACTACCAGAAGGTAGCCCCGGGGCCTTCGGTAAACCAGAAGATCGTCAATGATTCCCCCCTGTTCAAGACACATAACTGTGTACAGAACTTGATCTTCCTGCAGACTCTCAATGTCATTGGTTACCAGGTAGTTGGTAAAGGAAAGAGCTTGAGGACCGGTAATTTCAATCTCACCCATGTGGGAAACATCGAATAATCCGGCGGCAGAACGTACTGTTTTAGTTTCTGCAACAATTCCCTGTGAGTATTGGATGGGCATTTCATAACCGGCGAAGTCCACTATTTTTGCCCCGTGTTTGAGGTGATCATTATAAAAAGCAGTTTTTTTTAACATCAATGCTCCTTAAATTTAATTGTGAATGTTAAATAACATATAGGATATTTTATAGCATCAGGCAACGTCAACATCAATTTAATTTGGGAAATTATAAATTTATGTTATCATTTGTAAAATTCAATTTTCATTTAGTTAAAACATCTTTTACGGAGGGAATTAAATTGAAACGCATCATTATCCTACCGGTTATGCTAATTGTTTTGTTTTCTTCCTCTGCCTGGGGATTAGAACAAGTGGTTAGGATTACTTTACCTTCTTCGGATATAAGGCAGGAATGCAGGGAAATTAAGATTGTACCGGATAGAGTAGTTTCACCCAATCAGATAGAAGTGGTGCTGACCGAAGCTGAAGTCGCCCGGATAATGTCCCGGGGATATCCGGTTGAAATTATTATCCCCGACTACAGCAAGTACTTACGACAACTGTTCTCCCAACCTGATTTTGCCGCCTATCACAACCATGCTCAGACCGTTGCTTTTGTGGAAAGTCTGGCTCAAGCCAATCCTGATATAGTCAGAGTGGATACCCTGGGTTATTCAGTACAGGGAAGAGTAATCCAGGTGATGAGGATAACTGATAATCCTGATCAGGATGAATTTGAGCCGGAAGTGCGTTTTGACGGCTTACATCATGGTGATGAAACCCCCGCTTCGGAAGTATGTCTGTGGCTGGCTAAAAGACTGTGCGAGGGTTACGGGAGCATATCTTATATAACCAGTTATGTAAACAACCGGGATATCTGGATAGCTCCGATGATAAATCCGGATGGACGGGAATCTCTGACCAGGTATAATGCCAATGGAATTGATTTAAATAGAGAATACGGATATATGTGGGATAGGGAAGGAGGAAGCCAGTATCCCTTCTCCCAGCCTGAATCACAGGCATTGCGAAGCTTAATGGATAGCCGTAATTTTACCGTAGCCGCATCTTATCACACCGGCACCGTACAAATTTCACAAGCCTGGAGCTATCATTATGACAGACCTTACGACCACGATGCCTACAATGCAGTGTGGTCAATTTATTCAGCCATTACCGGTTATCCTCATGAACAGGGATCACATTGCATGTACTATATCAATGGTCCCACCAAAGATTATGACTACGGAATTTCCGGATGTATCGGATCCACGGTGGAAGTGTATAGCACTAAAAATCCTCCGGCTAATGTATTAAATGGAATCTGTACCTTAAATGACAGCGCCATGTTTGAAATGATCAGAGTAGCTGGACAGGGGATTGCCGGATATGTAACTGATTCTATTAGCGGAGATCCTCTGTGGGCAAGGATAACCGTCATAGAGAAAGACTGGCCAATCTACACTGATCAGAATTTCGGAGACTATCACCGCTACACCCTTCCCGGAACCTATTCTATCCGGGTAAGCGCTCCGGGATACCAGGAAAAAATAATCAGTGGAATAACTACTTATGCGGATACCTGTACCCGGGTTGATGTTTCTTTATCCCCCCAGGATACTTCTTATGGGTTTAGAGTGGTGCTGTGCAATGTTCCCAATTACAACGACCAGAACCATACGGTAACCCCCCACAGTTTAGGCGCACCTGATGGCAATTTTGTCTCTCTGGGAGCAGCCAGCCAAAGTGGTCAAAGGGATGGATGGATAATCTTGGATATGGGACCAGCTCATCCTGTGTTCAATAAATCCGGATTTGACCTGAAGGTCTTTGAAGGAAATGACGGAACCACTGAAGCCTGCAGTGTTTATGTGGGGAATAATCCCACCTGGTCTGGACCCTGGGAATTTGCAGGAATGGTAAACGGGACTGGGGAAATTGATATCTCCGGCACCGGTTTGTCCCAAGCCCGGTACCTTATGCTGGTGGATGACGGAGACGGTTCCTATTCAGGAAGTTATCCTGGTTACGATTTAGACGGAGTGGTTAACTACGGACGACCCCAGGAAGCGTCCGTGAGCATTGTAGATTATAATTTTGATCCGGTGCTGCCTTATCCCGGAGACAGTGCGGAATTATTCCTTTCCCTGAGCAATGTGGGAATGGCTAATGCTACCAATGTCAATACTGCAATTACCTCCCTGACTTCAGGAGTAACTTTGTATGATTCCTCTTATTTTATATCTAGTTTAGCTTCCGGAGATACGGTTGATCTGCCTGCATTTTCTATGTCTTTTTCAGCAGCCATGCCCTTGGGCACTCTGGTTGATATTGAGGTGGAAATCACCGGTTCAGGTGAATTTACCATCATGGATACTGTAAGTGTATTTGTCGGTTTCCAGGAATTTTGTGATTCAGTGGAAAATGGGCAGGGCTCCTGGACTCATTCGGGAAGTAATGATTTGTGGCATATTACTACCCATAAATCCCATTCCCCCACTCACAGCTGGTATTGTGGCAATGAAGGAAGTTGGCAGTACAGCAATAACATGGATGCCTCCCTGGTTACCCCTCCGGTGGTAATTGCCAGTGGTTGTGTGCTTGAATTTTGGGAATGGTATGAAGTGGAATCAGGATGGGATTATGTTCATGTGGAATATTCAACCGACGGTTCTAACTGGAATAGTTTGAGAAGCTTAACTGGCACCAATGGAAGCTGGCAGCAGGCCAGTTTAGATCTCAATTCTATTCCCAGCGGCACTACGGTTCAATTTAGATTTAGATTGTATTCAGATTACATGATAGTGGATGAAGGGTGGTATGTAGATGATATCAGAATTTATAATCCCCTGGGAGTTGAACAGCCCATTGGGGTTAATCCCCCCGGAGAAAAATTACAAATTAGACCGGTGATGACCTTAGGAAGTCAACAGATGATTTTTGAAGTGAGTGGAGTCAGTCCCCAAAATCCCGGTCAACTGATGATTTTCGATGTCAGCGGAAGAAAGATATTTGAAACGGACCTGATTCAACCGGGCACTTATACATGGGAACAAAGAGCACAACAAAATCCAGTATCGGCAGGGAGTTATTTTGCAGTAGTTAAGAACAATGATCAGAGAAGCTACTGCAAGTTTATTATGTTTTAGGAATTATGATGATAGATAATGCAGCTAAACGGGAATATCAGATTATTGCCAACGGAGCCAATTGGTTGGATCAACAGGATGTGGGTGAACCAGAAATACTGATGGTAATGGGCTCGGGTTTGGCAGAATGCCTTGAGCCTTACTTGGATATTGAGATAACCGTGGAGATGTCTGATGTTCCCGGGATTTCAGTGCCTTCTGCTCCTTTTCATCATAAACAGATACTGTTTGGAACACTTTCCGGTCATCGGGTGGCGGTGATGACCGGAAGACTGCATTTGTATGAAGGATATACAGCCAGAGAAGTTGTACGCCCTCTTAGAATGATATCCTGGCTTGGAACTAAAACCTTGATTGTTACCAATGCGGCGGGAGGGTTGAATGAGGATATGGAGTCGGGGGAGGTAATGGTTATTGAAGATCATCTAAACCTTATGGGCACAAATCCTCTGATCGGACCAAATCTGGAAACTCTGGGGACTAGATTCCCCATGATTGCCCATGCTTATTCTCCTAAATATATCCAAAAAGCAGATGAAATATCCCGAGAACTTAATATTAAGTTGCATTTTGGGATTTATGCGGGACTAGTGGGACCAAGTTTTGAAACCGGGGCAGAAACCAGAATGCTTAAAATATTAGGGGCGGATGCGGTAGGAATGTCCACCGTGCCGGAAGTTATTGCGGCAGCCCATATGGGCATGAATGTTTTGGGGATGTCAGTAATTACCAATGTAAACGATCCCGGGGTGATGTCGTTTATTGATGAAGTGGAAGTGGTACGGGCGGCAAAATGCGGAGGGGTAATAATTTCTGATATTATCACCAGATTTTTAGAACAGTTTGAAATCTAATGCTTCCCAAAGTATTAGTTGTCCTAGGTCCCACTGCCGTTGGCAAAACAGCACTAGCCGCAGCATACGCCCACCGGTATGGGGGAGAGATAATTTCCGCTGATTCCCGGCAGGTTTACCGCAAGTTAAATGTAGGCACGGGTAAAGATCTTAATCAGCTGGGAAATATTAAATATCACTTAATTGATATAGTTGAACCGGGGAATAGATTTAGTTTAAAGCAATTCCAGTATCATGCTTATAAAGCAATCCAGGAAATTCTTTCCCGGAATAAAATACCTATTATCTGTGGGGGTACTGGATTATACCTGGAAGCAGTGGTGCAAGGATATAAAATACCAGCAGTGAAGCCAGATTTTTCATTTAGAAATAATCTGGAAAACAAATCATTGGAGGAAATAAGAAAAATTGCAGATAACTTGCAGGTTGAATATGACCAGGGAAGCAGTAAGCGCAGAATTATCCGGTATATAGAAATAAAAAAATATCAGCACAACTCGGAGTTGCCTCCCTACACCATCCCCCAGTATGATTATCTGATAATCGGGATTACCGCCCCCCGGTCAGTTCAGAAGAAAAATATAAGGAAAAGGCTGGAACAGAGATTCGAACAAGGGATGATTGAGGAAGTAAGAGATTTAATAGATCAGGGCTTATCCATTGACTGGTTGACTTCTATTGGCTTGGAATATAAGTGGGTAACCCTCTATATTACTGACCGGATAAGCTACAAAGAGATGACTAGGGAATTATCCAGGGCAATTATCTCTTTTTCTAAAAGACAAAATTCATGGTTTAGAAGGATGGAGAGAAAAGGATATAAAATTCATTGGTTTGAACAGAAAAATGAACATCTTTTACTTAGATTTTTAGACAGATATTTTAAAAGTAAAAATGAATAAACTTTTAGTTATTCCGGCCATGGCTGAATATCAATGGATTTTTAAAACGTTGGACAGTTTAAGGTCTGCCCAAAATTATTCCCAGGTTAAAACTATTGTGGTGATCAATAATCCCCGGGATTGCTCGAAAATAATTTTCGACAACAACCTGATGACCTGGAAGAAAATTAAACGGGACTACCCGGAAATAAAGTTAATTGACAAGTTCTCATCATCCAATGCTATACCCGCTGACAAGCATAGTGTGGGTTTAATCAGAAGAATTGGCTTTTCCCAGGGATTAAAAGATCAACCATCTCCCACCATCTGTTTTTGTATGGATGCGGATACTCTGGTGGAATCAAATTATTTCCAGGAAGTACAAAGAAAATATGATCAAAGCAATTTAGCAGGTATTACTGTGGACAGCTGGCATCAGTTGCCGGAAGATGTGCAGTTAAGAGACGCCATGGTTAAATATGAATTGTATCTCCGATATTATTACCGGGCGGTTCAGATTACCGGCACTCCTTATGCTTTTTGGTCAGTGGGATCTTCCATAACTTTCATCAATGATCCTTATATAAAGGTAGGGGGATTTCCTGCCAAAAAAGCGGGGGAAGATTTTTATCTCCTTCAGAAATTAAAATTACACGGGGATATTGAACACATCTACACTACCCGAACTTATCCCGCAGCTAGAGTATCTTCTCGAGTTCCTTTTGGTACTGGACCTGCTTTAAGCAGATATTTAGAAGGTAAAATAAATTTAAATAAACTGCCTTCTCCTCATTTATTTGAAGAAATAAAAAAGTGGTTTAACTATCTGCACAATTGGTCTGAATCCGGATATCCGGGAGAACTGCAGTTCCCTTCAGTAAATATAAAAAAGTTTCTGCAACAATGGCCGGCTGAAGAAATAATTGAATCCTGCAGAAAAAACTCCAGAACCACTCAAAGTTTTATGAACAGATATTACCTTTGGTTCAACGGCTTAAGGATCCGACAATTTATAAATTACTGTGGGCATCATGTTGATTTAAACACAGGGATTAAATATTTTTGGAAAATTACGGGAAACGATGCCGAAACCTGGTTAGATTTTATCAGGCGTAACTTTAATCGTAGCGTAAATTAGATAAGAGCTTGATTTTTTAAATTCCCGATTATAAAATCTAGTCTCTAACTAACAAAATAGTAAACTATGGATAAATAGTTTATACATTACAATTTTTAAATATTATCAAGAGATCTGGAAGGAGCAAGATGAACGAAAAAATTTATCCTGAGGAAAAATCCAAGCCCAATTTTCCCGAGATCGAAGAATCAATCCTTAAATTCTGGAAAGATTATAAAATTTTTGAAAAATCAATAAAAATCAGAGAAGAGCAAAATGCAAAAGACTATGTTTTTTATGATGGACCGCCCTTTGCCAATGGTCTTCCTCATTACGGACACATACTTACCGGTTATGTCAAAGATGTAGTGCCCCGGTTCTTTACCATGAAAGGATACCGGGTTCCCCGGAGATTTGGCTGGGACTGTCATGGATTGCCGGCGGAGATGGAGATGGAGAAAGAAGCAGGTCTGGGGGGGAAAAAAGAAATTGAAGAATACGGTATTGATAAGTTTAACGAAGGTTGTAAAAAACTGGTTTTAAAATATGTTGATGAATGGGAAAGGTTTGTAACCAGGCAGGGTCGTTGGGTTGATTTTGCAGGAGCATATAAAACCATGGATTTGTCTTACATGGAATCAGTGATTTGGGCATTTAAAAATTTATATGATCTGGGCTTAATCTACCAGAAGGAAAGGGTGGTATCTTATTGTGCCCGATGTGAAACTCCCCTTTCAAATTTTGAAACCAGAATGGATGATGCTACCAGATCCAGACAGGATCCCTCAGTAACTTTAAGGTTTAAATTAAAAGATAAATTCGAAAATTTTCCCGCATATCTTTTAGTGTGGACAACCACTCCCTGGACCTTACCCAGCAATTTAGCTATTGCCGTAGGTAAAGATATTGAGTACTGGGGAATTTTAGATCAAGGGGAGTTGTACCTCCTGGCTGAAAACCGGTATGAACTGTATAAGTCAATTTTTCAGCCGGATCATCAGGTGGTTTGGAAAGGAACCGGAGAAGATTTGAAAGATCTTCGATATACACCCCTGTTTAGTTATTTTAAAGATATACCCAATGCGTTTAAGGTTTTATTGGCTGACTTTGTAGGGATTGATGAGGGCACCGGAATAGTGCATATAGCTCCTGGTTTTGGAGAAGATGACCAAAATTTGTGTAATAATAATAATATTGAAACGGTCTGTCCAATTGATGCTCAAGCAAAGTTTACCCAGCAAATCCCCGAATATTCAGGACAAAATGTTTTTGATACAAATCGCTCTATTATCAAAAGACTGAAACAAGAGCATAAATTAGTGCTGCATCAAACCATTGAACATAACTACCCTCATTGCTGGAGATGCAATACCCCTTTGGTTTACCGAGCATTACCTTCCTGGTATGTGGCAGTTACTGAGTTTAAACAAAGATTGATTGATGCCAATCAGCAAATTAACTGGATTCCTGAACATGTTAAAGATGGGCAATTTGGGAAATGGATTGAAGGGGCTAGAGATTGGTCCATAAGCAGGAACAGATATTTTGGAGCTCCCATTCCGGTATGGAAATGTGATAAATGCGATCACCAGGAAGTTTTTGGAGCAATTAAGCAATTAAATGAATTTTTCAAGGTTGAAGTTAAAGATCTACACCGTCCCTATATTGATGAACTGGTAGCTCCCTGTACGCAATGCCACACAGGGATTTTGACCAGGGTTCCGGATGTTTTGGATTGTTGGTTTGAATCCGGATCCATGCCCTTCGCTCATGTTCATTATCCGGTGGAAAATAAGAAATGGTTTGATGAAAATTTTCCTGCTGACTTCATTGTGGAATATATTGCACAAACCAGGGGATGGTTTTACACCTTAAATGTCCTTTCAGTTGCCCTGTTTGATAAACCTTCCTTTAAAAATGTAATCTGTCATGGAGTAATTCTGGATAAGCTGGGACGGAAGCTATCCAAACGTCTGCGAAATTATCCTGACCCTATGGCTATGTTCAATATTTACGGTGCAGACGCCATGAGGTGGTATTTGATTGATAATCCAATACTCAAAGGGGGTAATTTTGCCATTGATGATAAAGGAACGGGTATTGAAGAAGTGGTAAAAAATATTTTACTTCCCTGGTGGAATGTTTATTATTTTTTCACCATGTATTCCAATATTGACGGTTACCGGGCTGAGTTGGATTATTCCAGTGATTATCATTTAGACCAGTATATTCTTTCCGAACTGCATAATACAGTCAATAACGTGGAACAAGCCATGATGAACTATGAGATTTCTGAAGCCACTGATTACATTAAAGCTTTTATGGAAGTACTTACCAATTGGTATTTAAGAAGGAGCAGAAGGCGGTTCTGGAAATCTGAAAATGATCAGGATAAACTGGCTGCTTATAATACCCTTTACACTGTTTTGATAATGTTTTCAAAAACCTGTGCTCCCTTTCTTCCCTTTTTGACTGAATATATTTTTCAGAGTTTAACTTTCCCCAAGTCTGATTTTCAACAAAGCGTTCATCTGGAATTCTGGCCTGATTATCAAAGCATTCCTTTTGACCATGAATTATTGGAAAAGATGAGATTGGTTAGGAAAATTGTAAGGTTGGGTCATAGCTTAAGAAAAAAGGAAAATATCAGAGTAAGGCAGCCATTAGCTGAAATTAGCATATCAGGGGAACATAGTGAGACTATTCTGGAGTTTGAAGACTTGATCCGGGATGAGTTAAATGTCAAAAAGGTAAAATATGAAGATGATCCGCACAATTTAGGAACTCCTGTGCTTAAAGTTCAGGCTAAACTGGTAGGTCCCCGCTTGGGAGGTAAAGTTCAGCAACTGATAAAAGCAGGCAAGCAGGGCGATTTTCAGTTTAGAGAGGGAGATAAAGTTGAAGTTTTAGGAGAAGTTCTTTCTCCCCAGGAATATGAGGTGCAATGGGAAGCCAAACCTGATTCAGATTGTGTTTCCGAGGGGGATTTAGTAGTATCCTTGGATTTAAAGATTACCCCTGATCTTGAACAAGAAGGATTGGCCAGGGAATTAATTCGTCAGATTCAAAATGCCCGGGCTCAGGCAAATCTTCAAGTATCCGACCGGATTAAGTTAAGTTTAATAGTTCCTTCGCCCTGGCAACGGGCAGCGGAAGCCTATCAGGAATTAATTCTAGCTGAAACTTTAGGAATGAGTATTGATTTTTCTGAAAAACCATCTTCTTGGTTTAGTTATCAAGATGAGGCATTAGGTGATATAATAAAAATTTATCTAACTAAAATTGATAGTTAACTATGCAACAATTGTTAATTGCTGATCGAAACGGAAAAATTCTGGATTTTAACCAGAAGTACAAAAAATTTCTGAATGTGGATACCGGTGAAAAAATTTCCATCCACACCCCTCTTTATAAAATCGTACAGAGTGTTTTTGATAAAGAAAATCTTCCCCCCGTATCCAAGTACATAGAAAATCTGGGACAAATCATTGCCTTGCCTTCCATAGGGGAAGATCAACAGATGGTGGCGGCAGTATTTATAGGAGAAGATGTAAATTATCAAAAATTAATTGAAGAGGAACGGCAGCGAAAAAAAGCCCTGTTGAATTTATTGGTTT
>LKUE01000197.1 GCA_001412365.1 Desulfuromonas sp. SDB | reverse complement strand
ACATCTTTTAATCAGTACTAGCAAAAAGAATAAAAAAAAGATTACCATTTAACCAGGAAGATTATTTAACATGTTTCCAGGATTACCGTTTGTCATTTATTTACAAAGGTGTTATTCACAAAACCTTTATTTGCTGAAGTTGTTATTTCACAAATTTTCCAGTTCATCAATTACATTAGAAAGTTTGTATTTATCAATAATACCTACGATTTCTTCTTCTTTATTTGTTCCTAATTTTGACTTTAAAAATTCCTTTACTCTAACTCTAGTCCATCCCTTATCTAAAGCTTTACCCCACATAGCACTCATTTGAGAAACTGTAGCTTTTCCGGGACTTTCAATACCCCCCCCAACCTCATCAATAAGACGGGAAAACTCAAGTCTATCAACTTTGCCAACAATTTCATTCTCTTCAGACGTATCAAGCTTTGCTTCAAGGAACTCTCTAATTTTATCCTTACTCCATCCATAATCAAGAGCTTTTGCATATAAGGCTCGAAACTGTCCAGATGTGGTTTTACCTTTTACTCCAATATCTTCAATTTCTATAAGAAGTTTCTCAATAACTTCTTTTAAATCCTCTTCTGTTTTAAGTTCTCGTTCTACATTAACAGTTTTATTATGGACAGAGAAAGAGATAGATATTTTTGTCATTTCTAACTCCTTTTTTGATATTTTTACCTTGCTCATTACACCTAAAAATAATAAAAGTTTTATATTTATTGCTGATATAAGTTAGCTTAGAACCCATCTATTAAATATATTACTACTTATCATATTCAAAAACAATAAATTATCTATAATTTTCCTAAAAACTGTCTTTCCAGATTTATTCAGTTAAAACTGGGAAAAATAGATCATAAAAAAGTTAACCTTACTCAGGAACTCAAAACCTAAATAAAAGATTTAGTCAAATGTACCCACTTTTTAAAAAAATCCCTGGAAATTTACTATTTATACTAATTACATAGTAAAAAATGCCATGGAGTCATGCACCGTCCCCAATTCTTAGATTAATTCGTTCTTGACATGCTTTTAAAAATCAAACTAATATATACTGACAGTATATACTGGAGGTCTACATGTCTAAAGCATTATCTTTAAAACTTTCAGAAAGCATATTTGAAGAAGTTGAAAAAATAACTAAAGAGTTGAATAAACCCAGAAATGCCTATATTAATGAAGCGCTATTATTTTATAACCGTTTCATGAAAAGAAAGAGAATACGGGAATTACTGAAAAAAGAGTCGTCTTTGATAAAGAGTGATTCTCTTATGGTATTATCTGAGTTCGAAGAAATGGAAGATGAAATATTCGAATGAAAATAAAGAAATTTCATATATATTATGCAGATCTCAATCCACGATTTGGTACAGAGCCTGGAAAGATAAGACCCGTTGTAGTCATTCAAACAAATTTACTCAATAACATCCATCCTGGCACCATTATTTGTCCTGTAACTACAAAAACTATCAAAGGTATTGAATACCTCAGAGTTTCATTAAATGAGAAAATGAACAAACTCAAACAAAAATCCCATATTCTTGTAGACCAAATTCGTACAATAGATAACCGGAGATTAATTGGTGAAATTGGAAAACTTTCATATAAACAAAAAGAAAAATTACTCAGCAACCTTAAAATTCTGATTTTCGAATAAAATTTTGGACAAAGATTGACTTAACTTGATACCTTGATTGACAAAAAATAAATTATTTTCAAAATTTATTAACTTATTTTCATATTTTTAAAAAATACCACTTCTGTCCTATAAAAAAAATAATTTCATGAATTTTTCAGTAATCTTTCCTCTTGACTTATGGTGTAAACATAATTAATAAATTTTATGTGATTATATAAAAGGAATACAATTGCATTATCTAAAATTTGTTATTGACTTCAATGTTTTTCTGATTTTAACAAATGTTTCCGGCACAAATCTAAAACCTTAAACATAAAGGAGATTTTATGCCAATATTTGCTATTTTATTCCTGATTTCCTCATATACAGGAGGATGGGATATTGCCATGAATACCTCTGATTACGAGGGAAATTGGTTTCAAGAGGTGATTAAGGGTATAAAAGAGAGTGAATACGAGATAAGGTGGCAAGAAAGATTTTCCGAATATCAATCACCAAACAGGTTTCAGAATTTACGTTTCAGCTATTATAGGGATGGATTTAGGGCATGCCCTCGAGAATCACAATGCCAGTGGGTGGTAGATGTAAGATTGGAGGGGTATGGTTGGTTTGGTAATTTCACTGAATATCAAGGAGATATGTTGAGAGTTGACGGTAGAAAAGCAGTGGTTACCGGCAATGGAGTGGATATAGAGTTCGAGAACAGGGAAGATGGAATGAGGGAGGATTTCAGGGTGTTTGAGAAAGAAGGGAGAGGATATCTTGTTTTAGAGTTTAGAGTCAAGAGTGTTGGAATTAGTATGATTGTTGATGATAACGAGATAAGTTTTGTCAGGAATGTCCACGGTGGGGCAAGTGTTTTGAGATATGGCGATATGAAGGTCACTGACAAGAACGGCAAGATTTTAAGGGGTATTTTCAATCAAATAGATAGCTGTAGGTTTGCGATAATAGTAGACGACCGAGATGCAGAGTATCCTATTCTGATAGATCCTGTTTCTACAACACCAAACTGGCAAGCTCAATCTGATCAAGAGTATGCAATTTTCGGATATTCTGTATCCTCAGCGGGAGATGTCAACGGGGACGG
>LKUE01000196.1 GCA_001412365.1 Desulfuromonas sp. SDB | reverse complement strand
ACCCGTCCGGGAATATTATTTACCAACGGGGACAATGACACCTTTCCCCTGTGGTTCCAGCAGGAAGTTCTGGGCACTAGAAAATTTGACCCCCAGGCGGATACCGGCATCATTGTGGCGAATTTTGCCTTACTCAACACCAACTGGTATATCAATCAAATTTACCTTCAAGGTTTCCCTCTTCCCATAGAACAGCCCTTGCGGCAGACTACCTTAGAACAAGAATGGGTGGAAAGTTTTCTGAACTACAGGGAAGACCGTCAAATTGTAGAACGGCTATCCCAGTTAACCGCCGAACAGCTATACCCCCTCTTGGATTCCATTGCCCTGGCTAGAGGAAAATCTACGTTTAAAGAATATGTGATTGAAAATATCGCTCCCGTCCCCTATAACGGAGGAGTATTATTTCCCAAAGATATCGCTACCCGCGCTTTGATCTGCGGTTCGGCAGGGATTGAGTTTACCCGGGAATTACTTCTGGCTACTGAAGAAGAATTTGCCGCTTACATTGGTCCCCGTCTTCCCCAAAATCCTGATTTCAACATCTATTATTCTACCACCTGCAGCAGGGATAACCGCAATCAACTGGATGAATACCTGCAACAGGAAGGATTGGTTTATTTACTCACCCTACAACCTGATAATTTCAATGAACAATTGACCAGAGAACTGCTTCTGGACAGTTTTAGATTCAGGGGATTGCTCAGCGAAGAATTTCTCCATGAGGATGGAACTATTAACAGCAAGGCAGTGATGGAATCCGATCTGGTGGAATTAACTGAAAAAGTTTACCTGGATGACAACACTTTAGGCTTAGCTTCCAGTTATGCCCAAACTTTCTTCAATTACGGAAAGTTTTTAATGAACCAAAACCAGGATTCCCTGGCTCTGGAACAAGCGCTGCTATATCTGAGAATTGGAAGAGCATTCGGGGATTTTGATCCAGGCCCCTTTACTTACCAAATAACTGCCGCCTATAAAAAACTAGGTCAATATCAGAAAGCAATAGATGAAATCAATCGAACTATGCCTACAATTAAATACAGATTTGAACAAGCGGTACTTACCGACAACAGTTTTGCCATACAGAGATACAGAAATACAGTCGCTGAATTTTATTCTCAGCTATTGAATTTATATCTTAAAATGGGTGAATTCAACACTGCTCAATTGTATTTTGATTCATTAGTGGAAATTTATCCCAATCATCCTACCATTCCCAACGCACTATTCTTAATTCCCCTTCTCCGCAATGATACTGCACGAGCTGATTCCGCTTTAAAATTAATGATAACTGATCCTGCCAGCTACAGTATTGTCCTTCCCTGGAGTAAAAAAATTGCCTTGGAAGATTTGGAGGACTCCTCCATCTACCGATATATTATTTACAAAGCAATGCTGTGGGGAATTGAAGATTCCGCTTTAATCGAAGAAGCGGCAATTATGGGATTAATTGATTCTGCTCCCGGAGATTCATTATGAGGACACTTAACCTCTCCACTCCTTCCCGCAATGTTCTGGTAAACATCACCTCAGATATTTCTGAAATTGCCGCAGACACTTCCTTTCCGGAAGGTCTGCTGCTGATTTTTTGTCCTCACACCACTGCCGGATTGACCATTAATGAAGCTGCTGATCCCGATGTAGCTATAGATATTAAAGAAAATTTAAACCAGCTTATACCTCATCACCAAAACTACCACCACAGTGAAGGAAATGCTGATTCCCATATCAAATCGGTACTCACCGGGCAATCCATTTTAGTGCCCTATTCTCAGGGCAAACTCATTTTAGACACCTGGCAGGGAATTTTTTTCTGTGAATACGACGGTCCCAGAAGTAGAAAGGTATATGTATTTGAAATTAAAACTGAATGAATCAGCAGTTAATTAATATTAAATAAGTTATCTTAACTTATCTGAATTTCTTGTTTTGTGTAAATAATATGATCAGGGAGATTTTAATTTAGTTTAATCAATTTCACTTTATCAAGTTAAACTAAATGAAATTTGCAATATAATATTTTTAGTTATATCATGAGAAATACTGAAAAAACCGTGAACGGTTTAATATAATTAATGGTGATGGTTAATATAAATTATCTGCACCTAAACCGAACGATCAGGAAGGGGAATGATGACTAACAATAAATATAAAATTCTGGGATTTTCCTTAACTTTTGTAACATCTTTAATCATATATTTTTACACCATGTCTCCCACCTTAGCCCTGTGGGACTGTGGAGAATTTATCGCCGCCAGCTACAGTCTGGGCATACCCCATCCTCCGGGCACCCCCCTGGTGATATTGATAGGGAGGGTATTCAGTTTAATTCCCCTGGGCACCATAGCCCAGAGAATAACCTTTGT
>LKUE01000195.1 GCA_001412365.1 Desulfuromonas sp. SDB | reverse complement strand
AATATCTTCCTGCAGATCTTCAAGGTTAGAATATATTTTTCAACTTTTTAAATAAAGGTTATTCCACAGAGGGTATTAAAATCCAATATGAGGGCCAAATTTTAGAAATGGACCTGAAAAATCAAGTTCATAATTATCTGCTTCCTCATCACTTAAATTTACTCTGTTCATTCTGTACCCAGCTTCAAGACCAAACATAAATTTCAATCCAAAAAACTTGAAATATGATTCCTGATCAAGTCTCACTGATCCCAGAAATCCAAATCCATTACCACTTCCAGATGTAACTGTAAGGGGTGTATTAAGACTTCTGCTGGCAAATGTGTAGATTGGACCTGCTCCAACAGATAATGAAATAGATTGGTTTTTTGTCAGAATGTAATATGCTTCAGCTTCAACAGATATAGCTTGATCGTTGAGATCAATGACCTCATTAGAACCGTGAGATATTAATCCCAGAGTAATAATAGCCAGTATTATTTGTTGTCCAGTATTAAAATCTTCTGAGTAAGATCCTTCAAGGTTTAAAAAACTTACACCTCCTCTGAATCTGAATCTATCACTGATATCTCCGAGTAAATCAACAGATATTCCCTGTGCCAAAGTTCCAAGCTGAAAACTAAGCCCTGCATCTGTTGTCATTTCGGCAAAATCTTTCTCATTCTGCATTGAAGGTATTGATGCTGTATAAGAAAAACCTAATCTGAATCTATTTGTGTTGGAAATATTACCAACATCCATCTGTCCAAATGTACATAGAAGTAATAGTAATATTGTCATCAGTACACCTCGTAAAGTTTTGTATCTATGATATTGCCTTCAAGTATAATTCGAATATAATAGAGTCCATCCGGTACTCTTTTTCCATCCTCATCCCGAAGATTCCAGGTTAAAGAATAATTCCCAGCTGTTTGATAATTGTTAGTTAACAATGTTCTGACATTTTTCATATAGCAATTCAGGACAACGACATTGACAACTCCATTTTCAGGAAGATCATAAGTAAATGTGAATTCAGTATCTACTTGATCAAAAGGATATGAACTGGATGTACAACCAGCAAATAAAACCATCAAAAACAATAAAGCAGTGATCGGTTTCATCATATTTCCTCCTATTTTGAAAATTTAATTTCATCACGCCGCGTTTATGCGGCAAGAACCGCGGGGAACCCGCGGTGAAATGTCCGTATAAAACGCTTGTTATGCTATTTTTTTTTAACAATAATTTTCATAAAAATCGCAAAAATTACCAATAAAGAAAAGCCTATCGCGATGCAGTAAATATTTCGTAGCCATAACCCGAAGAAAACCAGAACAGAAGCAAAGACAAACAAAATTATAGAAAGCAATTTTAGCGAATCCCATTTCGCGTTCAGCCAGTTAATTTCTTCTTCAACAACCGAGGCAATTAGCTGTGGCGGTGTTTCAACTTCTGGAATGACAAACCACAGCGAGGTCTCGAAAATTATTCCACCAAGAATATGCAGGAAACTATGACTCCACAGGCCGTATGCAATTATTGTAAATGCAACTGGACCAAGAGCAATCCCTACAGGATTCTGATGTCGTTTAATGATTTTAGAGTGTGGCGAAATCAAGTTCATCGTACCTTTCTGAGTATAATATTTATATTTTACTGTACAATATTAACATATAGACTATTAAAATATTCTTTTTTTGTCAAGAATAGATATTTCTAATATTAGTATAAATCAGGAAATCAATAAATCAAAATCATGAAAGATATGTAATTTCATTGTTTGCTAAAATGTACCGATAATCATTTCATCCGATTTCTAATAATCGTACTTTTTATGAACCCGATAAAGATGTAACTCGCTAAACCAGGAATGGAAGTATAATTCCTGGTTTTCCTGGTCAACTCGGATGAGGAAATAATCATCAATCCCTATACCATAACATTTAACTAAAATTGCATGATCCTTAAACAATCGGACATCATCATCCGGAGAAATTCCCGGTTCATATATAAAAATGACCGGACCTTCCAGTTGATCAAAAATACCAAACCGTTCTTCCATCCATTCGGGAACTTCAACATCAAGTAACAGTTGAAATCGGTAATTGCCTTCATCAATAGTAAGAGTTCCCACCTGGTTGTATAGATCATCCCCTACATATTCTTCGACCGACCACTCCCCTTCAAGAGAATTTGCCAGAGTAGATATGGTTGTTTCCATCGTACCATCAGATCTTTCAGAAACCATCAAACCACTACTTAAGAGAATAAGCAAAGGAGATATAAATAATAAGGTACATTTATTCATCTGTTCCTCTTTTGATTAGACTTTATAAAACTTTAATGCATTACAGATAATATTACAAATCTGAAGAATGAAATATTCTTTTTATCGAGTTAATGATTTAGAATATCGTAATCTAGATATTTTAACGAACTATTATTGGGATAGGACCAATTTTCCGTAAGCCGATACCTACCACAAAGGCAAAGATTCCAAAAAGTATTAATAAAATACCAAAAAAACGAAAAAAAATCATTGGACCTAGGAAAATTCCAATTTTTGATTTACGAGGAGCAATCATAAGCCATGAACCAATGAAGGTTATCCCTAATCCAATTATTATCAGGGGTATTTTGATTTCAGACATGTTATTTGTACTCCATAATCTTGCTTATTTAGGCAAAATTAAAATTTACTGTATTATATTTAATTTTCAATCCAAGGCAATAAATCCATTAAGTTATTATTTTATGATATTTAACCACTTAATTAGATTCCAGCTCTTTTTTCAATCCCTTCCATTCAGTTACTTTACCCCTGAATTTCTTCAATACCCGTTTCCCCAGTTTTTTCTTTCGTCTTTGATTGCCTTTCCAGGCGGCAAAACCGCATAAATAGACTGCCAGGTATAAAATCCGGGCAGTAAACTTATTGACTTTCAAAACCCCCATTGCTTCCAGGAAAATTGAATCGGACTTTTTCCGGGGGTAGATTTGTTCCCAGTAAAGATAATCATGGATTACCGCTGCATTCCCATATTTGCCCCATTTGGGATACAACCACCAAAAAAACCGGGGAACACTGGCAAAGTCAGTTAAAAAACCTAAGGGTACGTTGATAACTTCTTCACTGTCCTCACTTCCCACCGCATAACCGAAATCCTTCATAATTGCCCAATTTTTCCCATCGGGCAGAGGAGAAACAATCAATATCTCGGTGAATCTACTCATATTTCTCTCCCGGTTAAATAAATTCTAATATTTATTTGGTCAAATATATCTAAATTATATTTGTTACTCATAAAACAATTAACTCAAGAAATCAATAGAGAGTCTTAAGACGTTTCCTGCTAGGAAAACTGGAATTGTATTTACATTAAATTCTTAGCTAAAAGATTTTCCTAAAGAAATTATGTGCATTACAAATAAAAACAATAATTAAAACCAACTCATTCCTGCCGATCTCCAGCAGCAGGCATACCTCCGTAGTGCCCAATTAACTCTCTGGGCTGATACAACTCCTCCAGATATTCCTGGTCTTCCTGAGTAAGTTCAATGTCCAATGCCTCCACTGCTTGTTCTAGATGTTCCATCTTGGAGATACCTACTACCGGAGTGGTTATCACTTCTTTGGAAAACAGCCAGGCTAAAGCTATTTGGGCAGGTTTCACCTTTTTTTGTTCAGCTACTTCAATTAAACGATCAACGATTTCAAAATCCTTATCCCTTAAAAACCAATGCTGGATATCTCCATCCTTGGACCGGGGAGTATCGGGAAGATGATCTTTCTTATACCTGCCAGTCAGTACTCCCTGGGCTAAAGGCGCCCAAGGGGCAATGGCAATGTTTTGATCAGCACAGAGGGGAAACATTTCCCGCTCTTCTTCCCGGTAAAGCAAATTGTACTGAGGTTGAATGATTTGAATAGGCTCCAGACCTAATTTGTCCGCCACCCACAATGATTTCATCAATTCCCAGGCATGCAGGGTTGACCCTCCAATATGGCGGATCTTTCCACTGTCTATTGCTATATTGAAGGTCCTCAATAAATTTTCAGCAGTTACAGAGGGATCATAACGATGGGCATAGTAGATATCAACATAATCGGTTTGCAGACGATCCAAAGAATTTTGTAACTCCTGAAGTACAAATGAACGGGATAATCCTGATCCCCGGGGATCTCGAAATGACCAGAACACTTTAGTGGCAATGATAATTTGATCCCTTTTATGTTTAATTGCAGATCCAAGAATCTCCTCTGAACGTCCTCGGCTGTAGATATTAGCGGTATCGAAGAAATTTATCCCCAATTCCAATGCTCTATTAATTAGAGCTTTTGATTTCTTCTCATCCAAAACATAGCCAAACATCATAGTTCCCAAACAAATCTTGGAAACAGTGATTCCTGTTTTTCCCAGTTTTGTGTACTTCATCTTCTCTCCAGTTTAAAAGTTTCAATTTTAAGCCTTTACTAAACCTAAAAATCTACTACCGCCGTAATCTCAGAGAGTAATTTGAATTATATGATTTTGAACTTTTATGCTTTGAATAACCACTAGAATTGCAGTAAGCACAGGGAGTAAAAATATTAAGTACTTCAATTATTTGCTCTCACCTAATATTCCTATTATTATGATTTTTATGCTAAAGAAGAATATGGATATCCTAGATTAAA
>LKUE01000194.1 GCA_001412365.1 Desulfuromonas sp. SDB | reverse complement strand
TGAGATATTAAAAGCAAGAGATGAAAAATTGAGGAAAGCAAGATTACTCAGAATAGAAAATTATAAAATTGTCTTGCTCTATTTTCTCTCATCACACCTATGCTTTGGCAGGTTTCTATGTTTTCAGTCCTTTTTTATTATTTTATAACGCAGGATAGTTTTTATGTTAAAAAAAGAGATTTCATTTTTAGGTGTATTTAGTATAGCTTCAGGAGCAATGATTAGCTCGGGAATCTTTATACTTCCGGGAATTGCTTTTTCAAAAGTCGGACCTGCTGTTTTCGTATCATATTTTATAGCAGGTGTATTGGGTCTGATAGGAATATTCAGTGTCATTGAATTATCAACGGCAATGCCCAAAGCAGGTGGAGATTATTTTTTTATCAATAAAACATTTGGCCCATTTCTCGGTACAATTTCCGGTTTTCTGGGTTGGTTTGCTCTGTCACTTAAAAGTGCTTTTGCAATATTTGGCATATCGGAAGTAATATTTTTATATACCGGCATTAATCCTATAATAGCAGGCTTTATTTTATGTCTGTTTTTTGTTTTTCTTAATTTAATCGGAGTTAAAGAAGCTGCAATATTTCAAATTATAATGGTAGTCGGATTGCTGTCTTTGATAATTTTATTTATTATTATTGGCTTACAAAAAATTCAGCCATCACATTTTATACCTTTTTACACCGGAAATATTAACAATATAGTTATTACATCAGGATTTGTTTTTATTTCATTTGGAGGATTGCTCAATGTGGCAAATATTTCTGAGGAAGTCAAGAATCCTCAGAGGAATATTCCACTTGGAATGATTACATCAATAATAGTGGTGACTTTATTATATACATTTATAACATATGTTATCACAGGAACTTTAAACCCCATGGTTTTTAAAGATTCTTTAACCCCAGTTGCTGATTCTGCAAAATTAATTATGGGGACAGCAGGATATATTATTATTATCATTGCTTCCTTACTTGCATTTTTTACTACTGCAAATGCAGGTATAATGTCCGCATCAAGATATCCATTAGCTTTAAGCAGGGATCAGCTTTTACCAAAGAAAATTGCGTTGATCAGCAAAAAGTTTAAAACCCCAACAATTTCAATTATAATTACAGGAATAATAATATATTTAACATTATTACTCCCTCTTGAAATGCTGGTAAAAGCTGCTTCTACGGTTATACTAACCTCCTATGTACTGACCAACTTATCAGTAATTATTTTAAGAGAAAGTAAAATCATTAATTATAAACCCAGCTTTAAAGCCCCTTTCTATCCCTGGCTGCAAATTGTCTGTGTTATTCTTTTTACATTTTTTATTATTGATCTTGGCATAGCTGCAATTGAATTAAGCCTTGCCTTGTTATTCATCAGTTTCTGTATATATATATTCTATGGCAGAAAATTAAAAAATAGTGAATATGCTCTATTATATTTGTTGAAAAGAATTACTGACCGGAGATTAACAGAAAATATTATTGAAGATGAATTGAGGGAAATACTTATAAACAGGGACAATGTAGAGCAAGATAATTTTGATCAATTGATTAAAAATGCAAAAATAATTGATATTGATGAATTTATGGATTTTGAGAACCTTCTAAAAAAAGTGGCAAAATCCTTATCAAAAGAAATTGAAATGACAGAAGAAGAGATAACATCACGATTTATAAAAAGACAACAAGAATCCAATACCGCCTTATCAGATTTTTTAGCTCTTCCACATATAATAATTGACGGTGAAGATAAGATGTTCTTGAGAATAATACGGGCTAAAAAAGGAATAAAATTTACAGAAAAAGAAAACAAGATAAAAGCAATATTTCTTTTAGGAGGAACAAAAGAAAAAAGAGTTCTACATTTGAAAACTCTTGCTTCTATTGCCACTCTGGTTGGATTAAAAGATTTTCAGGAAAAATGGTTAAGTGTTGATAATATTATTGAAATTAAAAATCTAATGATTCTAAGTAACAGAAAACGGTTTTATTAATAAAAAAAATAGTTACAGTACAATTTTCTTTGTTAATGTATACAGAATCCTTCTGGTAAAAATGGATTATACGAATTCTAGCTAGATTGGCTTTTTTTAATGATATCTTTATTCTAGGAATTTAAGGAGAATTTAAATGAGTAAAAGGACAATTAATTTCCGAGGATTAGTCTTGATGTGGACAATATTAACCACGACATTTTTTTGGACTTCTACCATGAGAATGATCTTTAAACCGGAAATTTCCAGCTGGAAAATTTTTAATATTGGCGGAAAAGGATTTATGGGTGAATCTTGGCTGCCCCCGTTAATAGTAATCTTTGCTTTATTCTTTTTTTATCTTGAGGGCAGGGGTAAATTTAGACTGATTTATCATATTTTACTCATCAGCTGGCATTTCACTATTACAGGATTATTTATTTATGGTAGTTTTTCAGACGATGCAATAATAACATTTGCCACATGGGGAATTAGCTTGTCTTTTATCTTGGTTGTTGTTCCTCTTGCTGTCTTTTCGATTATTGCTGTCATTTCAGTGATACAGGAAATTAGAGGTTGTTTTTTGATACCCACTTTTAAGTGGAACCAAATTAACTGGAGAATATTAGGTTTTGCTGCAATATTATTCCCGGTTGCCTTTATATTTTTTCAATTGGGAACAGGTTTTAATTTAATGATAAAAATTGCAGTTATGATTACAATTATACAGTGGATATTACTGATAGATGGTTTAGGTCGCCCTGATTCAGAAAAATCTAAAGAAGTTGAATATATAAATAATCAGACTGAAACTGATTAATAAATTCATAGAAAGTGCTATTAGTACAGAAATTTTTCGGCAAAGAATGTATTTTATTTCAGGCTATCTTCAACAGAGCTTTTCAATCTCCTGTTGAAGATGTAGCGGATATAGCAATTAAAATTATTTTAAAAATGGTTGCAAAACCAAAATCAGTCAAAATTATTAGGTTTGTTATTACCATTGACAATGCTTTTGAAATTTTCGGGGAGTACTGTTTTTTATTGTAGATAAAAATGAATACACAGATATAGTAAGCTATATGTCATCTGAAGTTAACCAAGAATAGAAATTTTTACTATACTTGATGGTTTTAATTATTACTATTCTAGTTATAATTAACTGGACTTCAATTATATCTAAAGTGATACTTTCTTTGTGCCTGGCACATTTTTTCAAGGTTAAAGCTGATTACTTATGTATTTAGATAATTATTTTTTCTGCAAATATTTTTTATATTTATATGTAATATAATTGTTAAAGATGATCAAAATTAGTTAATTTTTTATGAGAATTTAATTTATGGTTTATTTATATAAAGTTCCTTTTAGTATGCAAAAAGACACAATCATTAAAGAATATAAGACTTCAATTGAAAATGGTTTAACTTCTTCTGAAGTGAATAGACGTCAAAAACATTACGGATTAAATGATATTAAGCAGAAAAAAGGTACTCATTTTATTATTATGTTGTTGGGTCAATTCAATCAACCATTGATATATATCCTTCTTTTTGCTTCAGTAATCACTGCTTTTTTAAAAGAATGGGTGGATTCTTTAGTTATCTTCGCTGTAGTTCTTGTAAATGCTGTTATCGGATTTGTTCAGGAGATAAAAGCCAAAAAAGCAATTGAGTCTTTAGAAAAATCTTTATCACTGGAAGCAAATGTAGTTAGGGATGGAAAAAAACAAAGAATTCAGGCTTCCCAATTAACCATTGGAGATGTTGTTTTTTTACAATCAGGTGATAAAGTTCCCGCGGATATCAGACTTGTTCAGGTCAAGGGATTGCAGGTAGATGAATCTGCATTAACCGGGGAGTCAGTCCCAGTTTTGAAAAACACTGAAGCAATTGAGGAAGATACTATCCTTGCTGAAAGAACTAATATGGTTTACTCATCCACATTGGTAACCTATGGAGTGGGTGCAGGTATTGTTGTCGCTATTGGAAATGACACTGAAATTGGAAAAATTAACCAGATGATTTCTACTGCAGATATACTTGAAACCCCCTTAACAAAAGTAATATCTCGATTTAGCAAATTGCTTTTGTATGTGATTTTAGCTTTGGCATGTTTAACCTTTATTATTGGAGTGCTACGGGGCGAAAATTTAGTTGATATGTTTATGGCTGCGGTAGCACTTGCTGTTGGTGCGATTCCGGAAGGATTGCCGGCGGCATTGACAATTACTCTAGCCATAGGGGTTTCAAAAATGGCAAAACGCCGGGCTATTATCAGAAAGCTTCCCGCAGTAGAAACTTTGGGAAGCACCGATGTTATCTGTTCGGATAAAACCGGAACTCTCACCAAAAATCAGATGACTGTACAGAATATTGTAACCACCAGTAATTCTTATGAAGTATCAGGTATCGGATATGAACCGGAAGGGGACATTCTGATCAATAATAAGAATATCAACCCGCAGGATAATCTCGTTTTAAAAGAATGTCTTATTGCGGGAATGATTTGTAATGATTCTAATGTTGTTTTAAAAGATAATAGATGGTTTGTTGAAGGTGATCCTACAGAAGGAGCACTTCTGGTATCGGCTATGAAAAGCGGACTTTCCGCCGAATCTATTAAGAAAGATTTGCCCCGTCTGGATACTATACCATTTGAATCTGAATATCAGTATATGGCTACCCTGCATGAAAATAAGGAATTGCAAAATAATATTGTTTATGTAAAAGGATCAGTTGAAAGTATTCTTACTCGCAGTTCCAAAATACTGCAGTTGTGGGGAGAGATAGCAGATCTTGATGTAGATAAATTTTATGAGGTTTCCAATAAAATGGCAAAAAAAGGTTTGCGTGTACTTGCATTTGCTTCATTGATTGTTGATAAATCTAAAACTGAAATAACTCATGCAGATATATCAGAGGATTTAATATTTTTAGGTTTTCAAGCTATGATTGATCCCCCCCGCCCTGAAGCGGTACAAGCTGTACAAACCTGTCATAGAGCAGGTATAAGAGTAAAAATGATTACTGGGGACCATGAATTGACCGCGATTTCCATTGCTCAAAAAATTGGAATTATTAAAAATGATGATAAATTTACTGAAATTCAAGTACTCAACGGAAAACGTATTGCTGAATTATCCGATCAAGAGCTTATTGATATTGTTGAGGATATTTATGTCTATGCGAGGGTTGCTCCAGAGCACAAACTCCGGCTGGTGAAAGCTTTACAATATCATGGTGACGTAGTCGCCATGACTGGGGATGGAGTAAACGATGCCCCTTCATTAAGGCAGGCAAATATTGGAATTGGTATGGGAATTGCAGGCACCGATGTGGTAAAAGAGACTGCCGATATGATTCTTACCGATGATAATTTTGCCACCATAGAAGCCGCAGTAGAAGAAGGCAGGGGTGTTTATGACAATTTAGTGAAATTTATTTCCTGGACATTGCCTACAAACTTTGGAGAAGGATTAGTCATTTTATTAGCAGTTATAACAGGAATTGCCTTGCCAATATTACCTGTGCAAATTCTCTGGATTAATATGACCACCGCGATTCTTTTAGGCTTAATGCTTGCCTTTGAAAAGATTGAACCCGGAGTGATGCACTTGCCTCCGCGGAAATCCAATCAACCCATTTTATCCTCATCTCTTATTATTCGTATTTGTGTTGTGGGTATATTATTATGTGCCGGAGCATTTGGATTTTTAAAATTTGCAATCCAGATGGGCAGAAGTTTAGAACTAGCTCGAACTTTGGCTGTCAATATCTTTGTTTTCGGTGAAATATTTTATCTGTTTAATTGCCGTTCATTAAGACACTCTATGTTTAAAATTGGTATTTTCAGTAATCCGTTGCTGTTGTTTGGTGTCTTCATTATGATTCTTCTGCAGATACTTTTTACCTATGCTCCTTTTATGAATAAAGCTTTCCATACTGCACCGATTGAGCTGCTGGATTGGCTGTACGTATTGATACCCGGAATAGCAATATATTCAATTGTTGGAGTTGAAAAATATTTAAGAAAAAAATTTAAATGAAAATTCAAATTTTCATATCAAGTTTTCTGATTGGAAAGGGGAAATAAAATGATCATGATTGGTAAAGGATGTTATTATGCCGAGAATTAGACTGGTAGACTATGATGAAGCATCGGGAAGATTAAAGGATGCTGCTGCGCAGTTCCACCGCCCAGCCCTA
>LKUE01000193.1 GCA_001412365.1 Desulfuromonas sp. SDB | reverse complement strand
AAACCAAGGAAGATGTGCTGGACCTATCTGAACTTGCTGAAAACATATACAAACAGAATTCACCTCTGTTTTTATCCGCGGCAGCGTTTAAAGCTACTGAACAGGTAATGGATAAACTGGATTCAATTGCCCACATGACTATGATTATGGATGTTCGAATGATCTCCATGCTCCAGCAAGCTAATCAAATTATCACCCAAGCCAATCAGTGTTCCCAGTATGAAAGTATCTTTAAAATATACAATGATGTCTATGTCCAGCTGTCAAATCTGGAAAATTTGATGCAGAATCAGATGCCCTTAAATTCTCAAGGTGCCCAGCAGAGCATGTCGGAGATGGCGGGACAACAAGCACAGCTAAATAATCAGAGTATGCAGACAATGTTCCAGGGAATGTCTCCTTCCCAGATGATGAGTATGGCAGTGCAGCAAAGAGCATTATCTGAGCGGATGTCAGAAATTGCCCAGGGTTTTGAGGGAAGCGCTCAAATGATAGATGAGATGGAGCAGTTAGTCAGAGAAATGGAAATGGCTGCCCAGTCATTGGAGCAGGGTGATGTTTCCCGGTCTCTTATTGAAAGACAAAGGGAAATCCTGCAGAAACTTCTGGATTTGCAGACGGCAATGAGAGAACAGCAAAGTCGCCCTCAGCGGGTTGCCCAGACCGCCCATCACTATCCACCCTATCCTTTTGTCCGGGGAATTGACAATATTTTTGATCCCCACTACACCCAAAATCAAAATGAATTGCCCTTTAACCTGAATTCAATTAAATCACCTTATTGGAACTTTTTAGTAGATAGGTTTAATCATGCTGATAAATGAACTGCTGATTGGAATTTTAATTTACTTATCCTGTTCGATTTCGCCGGTATCACAGCAGATAGTCACCGGGGACAGCCTGTACTCAGAAGGGGAAATTGAAAATGCCTTAAATCTTTTTTCAAACATCCCGGTAACCACCAATGACACCAATTTTAATGACATCCAGAGAAGAATTCAGTATTTACAGCAGCTGGTTAATGATCAGAATTGGGGGGGGGAAGTAGCTAAACTGGACCAGCTGATAAAAACCGGGGAGTTGGATAAAGCAATAGAGTTAGTGGATCAAATTATACTGGATTGTCCAAACAGGGAGATAAAAAAAATATGTTTTTATAAAAAAGCGGAAATATTAAAACTTCAGGATAATTCCGAACAGGCAATTAAATACTATCTTTTTTCAGATTCTCCTGATAACCTTCTCAAAGCTGCACAGTTAGCCATGGATCAAGATTTGGAGTTAGCTAAGGAGATACTAAACCAGATTATTGAGAAGTATCCCTACACCGTAGAAGCTTATATAGCCCGGGAGTACTTAATACATGACTGAAAATGCAAGGGAAAACTGGCTTATAAAAATATTGATATTAATTTTAGTGTCGGTGCTTTTATTTTCAGTAAGGCACTTGTTATCTCCTCCCATTGTCGCATTTTTAGTTTTATTAGTTTTATTTCCTGAACGGGGCAAGAACTGGGCTAAGCCTTTTATTTTTCTTTCCTCTATAGTTTTAATTTTATGGGTTATAAGCCAGCTAAAGCTGATTTTAATTCCCTTTATCTTGGCATTTGTAGTTTCCTATATTATGCATCCGATAGTACAGTGGCTGCAGAAGAGAAAAATACCCAAAATTATTGCAATTATTATGGTGGAACTGACATTTGTCGCCCTGATTGCTCTATTTTTGATTTTGCTGGTGCCAATATTGATAAATGAAATAAATAATTTTATAAAACAAGTTCCCCAATTGGTTCAGTGGGGGACAGAACGGTTGGAAATTATCCAGAAATGGCTGGATAACATCGGGATAAAAGATTTAAAAATAAATACTTCCGATGTAATGGATATTGGGATTCAGGAGTTGCAGGGAGGATTAAAGCAAGCCAGAAACTTGCTGATTTTACTTGTAAGTACAGTATGGTATTCGGTGATGGCTTTGGTCATAAGCTTTTTCTACCTCAAGGATCAGGAAAGGATTACTGATTTTATTAAACGGCTGATTCCCTCCAAACAATCCCATAAAGTAAAATTCCTGACCCGTGAAATTGACAGCGTGCTGGGGCTTTATATTCGAGGACAACTCATTGTATCCATACTGGACGGTTTAATTGTGGGAATTGGTTTATCATTGATGGGAGTGAGGTATGCCGCCCTGCTGGGAGTATTAGCGGCAATATTTTCCATAATTCCCAATTTTGGATTTTTATTCACTGTACTGGTAACTTTGCTGGTAACCATTTCCGGACCCAATCCGGTAGTGATGTCAATTAAGGCGGGAATCATATTTGTCATCGAAGAGATATTATTGACCCTGGTTATAACTCCCAACGTGATGGGAGGATCAATGGGGCTGAACCCTCTGGTGATAATGCTGGCATTGCTTACCGGAGCAAGTCTGTTTGGAGTGCCCGGTTTAATTTTAGCGGCTCCGGTTACCGCAGTATTGACCAGACTTTACTACCGCTATATTGGAAAGAAAGACCTTATTTTTCAAGGTAAAGTAGGACATGAGAAAGAACCCTGACCGGATTAACTTTCAGTCATCCCAGCTAGTCCAGTTGCTGGAGAAAATTGATCAAGCTAACTCAGAAGTAGATTATCCGGAAAAACTTTTTAACCATCCCCGGATAAAGCAGCTATATTTGAATATAGTACGCCTGGACAGTGAAATTTCCCTCCGTAGAGCTCATGACCAGGATCTGCTTAACTTGCAGGAGGAGATCAATAAAAATATTCAAGAGTTGAAATCAATTCCCCAGTTTTCTGGATTTTTAAACAAGCAGAGGAAACTAGCCCGTCATTGGAAAAAGTTCAACTCACTGATCATGGGAGAGTGATCATAGAAAATTCCTCTAAATATTTAATAGAATTAGATCAGGTCAGTTTTAACTACGGATCAAATAAAGCTCTTGTAGATGTCTGTTTAAATGTCGGCCCGGGTATATATGGGCTGCTTGGTCCCAATGGAGCAGGGAAGACTACTTTACTTAAAATATTACTGGGATTTTTAAATCCCCACCGGGGTTCAGTGAAAATTATGGGAAGGGACGTTTTTAAACAGGGAAAGTATATCCGGGAAAACATCGGCTACATGCCGGAAAGTGAATGTTTGATCCCGGATATCTGCGGAGTGGATTTAGTGTCCTATTTGGGAACTTTAAGCGGAATGCCTCCTTCCGAAGCGATGAAGAGAGCCCATGAAGTTCTGTACTATGTAGGATTGGATGATGAACGGTATCGAATGGTGGGTAGTTTTTCAACGGGGATGAAGCAGAGGCTGAAGCTGGCTCAGGCTTTAGTCCATGACCCCAAGATACTATTCCTGGATGAACCCACCTCGGGGATGGATCCCAAGGGCAGAAAGGAATTGCTTGATCTGATCAGGGATATTGTAAAGGAAAAACCGATAAATATAATATTTTCCACCCATCTTCTCCACGATGTGGAGTATACCTGTAACCATGTGATTATCCTGAATAGAGGCAGAGTTCTGTCAGTGGATTCACTGGAAAATATTACCAAGCTGGAAACAGTTTCCTACCAGTTGAAACTATCTTCAAATCCTGAAAAATTTATTGAAAAAATTAACCAGTTAGGAATACAAGTGGTGGAAATGGACAAGGGAATTTTGCAGATTATGCTGTCCAGGGAGCAGAATGCCCGGAAACTTTTTGAAATTTCCAGGGAATGCGGTAACTCCATTGTACACTTCAAAGAAGGAAGTACATCCCTGGAAGAAAAATTCATTGAAACCATCGAAGGTGATCATGTGGATTAGGACCAAGGGATATCAGATCTGGGACGGAGAAATAATTCACCGGAGAATTACCTGGCTGCCCATGTTTATCCGGGGGATAAAAGAAGTTCCCCGTAAAAAAGGAGCCCGTTTCTTCTTCTTTCTAGCGGCTATACCTTTTTTTATTTTTGCAGTAGCTATTTATGCCGCTTCCAAACCGGAGCTTGATTTTCTTCAGGATATGGTGGAAGTCCTCCAAAATGATTCACAGATGTTTCACAGCTTCTTTACCAATGCCTACCTTATTTTCATGCTGGTTATGATTTGTCTGTTAGCCGGTTCGGATTTGATTTCATCGGACTTAAAATACAAATCACTTCCTCTTTATTTCATGAGACCTTTGACGGTATGGGACTACCTGTCGGGTAAAGCTTCAGTGTTGATGTTTTACTTGCTGTTGTTCACCCTGGTTCCAGGCATTCTGTTAGTAATATTAAAGTTAATATTCCAGGGAGAGATGATAAATGTTTTCCTATTGGGGGCGGTGATAATCTTTCCTGTTTTCACATCCCTGTTTTTGACCAGCTTTACTTTGCTTTTGTCATCTCTATCCGAGAGCAGCAGGATAAGCAAAGTGCTTATTTTTGTATTTTACCTGTCCTCGGATATCGGATACAACATGTTCAAGGGAATGTTCGGAAAGGATTATTTTGCAGTACTTTCCCTGAAGGAAAATATAGTCATGACCGGAAGTTTATTTTTTCAGATCAAACCACCTCATGATTTTCCCCCCTGGATATCCTTTTTTATTTTGTTAGCTTTGCTGGCTGGCTTTACTTTTTTGATGAAACTTAGAGTAATCAGCGAGGAGAGGAAGCAATGAGTCCAGTGGTGGAAGTGGATAAACTGAGTAAGTGGTATGGAAATATCCTGGGAATTGTGGATGTCAGTTTAACCATCGGAGCAGGGATAAAAGGATTATTAGGACCGAATGGCGCGGGGAAATCTACATTTTTAAAATTGATAACCGGACAGTTAAAACCCAATATCGGTACCGTTAAAATTTTTGGATTACCCTTGCCCTCCAATCCTCAGCTGCTAACCCGGGTAGGCTATTGCCCTGAATATGACAGTTACTACCGGGAAATGACCGGATTTGAGTTTATCTATTCTCTGGTCAAGTTAAGTGGTTATGATTCCAGAGAATCGGTGGATAAAGCTAATCAGGCTTTGGTGGAAGTGGGGCTGGAGGAACGGGCTGGGGATTTAATTAAACATTACAGTTTGGGAATGAGACAGAGATTGAGGATTGCACAAAGCATAGCCCACCATCCTGATCTGCTGATATTAGATGAACCGTTGAAGGGAGTGGATCCAATTTGGAGAAATAAGATAATAAATATTATTAAATCCTATCAGCAGCAGGGAAAAACAGTAATAGTATCTTCTCACATCCTTCATGAGATTGAAGCGATGACTGAGGATATTATTTTAATCAATCAGGGAAAGGTTTTTGCGGAGGGGGATATCCATTACATTAGAGATTTAATTAAATCACACCCACATAAAATTTATGTAAAAACAGAGGAGTCCAGGAAAATGGCGGGGGGGTTGATTAACCGGGAGGAGGTTCTGTCCATAAATTTCAGTGATCAGGGATTGATGGTGGAAACTTTGGATCGGGATAAATTATTGGACTTAATTGCCCAATTGATAATTGAAAAAAATATTGAAGTAAAAGAATTAACCTCCCCTGATGATAACCTTCAGGCGGTGTTTAAATATCTGACCGAAAGGTAAGTGATGAGTATTTTTAAGGGAATTGTGGAAATTTTCAAAGTATTTTTCCGGTTGGGTTTAAAGAAAACCAGGACCAGATTCTTTATAATTTTCAGTTTAAGCCCTATTTTGCTGATTATTTTAATTAAGACTTTGGAGATGGGGGGTCTGCTGAGTAGAGGTTCAACTGCTGAATTTTCCGCAAATATGATATCTTTTCTGTTCTTCAACTTTCTGATTCCGATTATGGCAATTTTTCTGGGATCAGGGGTAATCAAGGAGGAAGTTGACGATAAAACCCTTTGTTACCTGACCTCCCGGCCCCTGTCAAAAATGTCCATTCTGATGGGAAAGTTCAGCGCTTATTTTAGTATTTTTTTTCTGGTAATTGCCACCAGTATCTGCTTTCTTTCCTTAATTGCCAATTTCAACAATTTAACAAATATTCACCTTTATATTGAAATCTTGGGTTTTAACCTGGCTGCATTTCTGTCCATTCTCGCCTACAGTTCAGTGTTTATGCTTGTTTCTACCCTGTTCAACCGGATGATTTTATTCAGCTTTCTCTACGTATTCGGCTGGGAGAATATTGTCCAGTACCTTCCCGGAACCACTCAGAAACTTACCATTGCCCATTATGTCAAATCCCTCCTACCCTTCGGCACTTCCCAGGGCAGCTTCCTGATCACCCAGTTTGAGCCCACCCCTAAACTCTGGGCAGTTATAATTCTGCTGGTCATTACCGGAATTTCCCTGTTCTTTTCCGGCTACCTGTTCAATAAAAAGGAATATGTGCTGTAATTTACCGTTAAAACCCTTGTAAATAACAAAATAATAGTTAAAATATTATGAATTAGTATTATGAAGTTTATCTAATGAACATTGATAAAAAATATTCCTATTATTATCACTATAATAAATTACTAAAATTCCAAAATTATAAATATTATATGAAAGGATTTTATATTGTTAAATGCTATTAGAAATCTTGGTATTTTGAAGATTATTCAAGAATTTCCTGAAAATTTTACCTTTGAAGCTTTGGAATCAGTAGATGAATTTCTTAAACAGCGAGAACTGGCAATTCAAAAGGGGGTTTATGGTAAACTTCAGTTTGAGTTGATTGATGATGAAGAGGTAGGTGTTTTTTCAATAAATAATAATAAGATAAGCTTTAAGATAAAAAATAAAGTTGATGACACTTCTCAATATATTTTCCGAAAAACCCCTGGTTCTCAAGCAGCTTATATCTCTCCTACATGGAAAGCTGCAAAAAGTAATAAAAAATTAAAAAGCACTATTGAGTATTTTAAACAATATGTTAACAAGGAAGAAACACCTAAAAAAAATAAGTGTATATTCTCAAAATTTATAAGGGTATTTGAAAGTAAATCTATTATTGTGGAACAGGATGGCAAGATTAAAAAAAAAGATTTTTGGAGTATTTACGATAAAAAGAAAAAATCTGGTAATAATAAAAAAGGACTAAATGTATTTACGATTGAAATTGATGGGAGGTATCCGGGTCAGATAAAGGAGGTATTAGATTATTCTTTAAAACAAATAGCTGGAGGTTTCTATTCCACTTCTGGTATAGAACCTGTTGCTGGGAAATGTAGCATATGTAATTACGATGACAAATTATATCCCAATGTTTTAAGTGGTACAGGTATCAATATTGCCAATATTGATAAACCCGGATTCTTCCCAGGGACTTTGAAGGAATTTTCTTTTAAGGCATTTCCTATTTGTGCAACATGTGCAGAGATTTTATTTGTTGCAAAGTCGCATGTTTTCTCTCAGTTTATTCAGTCTATCTCAGGCCATCAAGCTTTAATTATCCCTCATCTTGTTCAAAGTGATGACAAAGGAGGAGCATTAGAAATTATCCAATATGCCCTGAATCTTCTTAAGAAAGATGTTTCAGTAGCTAAAGGCGCTGAAGCAGGGATAATTGAAGATATTGCTGATAATAAAGGAGTTGCAACAGTTTCTTTCTTGTTTGGTGAAGTGGGTGGACAATCTGTCCAAAACATAAGAAAATTTTTGCCCGATATTTTACCATCAAGGCTTTCTGAAATCGCGAATGCGATTCATGAAATAAACAGACCACATAACGATTATCCTCAAAATCATCCGTGGCAATTACAACGTGATCCTTTGAATGGACAACTTCAGATAATTAGAAATGTTTTGGGCATGGCAAAATATGTAAAACCTCAGCAGGGTAGAAGGAAACCATTTAAAGCATCCGCAGTTGACACTCTCGATCTTTTAGAATCGATTTTCATGAAAAAGATATTTTCTTTGAAGATTCTCATTTCTGAATTTTCGGCAAAGCTTTCCTATGATTTTCTTGGCTCACTCTCCGATGAAAAGAAAAGGTCTATTTATGTTATACGGGATAATATTGCAAGTATGATTTATTTACTTAAGTTTCTAGATAAATTGGAGGTTATAAAAATGACAGATAATATTAACCTTGTGGCAAAATATCTTGAAGGGCGCGAAGGACTTAAGCCTCTTAATAAATTCTTAAGCGAAGAAGCAACAGGATTGGATAATACAGAAAAGCAATATACTTTTCTAGTAGGATTACTTTTTGGAAAACTTATTGCATTTCAACAAGCAAAAAAAGTTTCCAATAATGCATTGAGATGGTTAAAGGGTTTAGAGATAGGAGCTCAGGATTTAATGGAAATATTTGTAAAAACTAAAGAAAAATTACACAGTTATAGTTTTCAACGTCCTGCGTGGTCAGAAGAGATGAAAGGAGTGGCAGAGACGATAGGAGCACTTGGTTCGCAAATCGGTTCTAATTGGACTATAAGTCGAAAGGAGATCCCTTATTATTTCTGTCTTGGGCAGAGCCTGTCCGGATATTATCTGCCCAGTAAGAGTGATGATAATAGATTAGAAAATAATATAGAAGGAGGAAAATAAGATGGCAGAATCAATTAAAAACAGGAATGAATTTTTATTTCTTTATGATATTAAAAATGGGAATCCTAATGGTGATCCGGATGAGAACCGTCCACGAATTGATGAAGTTTCAAAAAGATGTTATGTGACTGATGTAAGGCTTAAAAGATTTATAAGGGATTATTTGATGCAGATAGATGGTGAGGATGCCATATTGGTGACAAAAGTGAATAGAAAGACAGTTAATCTAACTGAAAGAGTTAAGCAACGGCTGATTAAAGATCAGATAGATGATACAAAACAAAAAAAAATCAGTGGTGCTGACCTTTTAAATAAACTGCTTGACTGTTTTGTTGACCTAAAAATGTTCGGTAGTCCATTGGCTTTTAAAGATGCACCTGATAGCTGGGGTGATACAGGAACCCTGACTGGACCAATTCAAATTAATTTTGGAGAAACTTTGCATCAGGTAGAAGAAACGACTTTTCATGGGACAACTATATTTGGTTCAAAAAAGGAGTTGAAACAAGGAACATTTACGACATATTATGCAATACCATATGGTCTTATTGCTTTCCATGCTGTAGCAAATGAAAATGCTGCAAAAACCACGAAACTTGGTCAGCATGATATGGATAAGTTTAAAGTAGCTTTATGGAAAAGTGTTAGAGAATCTGTGACTGCAAATACACGAACTAAGAAAGAACAGCAACCGCGACTTTTGTTGAATATCGTTTATAAGGAAAAAATACGGTTAGAGGGAGAAGAAAGGCTAGTTCCAACTGAATATCATATTGGTTCTTTAGAGGAAAAAATAAGACTAAATTCAAAAGTTGGTGAACAAATAAACATCAGAAAAGTTGGAGATTATACGCTTGATCCCACTGAGTTATATATTGCTATTTCAAAGGTAAAAGATAAGATAGAGAAAATTGAATATTGCCTTTCTCCTGAATTTTATGGCATTTTTGAAATCGATAACAATAAGATTGATTTTGTAAAAAAGCTAAGAGAGCTTGCAAAGAAGAATAACAAAGAATCTTATTTTGAAGTCGAAAATCTTGATATTGACATGTTATCAGTCGTTACATAAAAATGGAAATTTTACCAATAATTGTTTTCCGTATTAGCGGAAAGTATGCACATTTTAGAAGACCATATACAAATGTGTCTTCGCTTTCTTATCCTTTCCCTCCAAGGCCGACAATTATAGGCCTTCTTGGTGCAATTCTTGGAATTCAGAAGGATAAAGTAGCTAAAATCTTTAATGAGAAAAAACTAAAGATAGCTGTTGAAATTGAGAAACATATAAAAACATTTACCCATGTTACAAATTTTAGGCAGGCAGGGATTGGTAACATAGATTATTCAATCATAAAACCGAAAAAAAGCTGGAACCCGAGAAAACTTAAGAATACTCCAGCATATAATGAATCAACACAAATTCCAATGGAATTGCTTAGGAATCCCTCCTTTTTGATACATGTTTCTATATGTGATAATAACATTTATTGTGAACTCAATAATCGTCTAAAATCAAATAGATGTGTTTATACACCTTGTTTAGGACTATCTGAGTTTTTAGCGAATATTGAATATATAAATAATTATGAAGTAGAAAAAACAGAACCAGGTGAATATGAAACCAAAACTATTGTTCCAAAAGATGAATGCAAATTACTCATAAATAAACTTGACCCAGATAAACATCAAATTCAGGAATTAAAGGTACCACATTTGGAAATTGAATCAAGAAAATTTTCATATAGACAGTATTTAGTTAATATGAAACCTGATACTCTCCCAATAAAAATGAAATTAAACACTTATAAGATGAAAAATACAATTTTATGTTTCTTATAGACTAACATGAACAATATTCTGATATCTCATGCCTTAAATGATCCTTTAGCTTTAAAAGATCACATAGAACAAGTAATTCAATCATCATATTATCTCATTTCGAAAAAATCTCTTAACTTTAAAGGTATTTTTAGAAAAGACATAGAGAAAGTTAGTTTGTATATTGCTGGTTGTCATGATTTTGGAAAAGCAACAAGTTATTTTCAGAATTATATTAGTTGTAAGATAAAAGGAATTCCATATGCAGAAGGTATAAAAAATAAATCTCATTCTCTTATTTCTGGACTTTTCGGATGGTTTGTTGTGGAAAAATGGATTCATAGTTGTCAGGATATGGAAGCTCGTTGGAAGGAATTTTTACCTTTAGCAGTTTTTCTTGCAATAGAAGGACATCATGGTTTTTATAATAATATTGAAGATGCTCTAAGAAAAATTGATGAAGGATTACAATGTGAATTGTTCAAACGTCAATTAAATAGTATTCAGCAGGAGTTTTTTACTTATAAATTTATGAGAATTGATTTATGTGAAGGAGTTAAATTTTCAATTAAATCAATCAAAGAAATCCAAAAGCAGCTTAGAAAAATTCATAGAGAATATCACCGAAATTCATTAGATAATCTTATAGAACAGAGAATATTAGGCCTCCTATTATATTCAATACTTCTGGAAGCAGATAAAGCTTATCTCGCTGCTGACAGTCCTGAACAATATGAAAGAGAATCAATTTCCATTTCTGATGACATTGTAGATAGGTATATAGAGACACTAAATCATAAAGCATCAATAAATATAGATAGAAAAAAAGCATATGATTCAACTATTAATGATATTGATCGAATTTCGCCTAAAGAGAAAATTCATTCCATAACACTTCCAACAGGCTTGGGAAAAACACTATTATCTCTATCTTGGGCAATTAAAATGAGAGTTAGGCTTAAAAAGAAAGAAATAGTGCCCAAGATAATTATGTCTCTTCCCTTTTTATCCATTATTGAACAAACAGATGACATCTATAAAAAAGTTTTTAAGGAACAAATAAAAGAAAGAGCAAAGCGTTTATATACAACATACTATTCCATCGCTGATTTTGAGTACAAAGATGGATTAGACAAAGAAGAAAGAAGCGATAATTCCGTTGACTTCTTTCTTTCCATATGGAACTCAGAGATTATTGTTACAACTTTTGATCAGCTACTTTATTCAGTCTTTTCCATGAAATCTAAACATCTTATGCGGTTTCACAATCTATTTGACGCTATTCTTATCTTTGATGAAATACAAGCTCTTCCCTCTGATTTATGGAAGCCCTTTGAGTTTTTTTTAGAAAGATTGCTGAAGTAAGTAATACTCATATTTTACTGATGTCTGCTACTCAGCCGGGGTTTTTCCCAGGTGCAATAGAGCGTGTTCCTGATCATCAAGATTATTTTATCAATAGAAAAAGAGTCGAGGTTTCTTTAAGTCTAACTAAAGTAACAATTGATGAATTTTCTGCTAATTTATTATCAAAATTAGATAAGTTATATAATAAATCAGTTATGATTGTGTTAAATACAAGATATTCAAGTAAAAAAATATATGAAACAATAAGACAAGCGATGTATGAAGAAAAAATCAAAAAGCGACCTCTAGTTTACCTTTCATCTTATGTGATTCCTTTACAACGGATTAAAAGAATTATGAAAATTTATAAATACATAAGTAAATATAGTAATCCATTAATTATTTCAACACAGTGTATTGAAGCTGGAGTTGACATTGATGTTGATTATATTATTCGGGATTTTTCACCGTTAGATTCAATATTTCAGGTCTGTGGTCGTTGTAACAGAAATGGAGAAAAAGAAATAGGAAAAGTAGATATAGTTCATTTGATTTCTGAAAATAGACAATCGTATTCCTGTCAGGTTTATGATGAAAAACTTTTGGAATCTACTTCTTTCAGTTTAAATAATGCTATATGTATCTGTGAAGACCAGTTTTATGATTGTGGAAAACAATATTTTCAAAATATTCGTGAAAAACTAGCCTATTCAATGAAAATTGTAAATGCACTAGCTCAATATTCTTGCATATATGAAGAAAATGGTAATGAGATTCCTGTTGATATTAGAAAATTGCTGAGGGGAGATGAGTGGCAGGAGCAATTTATTATTACAATATTTGACAAATTATTACCTAATGATATCAAGTGTGCTTTGGAAATTGAAGATCGATGGGAAAGAAAATATGAATTAAAGCGTTTGAGTAGAAGAATATCAGAAAATTCCATTAATATCAGATTCAAAAAATGGATGTCAAAAACTCCGAATGATTTTGCTAAGTTTAAAATTGGTAAATTTTGGATTATGTATGAGCAATTTTATGAAAAGGAAGGAATAGGATTTACAGAAGATATTTATAAACCTAAAGAAAATTTAAAAATAATATAAGTATAATGAAACAAATAGAAATTACATCTATTGAACTGTGGTTAGGTACTGCATCTCGTGTTTCTTCTACTGATGTAGAAAAAATAAGAGGTTATATTGGAAACACATTTATTGAAGATCCTTTATTTCACAATCACAAAGAAAAAGATAAACTCATTTATCGCTATCCTGTTGTGCAATATAAAGTAATAAACTGCATCCCCTTACTCATAGGAATAAATGAAGGAATTGATTCTTTATGGAAAGTATTTGAAGATATATCAGTATTAAATTTTAATAATACTAAAAATGAAATATTTGAAAAAGAGACTTTATTAAAACAGGTTATGTTTGGAATTTCCAGATTACAGATATATACTTTTCAATCACCCTGGCTGGCATTGAACAAACAGAATTATGAAAAGTATCTTAAATTGGGAAACTGGGAAAAGAGAAAAGAACTTTTAGAAAAAATCTTGATTGGGAATATATTGTCAATATCTAAAAGTTTGGGATATACCGTAGAACAGGAAATAAGAACAGATATAAAATATTTTAAAGAAGTTCACACAACCTTAAAAGGTAATCCAATGCTGGGATTTTTAGGTAGCTTTTCCTTAAATTTCAAATTTCCAGATTATTGGGGAATTGGGAAGTCTGTTTCCAGGGGTTTTGGAACAATAAAAAATATTCTGTGAAAGTAATTTAGGTTGTTTAGGCATAATAGTATAAAACAGTATTGACAATTGTCAATACTGTTTTATAATTTATTAGAGGATAAAGAATGAGTACATTAACTGAAATTCTTTCTACAGATAAAATACCTGCAGGTGAAGTTAGTGTTTTTATAAAAGAGATTATCCAAAATACTGGTGTAACTGAAAAAACACTTGCTCAAGCCATAGGCATGTCAGAATCACAATTACATCGGATGATTTCAAAGAAATCCGGCAATTATAGGAAACATACAGTCCGGCCGCTGGAAAGAATTGCTATTCTTGTTGAAGAAGCGAGAAAGACTTTAACTGCAAAAGGTGCAAAAAAGTGGCTGAATACACCTAATCCTTATCTTCATGATGTTGCTCCGATATTATGCCTTAGATCTGATAAAGAATTAGAAAAAGTATTATCTATTTTAGCGTCTATTAAATATGGATTCCCTGCTTGAATCTTAATTCCCTAGAAGATATTTTTCCCGGATCGTCAATTATAAATAAAAAATATTACCGTCTGGTTTCTAAGTCCTTTGCAGATGAAATTGATGAAATAGCTCATACAATTCTATTTTCCTGGAGATATAATCCCAAAAGTGAATACGGTGTATTATATCTCTCAATTTCTCCTGATTGCGCTTATAGAGAAAAACTAAACCAGGTTTTTAATAGAGAAAAGGACTTACTCCCCTTGGCATTAGGATCTTTTGAGGTTAGTATATATAGATGCTTGAACCTTACCGATGTAACAATTCTAGAAAGATTAGATATTAAATATGAATCTTTAATTACCCCTTATGATTTTTCTATAACTCAGAGTATATCAAGAAAGGCAAGGAATATAGGTTTTGAAGCCATACAAGCTCCATCAGCAATAGGAAAAGACTGTTACTCTCTGGTAGTGTTCAAAGATAAACCCAACTTCAACCTTTTAAAAACCTATCACACGTAATATCATAATATAAGATTTATTTTATAGTATACTTAATTTTTTATAATCCAAAAATTCTTTTTCACCTATATCAAAATAACTCAATAATTTCTTATGATTGTTTCTCACATCACAAATGATAAACTCATTTGCATTTTCTATTACAAACTCTCCCATAGTAACCTGGGATAAATTATCTATAAAAGTCTGAA
>LKUE01000192.1 GCA_001412365.1 Desulfuromonas sp. SDB | reverse complement strand
CAATTTTTTCAATATTTTTGACAATTTTTCCAGTATTTACAATTAGTTCAGCCATCTTTTGAAAATCTCATCTCAGCGTACTTGGATTTGAATCCCAATCTTTCATATAATCTTTTAGCCGGATTATCATATTCCACATGAAGGGCTGTATTTCCATCAGCTAATTCCAAAGCTTTGGAAATAATTTTCCCACCTAATCCTTTTCCTCTTAAATTGGGATCTACCGCAACGTAAACTAATATATTTTCCGGAATGTAACGTGACATTCCTGTTCTGTTCATTACTACTGCCGCCACTAATTTTTTTTCTTGAAATCCTCCCAGCAGAAAACCTCCCTTACCCGGCTGATCTGAAAAAGCATAATCAATAGCTTTGGAAATTGCATTTTTTTCATCTCTAAATTGATCTAAATTCTCATAAAGAAAATTGACATATTGCTGTTGATCTAATTCATTGTTTAATTCCTGTTTTGTACTGAATTTTTTGATTTCGATAATTACCTCCTTACTATAAATTAAAATGCGATAATATGTAACTTACATATGTTAACACAGTATATTGATAGTGTCAAACAATAATTATGTTATGTTGAGATATTAAGAAATTTATCAGATAATAAAAATGATTATATATATTATAATATAATTATAGCTAATTAACTATATATAGCCTCAATTATCTTACTCTTTTTCCCAAACAATAAAGGTAACCGTCCCTTGAACCTATAAACAATCTGTTATTGAAAACAACCCCGGTAGCTTCACAGGGTATTGGCAGATGATGGATTAGGGAAAATACTAAATCATGGTCATAGCTGAAAAGATATATCCCCTGATAGCCAGCGGCAATCAGCTTATGCTCAAAGATAAGAGGGGTGGAAATACTGGGGCCGATTTTATATTTATATACCAATTCAGGTAGAGGATATAAAGTTCTATTGTCGGGACCCAGCTGGGGGGGGCTCAGACTGTCAATGATTTGGTGTTTAACTACATAAATATAACCGTCAATCCCCATAAAACATGCTAAATATGGCTGACTATTACTACGGTAATAATCATTGATACCGCATGTACCAATGACCCCCCCCTGCCAGTCAGCGTATTGGTAATCTCCAACCGGGAAAAACCACACCACACAACTTTCAGGATCAACCTGGGGATTTATTTTTAAAATACCCCCGGGACCGTTTATATATTGTTTTTCCACCGATATCAACAGACAGCTGTCTTCAGTGACAACCGGAGAACCATCAATATCAGAACCAATGTAAAAATCCCAATCCAGAGTATCATCGGTTAAACTGTAACCATAGACATGACCAGAGCCTGATGCTATATACAAATGGTTTCCTAACCGGGAGATTGATGATTCGGTAACTAAATTGCCTGCATGCTTGTATACATCTTCAAGTGAATAAAGTTTGAATTCTGCAATAATTTCAGGTTGGAGTATGCCCTGGGCTAAATACGCTGCGGAAGGATGTGGATTTATGACCGCCAGAAGACCATTTTCCAATCCGATGTAGAGGGTGTCATCTACAATAATTCCAGAGCCGTCCACATCCCTGCTGTAACTTTCAGTCTGTTTGACATTCATTCTCCATAACTCTTCACCGCTGCTATAAGATATGGCTCTAAAACTGGGAACGATATGGGAATACAGATGATTTTCATTACCTAACCGGCTACCCTGAAAAATGATAACACTATCCTCATCACCTTGAGGATCAGGATTAATCCACAATGTACCGGTACCTTTGATCACATCATCAAAACTGTACTCCCACACTATCTCTCCGGTTTCCGCATTAATCTTTTTTAAATTATGATCATAAGCTCCCTGGATCAAGAACAATCCAGAATCTTCCCTGATCAAAAGAGGCTGACCAGTCCATCCACATCCATACCAGGTTCTTTCCCCCTGTTTGGAACTTAGGTTGGTAGTCCCCTTGCCCAGGTAAACTTTCCATATTATCTCCAGAGTATCCGGAGGATCAAATCCGTAAAAATTTCTACGGGGCATGCCCAAAAATGACGGCTGAATTAGTTCTATCCGCAGGGGGGTGGTTTTAACAGTGTCCGGCTGCAGTGAAAAAAAATAAT
>LKUE01000191.1 GCA_001412365.1 Desulfuromonas sp. SDB | reverse complement strand
TTTTAACAATAAGAATTGAAATGATTTAAAAAATTTATTAAATCCTGGGCACAAACAAATTGATCATATCTCTTTTTATTCTGATATCATGGATGTCTTTTATCCTGATGGTAAAAGAATAAGTCCATCTTGTTCCAAATTTTTGCCAGGAAAAAAATGCTTCCCAACAATGCATATCCCGGTAAAGGGACAGACTTTGATTAACCATGCTTCCTTTTTCCAGGTCCCATCTGGCGGAATAGGTTAAGGTCCAATTATCAGTGGGATCTAAGGAAATCGAACCCCATATTTGTTGATTTTTAAAGTTTTGATTTTTGGTATAGGAATAAGATAAATTTGCACGCATGTAGTGTTCCTGGTTGTCAGTATACAATCTGTAGAGTTGATGTTGACCTGAAAATAAATTATCAAGCTTATATGAAAAATTGGAATTCAACTGATAGCTGGAACTAATCCGGTCCCAGCTGTACGGATCATAAACCAGGTTGGCGCTGAAATTGACATTATTTACCGGTTTAAAATCAAAGTAAAAATTTACATTTGACCAGGGCTTACTGGGGTTATGAAAGTAATAATTTGTTGTAGTGTTCAGGGAAAACAATTCAAATTTTCTCTCCTCCTCTCCCGATCTCCATTTAACCTGAATTGCCTGATTGAGATTTAAATTCAACTCAGAAGTCTCATCTCCCAAGTTATAATTGAAAACTGTGTCGCCTATAACTCCTGCCCTGGTGGGGGGGGAATATCTATATGCTATAGACGGTGTAATTACATGCCTAAACCTGGTTATTTTCCAAATTCCCCATTGAGACATACCGTAGAGGTGAGTCAAAGCAGAAATGGAAAAATTCCAATCCCGCTGATGATACCAGGAAGAACTGGTATCAGTATGGTAAATGCTAAAATTGCCGCTCCAGGAAGGAGTTAAAATCAATATCCCCCCTAAACTAACAGGATTCTGCAAAGAAAAATTATTACTGGTATAATATGTTTTGTAATTATTTACGCTGTCAGAAAATGAATTAATGTAAAAATTACCGGAAAAGGAATAGTAAGCAGAAGATAAGAAACCCCTGCTGAAAAACTTACGGGAAGGAATGGAATAGGATAATTCAGGTATTTTTGCAGTAACCGTATTATTCAATAAATTTTCCTGTCTTAATAATAAAATTTGTAAAGCAAAAGAATTCCATCTCTTGGACAGGGATAGAAAGGAAGAAGTTTGTTTATTTAAATCCACCAGAATATCTTCCTGATAGTCCAGACGATACCTGCGGTCACTTTGCCAGTCCGCTTGTCCAAATAAATTAAGAGTGGGACTGATCTGGTGACGGTGATTTCCTTCAATTCTCCAGCGTTCAATCCCCGTATCAATTTCCCTGATATAACTTCCGGATATTGATCCCGACAAGTAAGGTTTAATTAAATAAATTCCCTCTCCATTAAATCTTATTCCCTTTTTCTCCATGATATCCAGGTAGTAAGTTATATCAGCATAATCATTAATCACCCAATAATAAGCCAGTTTTTTTACATAACGGCCTTCGGTAGAGCTATTCCCAAATTGAGGAAATAAAAAGCCGCTGTGACGCCCTTTTTTAATAGGATAAAACCACCAGGGGAGAGCAGCCACGGGGACATTGCCAATATATAAAATTACCGGTTCTGCAATCAGCATATTATCATGTTCAATCACCATCCTGCTGCCCCAAAAATGATAATCATCCTGTTCACAGGTGGTAAAGGTACCATTGCTAACTAACCACAGTTTATCATTGAGCTGGTATACTTGTTCGCCAGTAAAGTATCCTTCGGGAATATGAGTTTTTCCCCTATCCACAATTCCGTAACTGGTGGATAGATTAAAGATCAGTTCGTCGCCAAACAGCTCCTCCCCTCCCTGCACCAGTTTCATATTGCCTCTTACTTCAATAATTTCTCTTTCCGGATAATAATATATGGTATCTCCACTTAAAATGATGTCCTGATATACTACCTGCGCGGAATCTCTCAAAATTACTGTTTTATTTAACCAGTCATAGGACATATACCCAGCTTGGTAAGAAACTGGTTCATTAGACATGCTTAAAATTATACACCAGAGTACAAACATCAATTCAAACCGTATTTATTGATTTTATCCCTGAGAGTATTCCGGTGGATTTTAAGTAAATCTGAAGCTTTCTGAATATTACCTCCAGTCATGTTCAATACTCTGGAAATATGATTTTTTTCCACTTCTTCCAAAGAAAGATCTCCGGTGGGAGGATGAAGGTTTAGATCCTGTGGCTCTATCAGGTTTCCCCGGCATAATACAAAAGCGCGATGAAGCACGTTTTCCAATTCCCGGATATTGCCTTTCCAATGATGTTTAATTAATATCTTCTGGGTTTCCCAGGATATTTTTATTTCTTTCTTTTCCGGCATTTTACTCCGCAGTGAATTCATGATCTGCTCAGTGAGCGGTACAATATCCTCCTTCCTCTCTCTCAACGGAGGTATATTTATTGCCACCACATTTAAACGGTAAAATAAGTCTTCACGAAAACAGCCAAGTTTTATTTTTTCTTCAAGATCTTGATTGGTCGCCGCTATTACCTTGACATCCACTTTGACAACCTTTTCTCCTCCTAATCTTACAAAACTCTTTTCCGCCAGCACCCTTAACAGTTTAACCTGAATGGCAGGAGAGACATCTCCAATTTCATCTAAAAATATAGTTCCCTGATCAGCCAGTTCAAACCTGCCTTTGCGGGAAGTATGAGCTCCTGTGTACGCCCCTTTTTCTGCTCCGAACAATTCAGCTTCCAGCAAAGTTTCCGGAATTGCCGAACAGTTAACTGCAATAAAAGGATTTTTACTTCGGGGAGAAGTACCGTGAATTAACCTGGCCACCACTTCTTTGCCCACCCCGCTTTCCCCGGTAATCAATACTGAAATTGGATAAGGAGCAATCCTGGAGATAATGGATAATATATTTTTCATCTCCAAACTTTCCGCCACCACTGGATATTCTTTTAAATTCATTAAATATTTATCCTGAATCAATCTGCTTTCCCTGATAATATTTAGATCTTGAATAGCCTTGTTAATGATGGTCAATAATTCATTAAGCTCTATGGGCTTGGTCAGATAATAAAAAGCCCCCAATTTCATCGCGGATACTGCATTTTCAATATCACCATAAGCAGTAATCAGCACTACCGGAATTTCCGGGTTTATTTTTTTGCAGCATTTTAGTAAATCAATTCCTTCCTGGTTTTTGTCCAGTTTTTGATCGGTAATGACCACATCAATCAAATTATTCAGAAAAGCCTGCTTTGCTTTCTCAACATCCCCGCACTGTATAACCTCATATCCTTCTTTAACCAAAGCTCCGGTTAAAAGTTCGCGTTGCGAAATCTCATCATCCACTACTAAAATACTGTGTTTATAGTTATTCTTTTTGTTCATTGGTTTTTCTTAGATTAATTTTAAAAATGGTGCCCTCCCCGGGAGTACTTTCCACTTCAATACTCCCTTGGTAATTTTGGACAATCTGGTTAACTATATACAAGCCCAAACCGGTTCCGGATGGAGAAGTGGAAAAATAAGGTTTAAAGATATCCTGGAGGTAGGAAGAAGGGATTCCTTCCCCATTATCCGCTATTGTTACAATAACCTGGTCAGATTTATTTATCACTTCAATATCAACATTGGTAGCCTTGGCTTTAAGGGAATTGTCAATTAAATTTTCAAACATCCGGTAGAGGAATGATCTCTGCCCGGGGATCATAATTTCTGAAACATCGGACTTTATTGAAATCGGACAGGAAGAAATTTTTTCTAAATCATTCACTATCTCCATCAGATTCACCCTGCCCTGTCCTGGGGTGATGGGTTGGGCAAATAATATGAAATTACTTAACTTGTTTTCCAGCTTGCCTACCTCTGAAGATAGCAGCTTAACCAGTGATTCCAGCTCAGCATTGTTTTCCAAGTTAAATTCCTTGTTTATTCTCTGAACAGCCAAGGAAATACCATTCAGGGGATTTCTCAATTCATGGGCAATTGAAGACATGATCTGAGAAATTTCCTTCAGCTTCTTCTTTTCACTTTCCAATTCCCTTTCCTTGCGTATCTGCTTGAATTCCTTTACAAAAGCTACTATTCCCAGGGGGATACCCTGCTCTCGCAGGATTACGGTGTCTATTAAAAATTCCTCTTGCCTACCCCCCGGAAAACTAAGAATTTGCAGTGAATCTTTTAATTCTCTTCCCGATTCCCGGGTTCTTTCTATAAAGATTTCATCTTGGGGAAATACATTTTTATATGAACTATGTTTAATTTTAATATCACCCAATCCAAATAAATTACGCCCGTATTGATTAACTCTAATAAAGGCAAGGTCTCTATTTACCACAAATATTCCATAGTTGGCAGAATCCACTAAATTACTGGTAATAGTTTCTGTTGAAGATAATTGTCTCTTCAGGGAGAAATAGTGATATCCTAAAATTCCTATTGCCACTGCCAGCAACAAAGCAATCCAGGAAAAGAAGAACATTAAGAAGATACGGCGTTGATATCCGGTTAACAGACTTCGATAATCGTCAACATAAACCCCGATCCTCAATACCCCCCAAGGATAACCCTCATAAATCAACGGAGCAATAACCTCGTAAATTTCAGTTCCCTTAAAATTTGTCTTCCTGGTTAATGGAATCTGCTCAGTGAGAACATCCTGTATAAACAAATCATTTTCAATTCTGGTTAAATGTTCCACTTTACCCGATGCGGATACAATCCCTTCAAAATTCTGCATAGCCAAATAAGCCATTCCCGGAGTTGTCCCTGCTTCTTTTACCAGCCTTGACACTGAAGCATAAAATAAAACTGAACTTACAAAACTTTCATCAAGGTACACTACTATTGCTCCCCCGTCTTCCGATCTCACTGCAGCCACTTTGTAATTCCTAAAAGGAATACCTATTGTAGTGTCTACCATTTCAGTTGCCCAAATAATTATTTCTTCTCTTCTGCCGCTTATCAGGAATTTCAGTCCAGGATAATAGGGAACTTCCAAGTGGGGAGAAGAGGTGGCTACCACTTTTCCATTCTGGTCAATTTTATCTATTCTGGCTAAATTATTTTCCAGGGCAATACGAGCCAGTAAAGGATCAGAAATATTATCTAAATGATCAATCATATGGGCAATGGATAATGAATTTAGTTTAAGTAGTTTTTCTTCCATTTGCTGGGCAGCATACAGCTGCTGAAAACTCTGAGTGTAGCTGGTAGCCAGAGCCATTAAATTTCTTTCGTACATATCATTTATTGCTGTTTCTCCATTGTGCAGAAGCATGATCGCCAACCAGATCATCAATACGGTGATAACTATTACCACCCATATAATTACCAACAATGTAGAAATTGGAACTATTTTTTTAAATTTTACGTTCATAATTAAATTTAATCCTCATGTTTGTATTCGGTGATATCAGTTATTAAATAAAATCACAGCTTGTTTAAAAAATCATTATAAATGTTTATTGGTAATATTTTAACTGATCATCTTTAAATTTTAATTAATTCAGAACTTCAAGGATATTAAATTCAGTTCTTTACAATTAAATAATGATGTAATAAATTTAACCATGCTTCCTTCCGAACCTAAATTATCCATCTTTGCCGGTGTTTTCTGGGGATTGGTATTACTGCTGATAGGAATTGTCTTAGGAAGATTTGTATTGGCCAGGAAACCTCCTCCCCCCATTCCCGCGGACACCTTAAAGACCCTTCAATTAAGAATTCTCTCTTTGGAAGACAGTGTGGACTGCGTGAACTGGCATCTTCAGGATGTTCAAAAAAAACTGATAAAATTACAATCCCTTTACTCAGACAGCATTTAACCATCCAGATAATTTTCCGGAGAAATACTAGCTGGAAGAAAATTCCTTGCCGATATCCTTTCTATACCAAGCTCCCTTGAATTTAATCCGGTTAATATTAGTATAGAGATTTTCCCGGATTGATTTAAAATTATTTCCAATTCCGGTGACAGTGAATACTCTTCCCCCCCCATTGATAATATGATCTTGTTGTTTTTTTACTCCGGCATAATGAACAATGAGATCAGATTTTTTAAGTTCATCAACACCGGTGATCTCAAAACCAGTCTCTGCTTTGTGGGGATATCCTTCTGAAGCAATAACTACTCCCAACGATTTCATAATTTCATCAGAATCAGGAATGGTCTTAAATTTCAAACTAGGTTCCAATTTCCCCGCTGCAGCAGAAAGCAGCGATGTGGTAAGTCCTTCTGCCACCAACGGTAAAATGACCTGGGTTTCCGGATCTCCAAACCGGCAGTTAAATTCAAGCACCTTGGGATGTCCATCCACGATCATGGTACCGATGTAAATTACTCCTCGGTACTCGATTTTTTTATACCGGAGATAATCAAGCAAAGGTAGCACTATCCGCTGTTCTACTTCATAAATCAATTCAGTCTTCACCGGAGCAACTGCCCCCATTCCTCCGGTATTAGGTCCTTGATCATTGTCCAAAGCCCTTTTGTAATCCTGAGCAGGACACAACCACTGATAATTGCGTCCATCAGTAATAAAGAAAAACGAGGCTTCCGAACCGACCAAACATTCTTCAACTACTATCTGCTTTCCCGCTGATCCCAGTTTTTTTTCTTCCAGCAGGGATTTTCCAATTTTCTCCGCACTTTCTTTATCTTTTACAATGAAAACTCCTTTTCCCCCGGCAAGACCGCTAGCTTTAATCACCACGGGTAATTCAAAGCTTTCTATCACCGGGGATAAATTTTCCAATTTATCAACCGGCAACCATTTAGAAGTAGGAATATCTGTTTCCATCATAATCTGTTTTGCCCACAGTTTATCGCTTTCAATTCTGGCTCCCTGGGCAATAGGACCAAATACTTTAAATCCATCATAACTCAGCCGGTCAGTAATCCCTTCGGCCAAAGGATTTTCCGGACCGACCACAATTAAATCAGGATTAATATTTCGAATAGCAGCAGCAGTTGAATCCAAGTCATTTACATCCACCTGAATATTTTCGGCAAACAAATCTGTTCCCGGATTTCCAGGAAGGACATAAATTTGGTTGGATTGATGTTCACCCCCCAAATACCTAGCTAAAGCATATTCTCTTCCCCCAGAACCAACTACTGCTATAATCATATTACACCTCCAAAATACCTTTATCTGAATAGGTTTGCAAAAAATAATTTATAATTGCATAAAATTTACCAGATTATACTCATTAATAAAAAACTTTACAATCACCCTGGGAATTATGTATAAATGATCTAGTTTTATCTGTTGACAATTAGCCGGTTTTAAGTTAGAAATTTAATCTAAGTGATAGATTTCAAAAGATATAGAGGGGTGTCTGATTTGTCGCAGACTAATCTAAAGCAATATCATAAATTGTTTAAACATAAATAAAAAAGGTGTATTTAGTATGAATATGAAAAAAGTCGGGATATTTTTATATTTATCAATTCTGGTTTTAAGTTTATTTATGGGACAATGCGCACCAAGAACCGGAGAAACTGGATTTACCACTGATGACTCAGAATATGAAACCGGTTATATTCAAGCAGTGTCCCCGGATACTTTGGCAAATTTACTGTTAACATTAGCAGAAGAACATTTCACCGAGGCAAATGAAGCTCTTAAAAATGAAAATTATAATTTAGCCCATCAAATTGCCAGTGACGGCATGCGGTATCTGCTGGATATTCCTATTGAAGAAGTTTACGATTCATTCATCGTAAGCCGTTACAATCTCAATCTCCGGAGGATATCTTCTGCCCAGATACGCGCCGCTAACGGATTATGGGGATATCCGGTGATGGAAACCACTGAACAGCTTTTAATCAACATATCGGTGAATGACCGGATTGAACAAATTATGAATTACTATACCGGAGGTGGACGCAGTTCCATGATGACTTATCTCCGGAGAAGCGGAAAGTATCTGCCCATGATTGAGGACATACTGGAAGATTACAATCTTCCCCATGATATTGCCTATCTGCCCATAATTGAAAGCGGCTATTCCCCCAATGCCATATCCCCTGCTTCAGCAGCCGGAATTTGGCAGTTTATTCCATCTACCGCCCGGACCTTCGGTTTAAAAATCAACAGTTATGTTGATGAGCGCAGGGATCCTTATAAATCAACTATCGCCGCTGCCCGATATCTGTCCTCTCTTTACGAGAGGTTTGGAGACTGGAATTTAGCTCTGGCTGGATATAACTGCGGTGAACATGGTGTGGAAAGGGCAATTAATTCAGCAGGAACAGATGATTACTGGAGACTTTCTCTTCCCAATGAGACCATGGGGTATGTTCCAGCAGCATTAGCAGTAATGCTAATTGCCAGGGAACCTGAAATTTACGGCATGTCTGTAAATTACGAAGAACCTTGGCAGTATGATACTGTTTACGTTCACGGACCGGTAAATTTAAGCTTGATTGCCAATTCTGTTGGTTCCACTAAAGATGATATAAAAGAATTAAATCCCCAGCTGCTGCAATCATTCACTCCTCCCGGTGAAACCTTATATCTAGTAAGAATCCCCCCCAACACCAACGAATTGTTCCATGTAAACTTTGATCCTCTTCCTGAATCTGAAAAATATCTTTCTCAATCCACCATTTCTTCTTTAACTGCACCCCCTCCCCCTCAATACCGAACCTATACAATCAGGGAAGGAGACACTCTTACCCGGATAGCCAGCAGATTAGGGGTAACTGTAGAAGATCTGAAAAGATGGAATCCCTCCGTAAGAGAACGCTATCTGTCGGTAGGCAGCACCCTTAGATATAGATCAAGATAAGTAAATAATGAGATTAACAACCAATAAATTTCTGGGAAAAGTCAACAAGGAGGAAGGATGAAAAAAATAATCGCCCCCACTATGTTGTTAGTTTTAATGATGCTGATAGCAGTTAGCGGCTGTTCTAAAGGACCGGAGCAGGTTACTCCTGAAAAAATTGAACTAGCCAAAATGGTACCCGCGGACATGCCCATGTTTTTCTATCTGGACATGAAGGCAATCAATATGGATCAGATCATGACCAAGGCTTTTGCCAATTCCGAGGATTTCGATTACGAAAAATTCAAGGAAGCCGGATTTAATCCTGAGGGCAAATTGGCCTTCATGATAACTGATTTTAATTTTGATCCCGATGCTGAAAAAATTCCCACCATCGTCATCCTCATTCCTTCCACCAATCCGGAGAAAACCTTTGATTTCGTCAATGAAATGGCAGAAGAAAATGAGCAGGAAGCTGAAATAACCAGAGAGGATGGACTGATCACGGTGAAAACCGAGGACGAAGAATTGTACTTCAAAGGAATAGGTGAAAATCTGGCTTTCGCGGTAGGTGAAGATGCCAAGGAATTAATTGAAACTCTGGAAAATTTACCGGAAGATCAGTCCATGGCTGGAAATGAATCTTTCCAGAATGCAATGGGGCAAATTGAAGTTAATGATCCCGCCATTATCGGTTTCATCAACGGAGAATTCTACAACCAGATGATAGAAGAGGCGATGGAGGATGCAGATACCGATGAACTGCCTGAAGGTTTCTTTGACTTACCTGAAATGAATTACGCTATAATTGCAGGAGAAATAGAAGAAAGCAGAATTGCCATAAAGAGTTATGCCAGCTATGCTGAAGAGTTGAAAGAAAATTCTTTACTTTCTCTATACTTAGCCAATGAAATACCTTCGGGTGCTTATTCCCTAAATGAAATTTCCGGAGATGTCATTGCCTATATGAGAATGGTTATCAATATGGAAGGGCTGAAAAATCTTATCAGTCCGTTCATGGAGGATCAACAGGAATTCAGCTACGAGCAATTTGGTTTCACTGAAGATGAATGTTGGGGGATGCTGAAAGGTGACTTCCAAATACTGCTAGCCAATGTGAATTTCATGGCTCCCCAAGCTGGTGGAGTAATGGGCATCAACGATAGTAAAGCAATAGGCAAACTTATGACCTTGGTCCAGGCTGCCACTGAGGGTAAACTTCAGGGAGAAGGAAACCTCTACACCATGACCGAAGGCAATAATGAAATTGAAATTGAAATTTCCGATGACAATGTACTGGTAACCCTAAACATGGATGATTTAACCGCTCAGGATATCTCCATGGCGGAAGTATTAGAACAAGCAGGTATTGATAATCCTGACCAATATCCTTTTATCTTTTTCGTGGATATGGAAAAAGTTACCCCCACCATTAGGATGTTTGCTCCTAAAGTAGCAGATAAAATGGATTGGTTGGGCACAATTGTTTCAGTGAGTAAAATTGAAGGCAAGGAAGCATGGGGATATGTAGTAATCAATGGTACCGGAAATGTCATGGAGGATATTCTCAGTTTATTTGAATAGTTAAACTGTTTTAAAGGAGGGAGTAAAACTCCCTCCTCTCCCTAATAAAATATTTTACTTTTCACCATACTCAACCAGCTGCCATCTCTAACCGCGCTGGAGGGGATGTAAATACTGGAAGGAATATGTTTTTCAATATATTTCTTAAGTACTTCATATTCCCTAAAAGGTCCCCGGTCAGTGTAGATAAATAATTTGGGCAAGTCCCAAATTTCCGATAAAATTCCATATCCCGGTTTTGAAAAAATAATATCCGAAGCTACAATTAAATCCGGATGAGAAAAATTTTTGGTGGAAACTTCAATATAGCTATCTCTCATCCTGCGATCTACTTTTCCCGGGACTAAATACAACAGACCTTCAATTTTTCTCAAAGGAGGCAGATATTCCTGTCCTCCAAAAGTCAGTAACATAACTTTTGCATCTTGGGGAATATTCAATAATTTCCTGATTTGTTGGGGTGATTTAATTGCCGGGGATCTTCTTACCAGTCCCATCCGATAAATTTTTTTAAATGCCCTCATCGGACCAGCAAAGGGCAATTGAAACAAACCTGCAGCCATTTGATAAAAATTATAAAATTTTACCGAAAACCTGAGATAGTCCCGGTGATAATGGGCAAGACCGTCATAAATCCAATCCCAAGAAAAATTACTGACTCCATAACAGGGAATACCTGCAAGTTGGGCTATTTTAAATGCCAGGGGAGGTATATCACTAAAAATTATATCAATATTTTCAGAGTGAATGAAGTCAACTTCTCTTTGTAATATCTGTTTTTCCTGTTGTTCCAACTCTAAATTCTTTTCCAAGGTCTGCTCTATATCAATTTCCAGGGCATCATGCTGTACAACCCCTACATCAATAACTGAATGGCGGGTTTGAAAGGATACTTCATCATGGAACTCAGTGATATCAATTTTATTGAAATCAGTTAAAATCCATATTTCCCAGCCCTTGAAGTCTTTAATAATCTCCAAAGTTCTAAGAAAATGACCGTATCCGTGTGAAGTTACATAATAAGCTAATTTTGGCATAGTGTAATAGTTAAAATCTTAACATCACTCTCAACATTTGAATTTGCAGTGAAGTTTAATAATAATTCCCTTATTTTTTCAATTGGCTTCCTATCTTTCCAGTTTATCTCAACCAGCCCTGAATAAATGATATCATCAGACAGGTTTTGATGTCTTACATTTTTCAAATGGTAAACTTCTTTGCTGAATAAAACTAATTTGTTCAACCGGGAATTGAATTGATACCATTTTCCTTCGATTTTTTCAACACCGTGGGAATAAATACCAAAACAACATCCCTGCCCTGATGACCAAAGTTTAAATCCGCTCTCATCTCCGGCAACTAAAGCGTAATCATCTAAAACTAATTTTTCAGATTTGAACAGTTCAAGGGGATTGAACTGGGAAAAATCAAAAGTTTTATCTAATAAATTATTCAGACCAAGAATCTGTATAATGCTATCCATGCCATCTTTCCCATGCAGGTTGCCGGCAATAAAATTCCCATCAGAAATTTGAACAATATTGACAAGGTTACCGGGGTCGGCCCCGATTAAAGTTACTTTTTGAAATATTAAATTTTTAAATTTTACCGCTTTATTCATTTGCTCAACTTTGGAAATAAGATACCGCTGGTATTCTTTTTGCTGAAGTTCAACCTGAGTTTGTAATCTCACTTGGCTTTCCTTTAGCAAATTCATCATGGGAACAACTAAACATGCCAGTTGAATCAGCTTGTCCTGATACCATTTGTCCAGGGGCTTATTCATCCCTGCCCCCAGAACTAAACCCCACAATGTTTTTCCCAGATAGAGGGGAAAAATCCATTGGGTATTAATTTTGGAAAGATACACTTTATCTTCAACCGAGATTTCTCTAAATCCGACATTGAAGTCTTCCTGGTCAATGATCACTGTCCTGGCCACACTTTCAATATAATTAATTATTCCCTGGGGTTGATGGCAGTTAAAACTGAATTGAGAAGGTATGCTCACTTCTCCATCACTGATTTGCACTTCAAAATCATCTTGTTTTCTCAGCAACAAAATACAGTACTGAGCATCTGTAAATTTTCTGATGGTCGAAGTAAATTGCCCGGTCAACCTGGAAAATTCTGTATAGTGGTACAGTTCATCAATAAACTCCGCCACTTTAGTCACTCTTTGCCTTCTCGGTCCAAACAACAAACGGTCAAAGAAATTTTCTACCTGGGGGTAAAAGAAAACAATCATGGAGGCAAATAAAGCACCGTACAGAAATACAATGATCAGAGGAAGGGAATACAATTTAACCGGAATTAAACACAAGGATAAGCTGATCAGGAAAGTCAGAATTCCCGATAACAGCTTAACCAATATTGACCTGGTGGGACTTGATTGATGACCAGGAGAAGTGGCCAAATATGCAAAGTAAAATCCTGGTATAAAAATTATCCAACTCCACTCAAATTTTTCCCAAAGATAAATTGTCAAACCAGCAGCTGTTGAAAGCAACAACCCCCACAGCAAGTACTGCAGCTTGCGGCGGAAGAGAACAGCTTTATTTCTAAAATACTGAAAAAACCATCCTCCTGTCAAAACTAGCAACACCAAACCCCAACAACTTAAATTCAAGGTACCCAGGTTCATTGGGGTAAGGGAGGTTTTCAACACACCGACAACCACTAGAAATTCCGCAATCAATATTAATAAACCTAACAGGTATAATACCTTTAAACCAAAAAAACCGTAGTGACGATACCACGATTTTATCTGCGGATAGACCATCCCCAAATGAACAGTCATAACCGGTAATAACACCATGGTTAAGGGAGTGAATTTGCTCCAATTCCACACTAATAAGCAAAGCCCCAGTGAGATAAGCAGGAACATACCCGATATTAACAATTGAGTTTTAGTGATAATCCGGTTACGTGAATACGCATAAATCAATCCGGCGGACTGGGCTACTATCAGCAGAAAATTCAGATCAGTCAGGGGAATGCGGGGATATTTAACTGACCATCCCCACAGGGTCAGAACTAAAATAAAATAAATAAAGATTTTTTCAATATTCAACAATTTTTTATTTTTTCTGACATTAGCGCTTTTACTAATTTTAATCAACTCCTCGTACAATTACCCGGTTGAAAAACTGCTGGGCTAACTTGGCCATTTCTTTAACCTGTTCTGAAGAATAAGGAGAAAGACCAATGAAATTCGGATTATAGGTGACCTCCGGTCGGAATTGTTGTAATACATACTTTCTGGTTCCTCCCAGCCATTCTCCAATTTTTTTTATATCTTCCTTATCCACTAATCCTGGCACCACTGTTGTTCTAAGTTCCAAATCAACATCATTATCTTCGGTAAATTCTACCAGTTGTTTAAAACGGTCAAAAAAATTTTGCTTTAATTTAACCCCAGTGGCTTTACAATAACCAGACCAACTGGTTTTAATATCCATAGCTAACATATCCGGACGGGCTTGATAAATTATTTTTTCCACTGCATCTTGGTGGGAACCATTAGTATCTAATTTCACCTTGTACCCCAGCTGTTTAACTTCCTGGATAAAATCAATCAGACCATTTTGGATAGTTGGTTCCCCTCCGGTGATGCATACTCCTTCCAGCAATCCCAGACGGGTTTTTAAAAAATTAAAAATCTTCTCATTACTTATCGGATTTGAGCAGTTCAGGGGTATTAATTCAGGGTTATGGCAAAAAGGGCATCTCCAGTTACAACCTTGGGTAAATACCACTGCACTTAGATGACCGGGATAATCTAATGCAGAAAACTTTAACAATCCTCCGAATAACATATTGTACTACAATCAGTAAGTTATCCCCTATTCAGCGGATACGCCAGAAGTGGTGGAAATTTTTTGTTGCTCCGCAGTAATCTCCGGTTTATTATCATAAATCTTATAAACCTGACGTTGGGAAAATTCTTCTTTTTTACCCTGGTTCCAGTTATTCACCGGGCGATAATAACCGACAATTCTGCTGTAAACTTCAGTCTTGTTGCTGCAGTAAGGACACTGATATTGCTCCCCGGCAAGGTAGCCGTGCTCAGAGCATACCGAAAAGGTCGGGGAAAGGGTGAAATAAGGTAGATGGAAATTATGGGCAACTTTTTCAATTAATTTCCGGGTAGCCCCAATGCTTTCCAGCTTTTCGCCTAAAAATATGTGGAGAACTGTCCCCCCCGTATATTTTGTCTGTAAACTGTCCTGGTGCTGCAAAGCCCAGAACACATCATCGGTATAGCCCACCGGCAGAAGAGAGGAGTTGGTGTAATAAGGTTCATTTTCTCCTGCGGTAATGATGTTGTTAAATAATTTCTTATCAATTCGGGCCAATCGATAAGAGGTTCCCTCAGCGGGAGTTGCTTCTAAATTGTATATATTTTCCGTTTCCTCTTGATAATTTTTCAATCTCTCTCTCATGAATTCCAGTACTTCCACACTAAATTTCTTTCCTTGGTCTGTAACTATATTGTGTTGACCATTGAAGAAGTTCTCCACTGCTTCATTCATCCCCACTAACCCTATAGTGGAAAAATGATGTTCCAGAGTGCCCAAATAGATTTTACTGTAGGGAAAAAGACCTCGATCCATATTTTTTTGAACTATTTTACGTTTGATTTCCAGGCTTTGTTTGGCTAAATCCATAGCTTTACCCAGACGGTTGAAGAAATCTTCCTCATCTCTTGCCAGATAACCAATCCTGGGCAGATTAATGGTTACCACTCCAATGGAACCTGTTTTTTCTCCACTGCCGAACAGTCCTCCTGTTTTGTTTCTCAGTTTCCTCAGATCCAGTTGCAGCCGGCAACACATTGATCTTACATCGGAGGGATTTAATTCACTGTTTATAAAATTTTGAAAATAGGGGATTCCATATTTTGCGGTTATCTCAAATAAAATCTGGGCATTTTCACTATCCCAGTTAAAATCTTCAGTAATGTTGTAGGTGGGAATGGGAAAAGTAAAAATCCTACCAGTGCTGTCTCCCTCAGCCATAACTTGTAAAAAAGCCCGGTTGATAATATCCATCTCCTCCTGATAATCACTGTAAACAGTTTCTTTAAATTCTCCTCCGATGATAACTGGCTGCTCTTTTAGATCTCCGGGAACAACCCAGTCAAAGGTCAAATTGGTAAAAGGAGTTTGCCCTCCCCACCGGGAAGCGACATTAAGATTGAATATAAATGACTGGATAGCTTGCTTTACTGAGTTGTAGTCAAGCTGATCATGACGGATAAAGGGAGCCAGGTAAGTGTCAAAAGAATTAAATGCTTGCGCTCCCGCCCATTCATTCTGCATTGTGCCTAAAAAATTAACAATTTGACCGAGAGCAGTAGTTAAATGCTGAGGTGGTTTTGCTGAAACTTTTCCGGATACTCCTCCGAATCCACTCAGCAACAACTCTCTAATTGACCAGCCGGCACAATATCCGGCAATACCCATGGACAGGTCATGTACATGAAGGTCACCGTGCTTATGGGCATAGGCAATTTCAGGGGGATAAATTTTATTCAAGGTATAATTGGCAACCATGCTTCCGGCGGCATGAAGTAAGAGTCCGGAAAATGAATAATCTGAATTAGAGTTTTCCCGAACCCTCCAGTCATCCTGATAAACATAGCTGTCTAAAATTTCCACCACATCCAAAAAAGCATTTTTGACATCTCTAATATTTTTATGCTGCGCTCTGTACAAGATATAAGCTTTAGCGGCATCATATTGGTCATACTTAAATAATACAGTTTCCACAATATCCTGGGTTTCTTCTACTTCCGGATAGTAATTGAGAGGTTTGGATTTAAGTTCTTCAACAACTTCCCGGGCACATAACTGAGCCAGAGTTTCATCAGACCGGTCCACCGCTTGTAGCGCTTTTAAAATTGCATTTTTTATCCTATTGATATCGAATTTTTCAACTCTTCCGTCGCGTTTTCTAATATAACTAGTATCTCTGGGCATTACTTATACCTCTCTTTCCTGTTCAAACATGTTCATGAGCTCTTCAAGAAATTCCTTTTTATCTTTAAATTGCCGGTATACTGAAGCAAAACGTACGTAACTGACATCATCTAGTTTTTTAAGAGATTCCATAACCATTTCTCCGATCTTATTGGAGGGAACTTCCATTTTTGATAAACTGCTGACATTAGTTTCAATATCATTAACCATTGACTCTATCTGATCCATAGAAATTGGTCTTTTTTTACAGGACAACTCGATGCCCCCCATCAATTTATCCCTGCTAAAGGGCTCTCTCCGACCATCTGATTTAATTACCATGAGTGGAAATCTTTCAACATATTCGTAAGTGGTAAATCTTTTCTTACAGGACAAGCACTCTCTTCTTCTTCTAACTGCCTGCCCTTCCCTGCTCGGTCTTGAATCAACAACTTTATTTTCTTCACTTCCACAAAAAGGGCATCTCATATCTCCTCCTATTCCCTATCCTGGTTTACTGGAATATCAAATTAATATAAATTATTATTCACGTTTCATTTCTCGAAAGTAAGTTCAGAGTTTAATTAAAAACATGACAAAAATCACCATATTTTGTGTTTAGATAATCATTAATGTCAAGAAATTGTATTAAAAAAAATTAAAACTACGTTATAATATAGTTTATAAAAGCGATTTTCATGCTTTTGAAAAATGTATATGAAATTTTACCTGGAACCTGAAATTTTCCAATAATATTATGTACTGAAACTCCGGTTTATGTCCCGGCTTGAAGCAAAAAAGCTGATTTTAGATTAAATATAATCACTATAGCACTTGCTTTTTTCTGCCCCGGATAAAACTCTTCTGGCAGCGTCATTAAGTGCGGACATTTCATCGCCTCCCGGTATTACAAATATCTCTGAAATCCAGGACAATTTTTCCCTGATAAAATCAACGACCAAATCACAGTAGGCAATTCCTCCTGAGAACACTATTCCATCAGGAGCAACTCCAGCCGCAGCAGCTAAGCTGCCTACTTCTTTAACTATTTGATAGGACATTGCCTCCACAATCTTTGCTGCTTTTTGAGGAGTAATTTCAGGTTTAATTTGTTTCTGCTGGAATAAATCAACTGGCTGACCCTTAATGTAATTCTCCAGTAAAACCAGATCAGAAGTTCCCACATAAGAAACCAATCCTCCTCTTCCTTTGATTTTCAACTTGATCTCATCTAACTTGTATTTTCCTGAAAAACACATTCTGGCCAACCTCCCTGCAGGAACTCCTCCACTTCTCTGAGGAGTGAAGGGTCCTTCCCCGTCCAGGGCATTATTCACATCCACCACTTTTCCCTTGTAATGAAGTCCCACTGAGATTCCTCCCCCCCCGTGAATGACAATTAATATTAACTCCTGATAAGGTTTACCAATTTTCTCAGCAACATTTCGAGCCACTCTTTTCTGATTTAGGGCGTGAAAAATTGAAATTCTCGGATTTTCAGGCATTCCTGAATAGCGGGACCACTCCCACATTTCATCTACCACCACCGGATCTGCGATAAAGGCAGGGATGGATTTCTCCGTGGAAGATTCTACCAGTTGAGCCAGCATAACTGCTAATATACCTCCCAAATTGGAAGGATGATCTCCCATCAATCCTTGTCTTAAATCCTCCAGCATTTTTTCATCAACTAAATAGGTGCCGCTGGGGATGGGATGGAGCAGACCTCCCCGTCCGATGATTCCATCAATATCATTTAAATTAATCTGATTTTTTTCAATAGTTTCAACAATCAATTTAAATCTGAAATCAAGTTGAGATAGCACAGATTGATGTTCGTAAGGAGCCAGTTGATCAGGACTATATCTGGACACATCATGAAGAACCAGCTGATCATCTTTATAAAAGCTTAATTCATCGCTAGTGGAGCCTGGATTAATTACAAAAATTCCACACATGTCTTCTCCTTTAGATTAATTAAAAAATGCCTTCATAAGTAATTTCCATACTTCGGGAAATCTTTCCTGCATCAGTCTGTAAACTGCCGTTTTCCAGAAGGTTGGAAAAATAAAAAGAAATACCGATGGAGGGAAATGGATACACTCTAAACCCTGAATTTAAATATCCCCGTCCTTCCCCATATTGATCATCCTTCTCCATATCATTTAATCCCGCTCTGTAATCCGCAATAATTTCAAACATATCGTTAAATACAAATTCACCTCCCACCATTAGATCCACTGGGTTTTCAGTACTGTCGGGATTGGGTTCAAAACAAACTCCTCCATGAATACATACCAAGTCAATTAACTGAAAAGCCTTACTGCCCACAACATAGAAATTTGTTGGTTTGCGCAAATGCCGGTTGTCAGCTCTTATGTATTCATCGTAGCCAAAAGAAGAAAAACCTATAGCTACTGCCGGAATTAAAATGGATTCATCAATAATTCTAAAACGCGCTTCAACAAAAGGGTAAGGATTCCAATCCGGTTCTCCTTTACCTAAAATATTTCCCCCTCCATAACCGACTGAAACAAAAAATCTGCCGGAGAACCCGTACCCAGTATAACCAGTTAATCTTCCCTGCCCATCCTGCCTGATTCCAAACAAATAACCACCATGAGGTGGAATTCCCGCAGTGGGGGTCTCAATTAATTTTAAAGGTTGAAAACTCCCCCAAACGGTGCCTGCAATGATTATCACTGACAATATCACTATGGTTACCTTCATATTAGCTCCTCCTGAAAATATATCTAACTATTTATGTTAACTTGATAATAAGCTTGCCCATTCCTTTCCAATATTGCGGAAATTTCCAAAGGCAGATCTTTTTCAAAGTTAACTTTTAAATTGCTGATTAAATCCACACTTTCGCCTCTTTCCGTTTTTACTTCCAACAGAACATTATATTTACCCTTGTTGTAATCAAGCAAATTTTTCAACTTTTTTAAAGTTTCTTCATCCATTTTTTCCTGAGGGATTTTTATATGCAAATTCACAATGTTATTTTTAATTATATCTTCAAGCTTAAACAGTTTATCCGCGATGAAAGTGGGAGTCCCCTGTAAATTCTTAACCTTCCCCTCCAGGGCGAATACCGATCCTACTTGAATCTTATCAGTTCGATCAACAATTCCCTTAGGAATATTAATGCCAATTTCAGAGTTATTATCTTCTAATCTTAGAAAACAACCGTAATCGGTATTTTCCAGATCAGTGACCAGTCCCGCTACCAGATTGGAGGAAGAGCGGAATTTTTTTACATTGGAAATTGTCTCCAATCCCTGGAGCTTAATATAATGGAGATATTCTTCCAGGGGATGAGCGCTGAAATAAAATCCAAAGGCTTCTAATTCAGAATTTAACTGTTCCCGAAAACTCCAGGAAACTATATCATAATGCTCCTTGCCATTATGATTGTTCTTCAGCTGTTCATCGTCAAACAGTGCCAGCTGCCCTCTTTGACTATCTTTCTGCTTCTGAACTGCTCTTTCCTGGGTCTGCTCCAGACTTTCCAGCAATAAACCCCTGTTTTTTTCAAATTCATCCAAGCTACCTGCTTTAATCAGAAATTCGATAGCCCGTTTATTTATAACCCTGTAATCCAGCCTCTGCATAAAATCATCAATCCCTTTAAATTTGCCATTTTCTTCTCTTTCCTTAACTATGGACTGTGCAGCTTTAATTCCTACATTCTTTATGGCTCCCAGGGCATATCTGATCTTTTTATTTTTTTCCACCTTGAAATCCGCTTCTGATTCATTTATGGAGGGAGGCAAAATCTTTATCCCTGAATTCCTTGCTTCATCCACGAATATCAACAACTTATCCACATTGGAAATTTCACTGGATAAAGTGGCAGTGAGAAATTCAACCGGGTAATGGGCTTTCAGATAAGCGGTAAAATAAGCCAGATAAGCATACCCGGCTCCGTGAGATTTATTAAAACCGTAACCGGCAAAAGGTTCGATTAAGTCCCATATTTTTTTTGCAGTTTTTTTAGGGATATCCCGGTTAACCGCTTCATTGAAAAAATTATCTTTTTCTCTGGACATAATATCCATCTTCTTTTTTCCCATAGCCCTTCGAAGAATATCCGCTTGACCCAGATTGTAACCAGCCACTGCATTGGCAATTTCCATGATCTGTTCCTGATATATGGGGATACCGTAAGTTTCATTCAGGATCGGCTCCAGGGTGGGGTGGAGGTATTTAATCTTCTTCTTTCCATTCTTGCATTGTATGAACTTGTCAATATGATCCATGGGACCCGGTCTGTACAAAGCGACAATGGCGATTATATCTTCCATAGATTTAGGCTTGAACCGTGAGCAAAGTTTTCTCATTCCGGTTGATTCCAGCTGAAAAACTCCAGTGGTGTTACCCTTGGATAAAAGGTTGAATGTTTTTTTATCATCCAGGGGAAGTTGATCTATGTCAATTTCTTTTCCCCGGTTTTGTTTGATTATATCTAAACTCTTATCAATAATGGTCAAGGTAGTAAGACCTAGAACATCAACTTTTATCAAACCAACTTCACTTACCGCTTCCCCATCATATTGACTTACAATTAAATTGTTTTTGTCTTTGCGCAGAGGAACGAAATCGGTTAATTCTCCGGGGGCAATTAAAAGTCCTGCCGCATGTATGCCCGGTTGTCTCCTCAGCCCCTCTAATTTTGAAGAAATCGAAATTAATTTCTTCAAGCGGGAATCTCTATTCACCGCCTGCTTGAAATTACTGAAATTGTCGTAAACCCATTCCACCGATGAGCGGGGATCATCTTTAGGTTTGTCAATTTTAAATTGATGGGGGACATGAACTGCTAATTTATCAATTTCTTTGGGACTCAATCCCAATACTCTAGCCACATCTCTTACCACCTGCCTTACCTTGAGGGTATTGCTGGTTCCGATATGGGAAACCGCATTAGATCCGTATTTTTCCACTACATAATTGAATATTCTATCCCTCTGATCATCAGAAAAATCCAAATCAATATCAGGAGCGCTGATTCTTTCAGGATTTAAAAATCTTTCAAAAAGCAGATCGTATTTCAACGGATCAACATTGGTTATATCCAGTGAATATAAGACCACACTGCTTACTGCTGATCCTCTCCCCGGACCAACTCTAATCTTATTTTTTCGGGCAAATTGAACCATATCCCTTATAATCAAAAAATATCCGGTATAACCGGTTTTAAAAATCACATCTAATTCATACTTAATCCTCTGAATTATTTTATCTGATAATTTTTTTCCATACTTCAGCTTAGCTCCGGTCATGGTTAGATGTTCAATATACTCTTCAATTGTTTTATATTCAGAAGGTATATCGAAATCAGGCAATTCCGGCTGACTGGGATTTAATTTTATCTCTAAATTGCAGCTATCCGCTATTTTCTGGGTATTCAACAGGGCTTCGGGAATGTCCCCAAACAACTCCCACATTTCTTCAGGAGAACGCAGATAGATGCCGGGAGGACTAGATAATTTTTGGTCTTTGAATGTAGATTTTGTATTTATACAAAGCAACGCATTGTGGGCTTCATGATCTTCGGCATTGATAAAATGAACATCATTGGTTGCGACTAATCCCACTCCGGTTTTGCGGGCAATTTCAATCTGCTTTTTGTTGACTATTTCATTTTCAGGAATTCCAATTTGCATTAACTCCAGATAAAAATCACCGTTGAAAATATCTTTGTATATTCCCGCAAAGTTAAGTGCTCCTTTTTCATCCTTGCCCATTATGCGTCTAGGTATTTCTCCGCTTAAACATCCTCCTAAACCAACCAATCCTTTACTGTATTTTTCCAATAAATCCAAATCAATTCTCGCCCTGCCCCAGTGCATTCCTTTTATATACCCATAGGTGGAAAGTTTAATCAGATTTTTATACCCATGATAATCCTTAGCCAGTAAAGTTAAGTGCCTGAATTCGGATACATGTCCCTTTTCCTTAATTCCGTTAGGAGCCAGGTAACTCTCCATACCTACAATGGGCTTGATTCCATGCCGTTTGCAGTTTTTATAAAAATCAATCGCTCCCGCCATATGCCCGTGATCAGTCAAAGCCACCGCATTCATTTGATACTGTTTAATCCGGGGGATTAATTTTGGTATGGAAACCGCTCCATCCAACCAGCTATAATCTGAATGGAGATGCAGGTGAACAAAAGGTTTCAACAACAACTCCTCAATTGTCTCTCATCTAGGTGAAGATAAATTAGTTATCCTCAGCAATGGACTGTATTTTTAACTTAACAATTCTCTGCCTGGTAGCATCAATAACTTCAAATTTCAAATAGTCAATTATAAATTGATCCCCTTTTTTGGGGATCTTTTCCTGGTGATTTAAAACATAGCCCCCCACCGTATGGTAATCCTCAGATTGAATATCCAGATTAAATAATTCGTTAAAATCTGCTATTTCCATCCGGGCATTCACTACAAACACCCCGGGAGATTCAACGATGTAGTCTTCTTCTTCCAGGTCACGGGAATCCTGTATTTCTCCAACAATTTCTTCCACCAGATCTTCTATGGTAACCATCCCGCAAATCCCCCCGTACTCATCAACCACCATGGCTACTGATATATGACGTTTCTGCAGGTCCCGGATAGTTTCCATCACCGTTTTACTTTCGGGGATAAAATGAGGCAGGCTGGCAAAATCAATTGCCCGGTATGAAACATCAGTGTTTTTTAAAATATTCCAGAAGGGAAGTATATCTTTGACATTTAAAATCCCCACCACATCATCAACATTATCTCCATACAGGGGCATTTTACCATAACGGTTAGCAGTATAAGTCTCCACAATTTCTTCAACTGAAGCTAATGCTGAAAGAAAAACCATATCTACCCGGGGAACCATAATTTCATCAACCCGGGTGGTTTCCAGATAGAAAACCCCTTTTAATATTTCCGCTTCACTTTCGGACAGCAAGCCATCTTCCTGTCCTTTTTTAATAATTGAATCAGCTTCCCGGGAAGAGAAATCAGTTTTACTTCCAAATAATTCCTGAAAGAAATACTTAAATCCTTTAGTTTTATTAACTTCTTCAGACATCTCCTCTATCCTTGTTATTGTCCATTTTCAATGTTCTCCGGGGAAGCACCGTTCCTCCGGAGATGATTACTCTCAATCCTTCCTCAATGGTCAAATCGGTCATATAAAATTCGTCATCTGGCAACACCAAGTAATATCCTGAAGTGGGATTAGGAGTAGTGGGAACAAATATTGAATAAAATTTCACCAATTCCTTGTCTTTATTATAACCCTCCACCCAAGTGGAAGTATTGGTTAAAAAAGCAATACTATAACATCCATGTCGGGGATATTCAACTACCACCACTTTTTTAAACGCACTTTTTTGAAG
>LKUE01000190.1 GCA_001412365.1 Desulfuromonas sp. SDB | reverse complement strand
TTCATTTCTGTTTCAACCAGGAAAAAATTGCTGTCAATTGACTTAAGTTCATGCAAAGAAGAGGATGCGGGTAATTCCAGGTCCAGGGAATCATTTATTTTATCCACCCGGAAAGCACTCAAGGATTGGTAAACTCGTTCAAGACCCAGAATTTTAAAACCTCTGGAGCTGAATATTTCTCCATATTTTTCATAAATTTTGCCTATATTAAATGGATATTTTTTCAGGGGAGTCAATTGAAGATGTTTAAATGCCAGAATTAAGGTTTTCCATGAATCCTGTTGATCTACATAATCTCTCCTTAAAATTAAATATTTTCCTTGATCTGCCTTCTCCACATAGTCCGCTCGAACCTCTATTCCATAGGCATAACCGCCCTGATTTGAACTTCTGCATAAATGAATCATCGCTGCAGTTTGAATTTGGACGGAATCTCCGGAAAGATTTGCGTTTTTAACTGAAGACAATTCTTTGATATCGGGATCATTTAGATTCAAGGTTTTAAAACCTTCCGTGGACAGTACTGCTAAGGTGTCATCTTTTAAATAGGCAACTCCGGTTAGCCAGGGACCTTCCAGAACAAGTTCCATATCTCCAGTTTCCAGATCCACCATCCTCATCCGGACTCTTGATCCAACTGCAAGCTTATCCCCATCAGGATTTAAATCAGCACAAGCATGGTAAGTTACCGGAGAAGGAAGGTTTAAAGTATATTTTTCATTTTTTTGATTGATAATTTCAACGGTTTCCCCCTGGTTGTGGCAATGAAAGTTAATTTGATGTTGATTGCCATCTAACCGCATTTCATCATGGCTGGATATGATTATCTGCAGCTGATCCAGTTGGGGTTTATCCAGTGGATAAAGAGCAATGGATCCTTGTTTTGATTGTTCAACCGCAAGTTTTTGATATTCTTTTAAATTTTCAGAGTATTGCTCAATATTATCTGGATAGACTTTCATGATTCCTCCAATTTGAAAATTGGAGTATTTTAAATTATTGATATTAAAGAATTATTAAACTAATATAAAATATTGATATTAACTATTCAATAACCCTGATCCAGATCTACAATATTTAATAACTCGCTTTGTCTGTCGGCAAATCTTCTGATATTTTCTATCACATCATTCCATCTTTCTAAATTATCAAAGGGTGATGCTCCCCGGTGAGGAGATAGAACTATGTTGGGTAATTGATGAAAGGGAAAACTATAAGGATATTTCCTCTGTTCAGTATCTGGTTCAGGTTTGTAATCATACCACACATCAATAGCTGCTCCTTTGATTTTATTATTCTTTAGTGAATAGTACAGATCAGCTTCATTGACAATGGAACCCCGTGAAATATTGACCAGCAAACTATCAGTGCCTAGTAACTCCAACTCAGGTTTACTGATTAGATTAATGGTATATCTGGTTTGGGGAATGGCAATAAATAGAATGTCAATTGACCTTAGAAATAGTTTTAATTGGGAAGGGGTAAAGGTTTTAAATGGATATTTCTGTTTATCCCATTTTCTTTTCAGAACAAACCATGAATTATCATAACCACTTAGAAATCTATGAATTTTCTGATTAACTGCTCCAAATCTAAGTAAGCCAATTTTTCTGTATTTTAATGGAATAGAAGCCCCTTGCTGATCTCCCGATCGCCACTTCCCCTGAATCATTAATTTATGATGCAAGATTATTTTATTGGTCAAAGCCAGCAGCAGTGCCACTCCGTGTTGGGCGGTAAAATAAGCATTTCCATGGCAGTTAGTTAAAATTACCTTTCGTTTCAGATTAACTTGTTGGAAAAGAGAAATTAAATGCTGAACTCCAGCTCCGGGATTGATGAACAGTTTCAGTTGCCTGGCTTTTTCCAGCAATTGGGGAAATGGCTTCCATCCCACCATTACCTGTGCGTGGGGGGCTAACTTCATCAATGTTTCCGGGTCAGTTTTATCTGGTATTATCAGATTGACATTATCCTGATCAGATAAATTATCTACAATATATTTTTTTAAATCTGAACGAGGTGTCCAAATAAACAGAACGTTAACTGTACTTTTATCTGCCATCAATCTTTTATGTAGGTCAACTCCAATCTGGAAATTAAATTACCTTCCTGCACCAGGACATTGCAGGGTTCCCCGGACAAATCAATATCTGCTGTCTGTAGTTGGTAAAGATTGCTAGGCCAGTGGCAGACTTCGACGTAAACAGTATGTTTTCCAGCGGTGACCAGTTGATCTTTACTATCGGTTAAATCCCAAATATAACTATGATAACCAATGTCTATACTAGCGGATGTATTGGCATCAGTTTCAAAATTTGAGGAGTTTGCCCACTGGGGGAGGGTTACCTGGACATTCTTGACATATCCGGCAAATCCGGATACATAGATTGTCTTGACAAAATCTCCCTGCTCATCTTCTATCCAGATTGCAGTTTGAGGAGGTAATTCATCTTGTATGCCCAGAATAAATTCAATCAGCAGGTAAGGAGGTTGTTGATCTGATAAATCCCCCCGACTTTTGTCGGGGTTTAAACTCTCATAAATGATTTGAGCTTGAGGACAGTCAGGATTTTCAGTGACAATATTTATCCAATTGGATATTGCTTTTTTATAATAAGCTAGCCCCAGGTTGAACATAATTTCCCTTTCTATTTCTAAAGAGGTGGTGTTTTCCAGAACAATTTCTAGATCGTTAATTCCTTGATCTAGTTTTCCCACAAAGAAGGGAAAATTAATACCCATAATCCCTCTGATTAATCGCATCTCGGTGTTGTCAGGATCAAGCTGCAGCACTCTGTCCAGGCAATTCATGGTTTTGAAACATAAATTAGTTCGGTAATCAGTGTCCTCAGCAATTTTTTCATTGTATCCTTCCTGACTCATGCTTAAATAGACCTTGGTCAGTAAAGAATATGCTTCTACACTGTTGGAATCATTCTGGATTGCCATCAGCAGCACTTGTTCAGCTTGTTCATATCTTCTCTGATTATATAAATCCTGAGCTTCAGTTAGTAATTCTCCAACATTCATATCTGTATATTCAATAGTTCCCTGATCCTCAGATTCAATCAACTCCTCCAGTTGAATTATTTTTTCACTGGCGCGGTCTAAAATTTCAACATCTTCGGTAATATTTTGTAATTGTTCCCAACAATCAATTGCCCCTGAATAATTTTTTGATTTTTCATAACCTCGTGCCAAACCCTGATAAGTACTGATTAGTACTTCCTGATCTACATTTTCATGCTGATTGATTTCAATAATTACATTGAAATCGAGAATTGCTTGGTCAAGTTTTCCCATGAATGGGGGGACATTAATTCCCATAATTCCTCTGAAAAAACGTGCATTTACATTTTGTGAATCCAGTTCCACTGCTTTATCCAGCATCTTGAAAGATTCAAAGGCAAGAGATGCTTGATTTTGTTGACCGGTGGACTGCCCTGCGCTTTTTCCCAGATAAATACCCAGGAAGGCATAGGCATCAGACTGGTCGGGAAATTTATCAACTGCTTCCCGCATCATCTCTACAGCGTAAGTTAAGTTCCCCGCTTGGTCCAGGGAATCAGATTGTTGGAGATAGTAAGATAAATCCTGACTGACTCCGGTTGAAGTTAACAGAATTAATAAGCAAATTAATTTATTAAGCATAAATCCTCCCTGAACTACGGAATTGATATGAACTGTTCCACTGCCTCCCAGAAATTTTCAATAATAGCAGCAGAGCTGCTGGTTGCTCCGGTTATCACATCAATTTCATATTCATCTAAACTTCTACTTTCAATATCAATTTTATCAATATCCACTTCCAGGAATTTATCAGCAAAATTATTTTCAATTATTAAATTGAAATAACGGGGAGTTTCCTGCTGGCGGAAAATTATCAGCCCTTGACAAATACCGGAGACATCAATTCCGGTATACGTTATTATTTCATTAACAAACCCTTTTTCACAACCTAAAAAAATATATCCTAAAAGTTCTGAATCTGTTTTTGCTCTGTAATAAAAAATACCTTCATTTTCAGTTAACTCAAATTTATCAGCTTGAGAAAACAGCTGTTTAAATACAGCCAGCTGGTCAGAAGTTACTTCAGGTGAAAAATAGTCCCGGTCTTCGCCATAACTGTAACCTGGGATGAAAATAATATTTACAACAAAAATAAAAATGATTGTTTTTTGA
>LKUE01000189.1 GCA_001412365.1 Desulfuromonas sp. SDB | reverse complement strand
GATTTAGTGTACAGCTTGGAAAAAAATTTGCATGGTCAGGTTCCTTCTTATATATATCTTAACCTTAACCAGTATGGCTTAACCTGGAGTCAGACTGAAGAAGTCAGAGAATTGCTGGAACAGTACCAACAGCGGGGAACCCGGATTATTGTATATGCAAACGACCTCTCTGATCATTCATATTATCTAGCCTGCCTGGCGGACAAGTTATTTATTCAACCTCAGAGTTATATCAGTGTTGATGGATTAGCCTGGCATGTGATGTTTATTTCCGGAGCTTTAAAGAAGCTGGACATAGAAGTTGATCTGGCTTACCAGGGAGAATACAAATCAGCAGTGGAAATGTTTACCCGGGATGACATGTCCGAACAGAACAGGGAAGCCCGGAAAGCAATTCTAGATAGAAGAATTGAGCAGTATTATCAGGCAATATCAGCAGGGAGGAATATTGATATAAGTCAATTGGACCGCATAATTGACCAGGGTCCTTTCAGTTCTCAACAAGCTCTACAGTTAAATTTGGTGGACAGCTTATTATGGAAAGATGAACTGGAACAATATCTCACTGAGGAGATAGGAAGTCCGGTTGTAGATTTAATTGCTGAAGCCACAGAAGCTTATCGTCAGTATAATTGGACACCCCCGCCGAGAATTGCCCTGATCAATGCAGAGGGTACAATTCTCACTGGAGAAAGCGGATACAATCCTATCCCTATACCTACTATTGGCGGTCATTTCCTGGGTTCTGAAACTATGATTGATATGATCAGAGCTGCCAAAAATGATCCTGATATCAAAGTGGTAGTGATCAGAGTAAATTCACCGGGGGGAAGCAGTTTGGCTTCTGAAATGATTTCCCGGGAAATTCAGCTGTGTACAGAAATAAAACCGGTGATAATATCTATGGGGGATGTAGCGGCAAGCGGGGGATATCACATTTCCGCTCAGGGGGATAGAATTTTTTGCGATCAGTCCACCGTAACCGGCTCCATTGGAGTTTTTGCGATTAAACCGGTTTTTTCAGGGATGTATGAGAATTGGGGCATTACTTATGATACTATAACTTCCCATGCCAATGCATTGATGTGGTCTACCCTGGACACTATGACTGATCAGCAGCACCAAAAGATGATGGAAGGAGTTGAACAAAATTATAATCGTTTTGTTTCTACAGTAGCAGATGCCAGGGGAATGGATTTTCAACAGGTTAATCAGATTGCTCAGGGAAGAGTATGGTCAGGAGACAGTGCGGTAAAATTAGGTTTAGCTGATCAAATTGGAGGACTTAACCAGGCTCTTAGTTATAGTGCAGAGTTGATTAATTTAAAACATTGGTCCCAGGCGGAGATAGTGATAAATCCGGGAATCGGTTACAGTATAACCATTCCTGGTTCAGATATTTTAAGCGGGGGGAAATATAATATTATTGAACCTCAGGATATCTTCTGGAATAATGAACATCTGTTGTTTTATGATCCTTCCCTGCTGGGTAAAATTGAATAACTCAGTTCATTTTAAATTTTATATCATCGAGGTAAATGCTGTCTCTGTAGCCATTTTCCGGACAGAGAATTTGTAAGTAGGTTGATGACTGACCTGTTCCGTCAAATTCGATATCGCTTTCTAAACATTGCTGGTTGAGGTATAGATGATATCGTCTTTGATTGCTGTTGAAGGCTAGAGTTACCTGATTCCACTGCTGTGAAGGGAGCTGCTGAAGGAGATGCCAATCGTAGTCAATTTTGTATCCGATGGAATCACCAACTATACCGAAATGAAATCCAAT
>LKUE01000188.1 GCA_001412365.1 Desulfuromonas sp. SDB | reverse complement strand
TTGTACTGTGATTTCTATTTACCATCTTACTGTGATTTCTGTTTACCATTTCCAGTTTTTGACTAATTAGCCTGATAATGAGATGTGTATTTATCCAGAACCGTCTTTATCATAGTTTGATAAGGAACACCAAGTTTCTTTGCCTTTTCTTTGAAGAATTCAATACTTTTTTTGCTCAATAAAATTGTTATTTTTACATTTTCTTCTTTTCTTATCAGTTTTTCTGGAGGGGGAAGGAAATCTTCTATGATTTCTGATACATTAATTGATTCGGCAATGTTTTTAGATGCTGATTTATATTTTGTTTTCTTGTTCATATTTTCATCTCCCTTCTCTCCAATATCCTGCACCGAAGATTCTTATCCTATTACCTCTTATGGTAAATCTGACTGTAATAATTTTTCTTTTAACTTTTCCAAAACAAAAATATCTTTTTTCCTTTGCTGTTGAATGTTTTACATCTATTGCAATAACTCTTTTACGATCAAAAAATGTAGTCTGGGCATCATAAAATGAGACATTATGTTTTCTAACATTTTCTGCATTTTTCAATTTATCCCAATCGAATTCCATAATTGAATATATATTGATGATATACCATATGTCAATATGTATGAAAGAAATTAGTTTTTATCTTTACTTAATTGTCGGAAATAACTAAAATAAATTAATAACTATGAGAGGAGTATGAAAATGAGGATTATTATAATTCTTCTGGTTTTAATTATACTGCTAACAATATTAATTCATTCAGAAACCTGGTCTAGAGTTTATGGGGGATCAGATGATGATTTTGCCTATGCAGTAAAGCAAACTCCTGATGGGGGGTATATTGTCATTGGCTCTACTGAATCTTTTGGTTCATATTATTGGAATGTGTGGATATTGAAACTAGATCAAAACGGAGATACTGTTTGGTCTAAGGTTTACGACAGTATTAGTGATTATTATGAATTCCATGATATTGAAATTGATTATGATGGAGGATATATCTTTGGTGGGAGTTATGGAATTTATGGTTTCTTTATCTGTAAAACTGATAATGTTGGCGATTCAGTTTGGTCTAGGGTTTACAGTGTTTACAATCCTACCTGTTTTTATACATATCCTCTGGATATTGATAAAACATCAGATGGCGGATACATTATTGCGGGTAGAGTAGATCTGGGTAATGCCATGGGATTTATAATGAAACTTGATCAAAATGGTGATTCTTCTTGGGCAACAGTATGGGGTGATGAAATGTATTTATCATCAGTGTTTGAATCTTTTGCTAAAGACTATTATGTAGGGGTTAGAGGACAACATTTCTATAATGTATGTTTGGTAAATTTTGATACCCAAGGCAATTATGGATGGTCAGCTGGTTATTTCAATGGTGCTTATGTGAATTGTGTTGAACAAACTAGTGATTCTGGAATAGTTTTGGTTACCACTGATCCAGCAAAGTTAATAAAAGTAGATACAGCAGGTGATACAATTTGGACCAGAGATTATGGCGGTTATTCTGTAATTCAAGATAGCCAGGATAATTTTTTGATTGTTTCAAATGAGAATAATGATATTAAGTTGGTTCAAACAGATCAGAGCGGAGATATTATCTGGGCAAGATTTTATGGTGGATCATCACCGGAAGTTGGTTATTCAATCCAGCAGACCACCGATGGTGGGTATATTATAGCAGGGGCAACTGAATCTTATGGTTCAGGAGGATATGATTTCTACATTGTCAAGGTTGATTAACTTGGATATCTAGGAGTGGAAGAGGAATTCACTCAGCAATATCCGGAGTTTCCTAATATTTCATTTGAAAATTTATCATCCGGTCAGGTCAAGATATCATTCACCCAACCCAATGCTGGTAACCTCAATTTCTCAGTATATGACCTGTCCGGCAGGATGATTGAACGACCATTGGAGGGATTTCAAGCAGAGGGAGGGCATAGTATCACCCTAACCGGATACCGACCGGGAGTGTATTTCTACCGGATGAGAAGCGGGGAAGGGGAGTGGATAGGGAAGTTTCAGGTGTATTGATAAAATTAATTGTAAAACCTGTGTTTTGCTGTGTTTAGCAGTGGTTAAAATCTGGGGT
>LKUE01000187.1 GCA_001412365.1 Desulfuromonas sp. SDB | reverse complement strand
TCTCACACTTAAAAAAAGCTTCCACGATAAGCGGATCGAAATGGGTGCCTTTAGCGTTTTCAATTATTTGACAAGCTTTATTATGAGAGAATGGTTCTTTGTAAACTCTTCTGGAAACCAGGGCATCATAGTAATCTGCTAAAGCAACAATTTTTGCGGACAGGGGGATTTCATCATCCTTTAAGCCATCGGGATATCCAGTGCCGTCAAACTTTTCATGATGAGAACGGGCAATATCAGCGCTCATCTTCAGATAATTTGCTTTAGGACTCTTTTTAAAAGCATCATAAAGGGTATTGTAGCCGATAGTGGTATGCCTTTTCATTATATTGTATTCTTCATCGGTCAATGATCCCTTTTTCATCAGGATTTGATCAGGAATCCCAACTTTTCCGATATCATGGAGAGGACTGGTAAGAAATATGTCATCTATAAATTGACGGGTAATTTCATGGGGGTATTTATTTTCTTTTAATAATATTTCAGCAATTGCCTTGGAATAATGTCTGATCCTTTCTAAATGGTTTCCGGTTTCAGTATCCCTGGATTCAGCAAGTTTGGCCAGAGAAAATATAACGATATCTTTACTCTGAAGATTTAAAACCCTTTCCGCTGATTTCAATCTGACCAGTATTTCATCTTTATCAAATGGTTTGATGATATAGTCGTCTGCTCCGGCTTCTAAACCCTGGACCATGTCCTTTTTTTCTCCTCTACCGGTTACGATGATTATGTAAGTATACTCATCACCTTCTAAGTCCCGGATTCTTTTACATAACTCCAGTCCGTCCAATTGCGGCATTACCCAGTCAGTTATTACAATTTGAGGTCGTTCTTTTTCCCAAAGCTTCCAGGCTTTATAGCCATCATCAGCGGTGATAACATCGTAGCCGAAATTCTTGGTAAAGAATTCCAGAGCTTTCCGCCCGGTTATTTCATCGTCTACAATTAGTACTTTCAATTTCCGTACCTCATTTCCATCCCATATTATCAACTTCAATTTTTAGATTATCAAATAGAATTTTTATTTTTTTCATTAAATTTTTGCATTCCTCTTTATTATTATGTTTAGCCAGCAATTCCAATTCAACCAGAACATCGCTAATTTGATTTGCACCAATATTGGCAGCTCCTCCTTTTATTGAGTGGGCGGTTTTTGCGGCTTGGTCGAAATCTGATGTTTCCAGTTGCTGTTCCAGTTTAGCCAGGTCTTGCTCTGAAACTTCCACAAACATAACTATCAGTTCTTTGAGAATGTCAATTTCTCCGTCAAATCTTTTCAACGCAGCATCAATATCTAGAATATCTGAAACCCCTTTATAAGGAGTCGTAGTGTGTTTTTCTGAATTCGAGGAGAATTGGCGGGGAGTAGTCCATTTTTTTATCTTATTGTAGAGAATATCTCCGGAGATAGGTTTGCCGATGTAATCATCCATTCCGAAATTAAGACATTTTTCTTTTTCCCCGGGCAATACGTGGGCAGTCATCGCTATTATAGGGATATGTTTATAATTTGGGGATAGTTTCCTTATTTCCTGAGTTGCCTGATAACCATCCATTTCGGGCATCTGAATATCCATGAAGATGAGATCAAAATAATCAGCAGATTTGTTCTTGGTTATATCTAGTGCAGTTAAACCGTTTTCAGCAATTTCCACATTACATCCCATTTTCTGCAGCATCTTGTAAGCGGCTTGCTGACTTATTTTGTTATCTTCAACCAGTAAAATAGTTGAAGATAAACTTTGACGGTTTGTTTGAGATTTCTGAGGCTGGATATGGGACTGGAATTTTCTGTGGATTTGGTATTGATTATTACTGCTGGTTTCCAGTGCAGAAATCATAGTGATAGCCAAATCCGGTCTGGAAATAGGTTTGGAAAGATAAGCGGCAAAGCCAGATTCTTTTAGCCGGTCGAATTTATCTTGTACTCCTGATGATGATATTAATATCAATATAGTTGAGTTCAAACAGGGGTCAGATTTAATTAATTTGCCCAGCTGTTCTCCATCCATGCCCGGCATCAAGTAGTCCAGTAAAGCTAGTTGATAAGGTTCGCCTTGGTGATAAGCTTGATGCAGTTCATCCAACCCCTCCTGTGAATCCTCAAATGTGCTGAAAATCATTCCCCAACTGGCAAGATATTCTGAAAATATCCTCAAATTTATTGGATTATCATCAACTACCAGAGTTTTTACCCCCACCAGCTTATCCGTAGAATAATCTTCCGGTTCAGTTTTAGGTCCAATTTCTAAACTAAGGGTGAAAGAAAAAGTTGATCCTTTACCTTCTGTTGATTCCAGTGAAATTTCACCGCCCATCATATTTACCAATTTCTTGGAGATTGCCAATCCCAAACCTGAGCCCTGGAATTTTCTGGTGGTGGAATTATCTGCCTGAGAAAAATGTTCAAACACTTTTTCTTTTTTATCAGAGGGTATTCCAATACCGGTATCTTTTACACTGATTAAGAAGTTCGCAAAATTATTTTTTATTTCCTTACATTCAGCATTTACCCAAATATATCCCTTTTCAGTAAATTTCACAGCATTGCCCACCAGATTGAACAATATCTGGCGAATCCTGAAATTATCTCCGATCAGTATTTTAGGTCCTTTCAGGTCATACCGTACAATTAACTCTATTCCTTTTTCCTGAGCAGCTTTGCTAAATGTTTCCATAAGCAAGCTAATTTCAGTTTCAAAGTTAAACGGTTTTTTATCCAGACGAATTTTACCCGCTTCAATTTTGGAAAAATCCAAAACTTCATTTACAATTGCCAGCAGTGATTCAGAAGATATTTTTGCCATTTCGATATATTCCTGTTGCTCATCGGAAAGTTCAGTATCTTCAAGTAAATTCAGCATACCGAATATCCCATTGAGGGGAGTTCTGATTTCATGACTCATGTTGGCTAAGAATTCACTTTTTGCTTTGGTGGCAAGTTCAGCTTTGACTTTGGCATTTTTTAAATCTTCTTCAAACACTTTCCGCTGAAGAAGATTAGAAAATATTTCAGCAACCACTACCAGCAATCCGACCGCCTGTTGCTTGAAATATATATTTTTATTTAAAGAGTCGAAGCCCACAAATCCTATTAAGCTGCCCTGATAAATCATAGGAATTAATATCATTGATTTTATATTTTGACTTTCCAGAAGTATTTTTTCAATATCTGCTTCTGAGGGCATTTCATCTACATCGTGTATATTAACTGTTTCAAAATTCTTTAATTTACGAATAAACCAGGGAATATTTTTGGTGGAGATATTTACCAGGGGCACTTTTTTGGTCTGATAATGGGGAGAAAACCATTGATGGGTTTTATCCATGCTGCTTAAATTATTAAAAAATGTGAAAATATAACCCCGGTCAACTTTGAGGAATTTGCCAATTTTACCCAAAGCTTGTTCAATTGCCTGATCTGTTTGATCGGAACTTATATTGACAAAATCTGTGGAAAAAGATCTTATCAACTGTTCAAATTCAATTTTAAAAGTGAGTTCCTGTTGAACTTTTAATTTTTCAACTTCTTCATTTTTCTTTTGTGATCTGGAAATCATCAAAGGAGCAATATATGAACAGGTGTTCACTAAAATTCTAAGATCTGTATCATTGTAATTTTCCTTTTTATTTGCCACCATGATCATGCCGATTATATCGTTTTGGTAAATAATTGGAGAACACAGGCAATTTTTTACAGGAAGGTGGTCCTGGGGCGGATGGAGATTATTATTCCTGTAAATTGCCGTTTTTTCCTTAAGAGATTTACCCCAAATCCCACCCCACTTATCCGGTGAAATTTTAAAATTTGAATCAACAGGTTCGACATTTTGTGAACTGCTTAACCGGTAGGTGGAAAGGATCAAGTCTCCTTTTTGATCAATATATCCAAATATTGCATAGGGACTGGATAACACTTTCTGAATTTTATTGAGAAGATTCTGATGCAGCTGTTTGTCATCGCTGTTTAAAAATTCATAAGCCAGATCATTTTGCAGTGATAATTCTATGTTGTGTATTTTTTTTTCTTCATCAGCTTGTTTTTGGTTGGTGATGTCTATGGCTAATTCGTATCTAACCCACTTGCTGTCTGGCCACTGGATGGCTTTATTGTAATTGCGGTACCACCTTTTAGTCTGTTTGTTGAAGTGTTCCCAGATGTAAACATTACCCAGATTTTCTCCGAATATGTGCTTGTTGCTGCAGAAATCACAGTGAGAGTCTTGATTTTGAATGAACTTATAACAGGTTTCCCCTATCACTTCTCCAAATTGTTCACGGATAATTTGATTGGCGAAAATTATTTTATCAGTTTCCGGATCAATAATGGTTACAAGTTCATCAATGCTGTCAAAAATGGACAACATCTGTTCATGTTCAGTTTGTAGTGCCGATTCCGCTTTTTCCCGGGCGGAAATATCTTTGCTTATGCAGATCAGTACACCGGTACTGTCCCAATGAGCTTGAATGCCGGTGGTTTCACTTGGAATAAATTTATTATCTTTGGTTATCAAGGGGAAATGCCAGCTTTGTTTCTGGTTGGTTAAAACCTTATTGAAATAAATGTCCACATTTTTCCTGTATTGGGGAGGATATAAATCAACAATACTTTTCTGCATTATTTCCTGCTTTGAAAAACCTAATTTTTTTAGAGCTGGGGGATTAATGTAGATAAATTGTTTATCTAAATTGAATACAAAGACCATATCTTCAATCTGGTTGAATACAAATTCAAGGTCATGTTGCTTATGATCAATGGATTTCAGAAGTTCGTCAAATTTTTCATTGAGTTTTCTGTATTTATGCTGGATTGTAAGTCTATCCAGTTGGGTTGAAATCAACTTGGATAATATCAGCATATAATCAATATTCTGAGGTAAAGGTAGATTCAACTGGTTATATCCAATAACCAGATAACTTGGAGTATATTGGTTTGATTTTAAATCAATTATCAATCCGGATTGAATATGTTCGTTTAAGCTGGATGAATTGAAATCAGGATTGGATTGTAGTTGATTTAACAAAATATAACTTTGTTTTTCATTAGTAAATTTCTGTTGAATGGGGGGGGAGAGTATGCTTTGAATTACTTCACTGTTTACGTAAATTCTAACAAAACTGGCATTAAAAAATAAATGGGAATGGGATGTCAACCAGCTGCTTAATTGATCAATATTGTTTAAATTATCAATGCCTTTATTAATATCTCGGTAAGCGGAAAGAAAAAAATCAGTGTTTTCACTATCCATAAAAATAAAATGTAAAATCCGGTTAAAATATTAAAACAAACGAATTACTGGCTAGAAATTGAAAATTCTAAAATGGGAAAATCCTGTTTTTTTTCTATAAGAAGATTTACCAGATTGAGTAAATTGGCAATAGTAAAAAAAATTACTTAATTTATTATCATCTGAAATAATAAACATAATACCAATAAAAGTTATTTATTATTTATATTTCAATTTTCTGGATTTTGCAAGGCACACTGGAAAATAATTTTATCTGGTTTTGGTAAAATCAGAAAAATTATCTTATCGATGTTTACTATATGGAGGTGGCGGGAATCGAACCCGCGTCCGATAATGAAGACTTCAAAACGTCTACATGCTTAGTCCAAACTTTGTTCTCGTCGGATTATCCTCCTTCAGACTGGATGACAACCAGACCAGCATCTTTTTGTTTCCTTCCTCTCCCGATGCAAGGTTTGGAAGTAGCCTGTTTAATGTGACCCCTGGTCTCTTGCTCAACAGGCGAAACAAGAGCAGAGGGCTGCTTTAAAATTAAGCAGCTAAAGCATAACTGCTATTGGCAGTTGATTTTGTGCCATCGTTTAACGAGTTTACGGCAACTCGGCATGCAGCTTTGAGACTTTCAAAACCGTCGAAACCATTTCACCCCCTCACTAGTAAAATATAAAATAAAATATAGTTTTAGTCAATAGGTCTTGACAGTGTGATTTACTATGATAGAATTTTTCCTGTCCGGAGAGATGTCCGAGCTGGTCTAAGGAGCACGATTGGAAATCGTGTAGGGGGTTTGTAGCTCCCTCGTGGGTTCGAATCCCACTCTCTCCGTTTTTTCTATATAGAAAAACCGGAGAGTAAACCGAAG
>LKUE01000186.1 GCA_001412365.1 Desulfuromonas sp. SDB | reverse complement strand
TCTCACAGAAAAAAACCTATTATTCGATAAGTGAAGTAGCGGAGATATCCGGAGTAAATACTTATGTGTTGAGATTCTGGGAAAATAAATTTCCTAAATTTCTCCATCCTAAAAAAGACCGGGCAGGCAGGAGAAGATACCGGAAGGAAGATTTGGAATTAGTATTAATCATTGTGGACTTGCTTTATCAGCGTAAATTCACTATTGATGGGGCTAATCTGGAATTAGATAAAATGTCTCATCAGGATTTTACCCATAGGTTAAAAAATGAGCAATTCAAAAATCAGATGACCCTGAGACAAATAAAACAATCATTGGAAAAGATAAATAAATCAATTAAGAACGCTGTTCAAAAAACTGAAAAAAGAATTGGATTCTCTGATGAAGCCCGCGATGATTCCTTGTCTATTGAAAATAGACAACAACTTAAATTATGGCCGGACAGGTAAATTTAATGTAAGCTAAGGTTGACATTTAATTAAAACCCATTAAAATAAAAATATTATCAATTTATTCGGGGCGTGGCGCAGTCCGGTAGCGCACTAGCATGGGGGGCTAGGGGTCGCTGGTTCAAATCCAGTCGCCCCGATTTTTTTTTAAGGAGGGGTTATGCTTAAGCTGAGAAGTCTCATCTTCATTATATTGTTAGTCTTTTTTATTCCCTTGACTGCTGAAGAAATTCAGCATGTGGTGGGAGATCTTTCCATCCAAGTCCCCTCTGCTTGGCGGGTGGAGCAGGAAGGGGATTCCCTGTTAATTCAGTCACCTGATGAAAATGTGATCATGGCTTTGATCAGATTGGAAGCCGACAATTTACAATCAGCAGATCAGCAGGCTTCCGATTTAATTGGGGATGTGTTTAATGATTTTGAGTTGGAGTATTCCGGGGAAGAGACCTTAAACGGGATGAATGCAATTCTTTACGGGGGATATGTTATATCCGGCACCATGATGCTGGGTTACTATGTGGTGGAAACCCCACTGGAAACTTACTATATCTTTTTAGGAGTAGCCAGCCTGGATGACTCAGAATTGTATGAGGATGAGGTAGAAGCAATTTCTGAAAGTATCCGGCCGGTGGAATAACAATATTTTTATCAGAGGTAGATGAAATGAAGTTAAAGAATTTGTTGATCATTGCAAGCTTGTTTGGTTTAATTGTATTTTCAGTGTTTTCATGTTCTAAATCCCCGGAATCAGAAATTGATGATAATGCCGATTTTACGATATATGAACAAAAGGAAGTGGAAGTATTTACTCCTGATACATTATCGGTGTTAATCAATGATTCATTTGCCTTCATCTTTAGCGGGGATTTCAATGAGGATTACCTTATCTTGGTGGATGTGTCCATGGCTAAATGTTTTATCTACCAGGATACCCAATTGGTGCGCACAGTGGGTGAAAAAGGAGAAGGTCCCGGTGAGTTCCAGTTCATGAATTCGGGGGTGGTGAAGTTTGTATCCGATTCTTTGTTTGCGGTTTACGATGCGGTCTCCACCCGGATTCAGTTTTTCAACCTGGAGGGAAATCTTACCAATACAGTTAAACTTCAGCATTTTGGTTTGGATTTTGATATTCTGGATGATTACGTAGTATTGACTCCGATGATGGGTGATGATGAACTGGTATTAGTCAGTGTAGAAGATGGGGAAATAGTAAAAAAATATTCGGCTACTAAATCAGTAAATCTTCAGACTGAAATGCTCCCCCCGCCGTTTAGAATTTTTGAAATAGTTAATGACACCATTTTATATTTAATGGTTGATGATTACAAAATATACAGATATACGGTGGAAGATTCCATTGTATCCGGATTTGGAGTGGAGTGGGAAGTAATTCCTTTCCCTGAAGGTGCAGAGGAAGAGATGATGGAAAGAGCTGGAGAATACCGTGATTTGATTAAAGACCGGCTTAGAGAAGATCAGTTTCCCTGCTGGGCAATGTTTTACGATAAAGCACAAAAAGTGCTGTGGATAAGTATTTCTACTGAGCAGAGAGGTATTAGCAGATTCGATTTATTTGATGATCAGGGGAATTATTTAAAGAGAATTGAAATGGAATTAGGTGAGGATTTGATGACCCTGGTTATCAATGACGGAAGATTGGCAGGATTTGATCAAGCCACTGCTCAGGTTGTAATTTTTGATGTTTCTGGTGTATACGATTTCTAATCCAGCCGGTTAACCTGCCCAAGGGCAGGTTAACCCCTTTATATTTTTTATCTTATTATTTTCCCTGGTTCGTGGTTGCTCTGCGCAGCAGAATCATTAATTAACTGTGTTGTGGGAAGAGGGGTGTTTTTGGGTACTGTGTTTACCAGTGGTTAAATATCTGGGGTGGTGGGGAGGTATCTGCGCAGCAGTATCCCTTATTCTCTGTGTTTACCTGCCATTAGAGGCAGGTGAATCTGCGATTAACAATTTATTGAAAAATTAAGGTCTTTCCGATCTTTTCACTGAACAGGGGAGCAAAACTATTCAGCTTGATCAGCATCTTCTCCCGGGAGGGGAATAAATCCTGCTGTTCAGCTAATTCCCGGGCAGCCAGTTGAAAATCAGCCAGTAAAGAAAGAACTTTATTTTCCCCTTTAACAACGTCAATTAATCTGATTAGCCCGGAGCGGCTTTCAAAAATTTGGATTCCTTCCAGATCCACAGATATATCCAGCAATTCAGGTTCAGGGATGGTTACCCAGACGGTGTCATTATTTTCCGAAATATTTTCCTGGGTAATTTTTTCAAGGTCAACCCCATAGTAAATAGTTACTACGGTGTACAGAAGAGCTTTGTCTACACCGGTAAGCCAATGGGTGTTGTCAATGGTAACTACCACCTGGGTAACCACCCGGTCAGTTACCAGAAAGGACAACTGATCAGAATGTAAAACTTCCAAAGTGGAAGTAACTTCTTTAATTTCAGGTTTGATCATTGACAGTATTAAAATTATGATTACTAAAACCGCAATGATCAAAGCGATACTGACAATTAAGGAATACCTTTTCATAATTAACAAGTGGTAAATCTTAAAACTAACAGAATGGCAATCAAAGCGACAATTATTAATATGATGTATTTTTTCATAATACCTCTTTGTTAGGTTATCTAAGTGTAAGAAAAAGGGAATGATTTTGTCAATTGATTATTGAGTTAACTATTTTTTATATTATGCTGGTAAACTAAAGGATTTGATCATTTTATAGACCAGGTATTAATATTTACTAAGATCACCCGGAAATTCAAAATTGATAAAAAGTTAAATAATCTTTTACAATAAAACTGTTATTTAATATAATAAAATTTTACTTATCAATTTCACCGAGGAGGTAACTAATGTATAAGAAGCTGAGTTTT
>LKUE01000185.1 GCA_001412365.1 Desulfuromonas sp. SDB | reverse complement strand
TTCCTTGGTGGGGTGGTGTACTCTGTGTTGGGAGAGGAAGTGCGGGGCTGGGCTCTGTGTTTATCTGTGGTTCATCATAGGGGTAGTGGGGAGTAAATGTGTTAATCTGTGGTTTACTATTTAAGAATAGTACTATCCGGAATATCACCATCTCTAAAATGCTTATCCAGCCATCCGTTCTTTCCCTCGGATCGGTTGTCAAAATAGGTGACATAAGGTTTGATATCCAGTAAGGGGGTATTATCCAGCATGTCCACCCCTTTGAACTTAAACCCGTCATCTCCCACTTCCAACAATTCAACCACGGATAAACCTATATGATTAGGACGGTGGGGGCTGCGGATGGAAAAAATACCATGATCTTCAGTTTCCAGATAAGGTTTACCCACCAGGGTTTCCTTAGGGGAAAGATGAAAATAAAATAACAGGTATAAATAGGAAAATCCGGCAATATCCTTTAAACCCTCAGGATAGGGCGGAAACAGCGTTACTTCTCCCACTGTTTCTTGTTTAAATACTCCCTGGATAGGTATATCCTTGGGCTGAATATAAGGAGTTCTGATCAATCCGATCGGTTTTATTTTAATTTCAGTTGAGAATTGGGAAGAATCCATTGAAGCCGTCTAGGAAAGAACCAGCTTCCCGTTTTTAAAATTATCCACAATATGGGAAAGTGCCTTGCGGTCCACATGAAAGAAATCAAAGATAAACATCAATGGCTGGATAAATTTTTCCACCAGTATAACCAGATTGTCGTCCATAGCATTTAAATTGGTTTCAATTTCATTGTAAATGCTGTCCTCGCTGGAAGTGTAGTTCCGGTGAAGATAACGTTTGTCAATGGCAGTTAAAATCCTGTCTTTTAACCCTCCATGGCGGATTCCAATGCGGATGGGAGCATCTCTGGGGACTTTAAATGCAGAATAAAGCTTCTGGGCGTAAAGCAAGGTTTCAGTAATCCGGGCGGTTCTAATATTCAGGCTGAGATAGCCGAATTTACGGGTATCCTCATATAAACTGATCAGTGAATAAAAAGTGCCGTCTTTCCTCAAGGTCCAGTAGTCAAAACTTTTGCGGTCATCATTTTCAATTTCCGCATAAATTCCGTTAGCCCTAGCCCGGGGACGGTTTTGTTTCTGATCATTGAGCACGCAGCCGATAGGCCAGCCAAAGGTCTTTATCTGGGAATTATAAGCCGCCTCCAGTAACTCGCGGTGAGGTATATCCAGATTAAAATCGGAAGTGGACATTCTTATCTCCATAAATCCGGATTTGCCCAGCCTTTTCAGACCGAACAGGGCGGTAGCCTGATTTCGGGAAAACCAGTCTTCATCCCACTGGGAAGCAGATTTCTTTTCGGTGGAAGTTAGTATTTCCAGTCGGTTGATGATTTCCTTTTCCAGCTGAATTTTAAAACTCTCCATATCGTGTTGATCCCAGTATAATATTTTCAATCCGGCAAGATTGGAGTAAATCTTAGCTACCTGGGAATTATAAGCAGGACTGGTGGAATCGAAATCCTTCCGGGCAATTAAAATAAGATTATCATGCTTTTCCGCACCAATTACATATCCGATCTCAAAATAGCTGTTCTGATCAGAATAAGTTATATCGGCAATGACAATTTCCGCTTCTAAAATATGCCCTACTTTCCGGCTTTCGGTGAAAGGAGTCTGATAGTACTTGTCCACTAAGAATGGTTTAAGCTTGCATGATTTCAATACCGGGGTCACCGCTTCTTTTAGGATTATATCCAGATCGGGAATACCCCTTTTAACAATTAGATAAGCTTGCCTCATAAAATTTTACCTTCAATCACTATATTTAATATTAAATATAATAACCTGTAATACATACAAAGAAAATTGATATTTAATGGAATAATTGACAAGAATCGAAGTATAAAATAATATAGGATATCAGGAGGGTATATGAAAATAATAAATAAAATTAAAAATTTCCTGTGGCTGATTGCAGCAGGGTCATTGTCCGTTTTGCTAGCCGCCTGTTACGGCGTCACTGCAGAAATGCAGAAAATCAAGACAGTTAGGGCAACTGATAATTCCGGCAATCCCATTCCCAACCTTCAGCTTAGTTTGTCTTACAACTCTGAATTGGTGGAGACTACCCGAACTGACAGCACCGGAGTGGGCGGTTTTGAGTTTTATTCAGATGAAAACTTAGACAATTATACAGTAACGGTTGAAGATGTTGACGGTGAGGAGAATTTAGGGGAATTTTCATCGCAAACACTCAGTTTGCAGGAAACAACTGACCTTTACGATATTACGGTCACCCCCTAACCAAAACAACTGAACTTTGTTAAATACTATCCGATCAGCTGCATTCCAGCTGTACAAGAAAATTGAATTAAACCAGCATAATTTAAATTATGTGTTCCTGGAATTAACCCGGAAATGCAATTTAAACTGTCTGCACTGCGGTTCAGACTGCAAATCGGAAATCAATATTCCCCAACTTACCACTGCCAGCTGGCTTAAAATAATAACCTATATAAGTGAAAACTTTTCTGACCAGCTGGTTTTTGTTTTAACCGGAGGAGAACCTTTAATCTATCCTCAGCTGATAACGGTAATATCACATATCCACCGCCAAAAGCTTAGATGGGGTATGGTTACCAACGGAATGAGACTAAATGCAGAGATGCTGGCTGAACTGTTGAAATATAAAATCTACTCTCTCACCTTGAGCTTAGACGGCACTGAACATGCCCATAATTATCTGAGAAACAACCTCACTGCATTTGACCAGGTAACTAAAGCTTTAGACTTGGTCAATAAAGCGGAGATACCGGTTAAAGATGTAGTAACTTGTGTTTATCCTAAAAATATAAATCATTTAAATGAAATTGCTGATATTCTGCTGGAATATAAAATTGAATACTGGAGGTTGTTCAGAATTTTTCCTCTGGGCAGGGCTCATAATAATCCGGACTTACTGTTAAGTTATGATCAAACTTGGGATATGCTCAAGTGGATTGCCACAAACCGAAGCAAATATCGGAAAAAAGGTCTAAGAATCAGCACTAGCTGTGAAGGATGGTTTCCCTATAATTTCGACCGGCAAGTCAGAGATCAACCTTTTTTCTGCCGGTCGGGAATCAACATCGCCTCCATTTTATGCGACGGAAATATCACCGGCTGTCCCAACAATCATCCCAGCTTTTACCAGGGCAATATCCTCCATGATAATTTTGTAGAAATCTGGAACAACAAATTTAAAACTTACCGGGACCGAAGTTGGATTGATCATAAAATTTGTGCTGAATGCCCATTCCGATTAAAATGTCAGGGAGGATCAATACATCTTTGGAATTTAAACAATGATCAACCTTATTTTTGTTACATGAGAAAAGATTTAGCTGAAAACTGAAATGAACTTAAATGAGTTAATAAAACAGCTGGAATCAGATAAGAAGTTTTTAGCCAATGTTACCCACTGGGAGAAAATTCCTCCCCGAAAAGCACAGCTTGTTGATTTTCCCTCTGATCTGGATGAACAATTGATAAACTCTCTGCACCACAGGGGAATAAATCAGCTGTACTCCCATCAGTTGAAAACTTACCAGTGTGCCCGGATGGGTAAATCAGTGGTTCAGGTTACCCCTACTGCTTCCGGTAAAACCTGGGGGTATAATTTGCCGGTTTTACAAACCTTGCTGGAAGACACCCAGGCCAAAGCACTTTATCTCTTCCCCACTAAAGCACTAGCCCAGGACCAGCAGTCGGAATTAAATGAAATTGTACAGGGGGGCAATCTGCCCCTTAAAATTTACACCTATGATGGGGACACCCCCGGATCAATCCGGGTTTCAGTGAGGGAACAGGGACGAATAATAATCACCAATCCGGATATGCTGCATACTGGAATTCTGCCCAACCACCCTAAATGGATAAAAGTGTTCAGCTCTCTGAGATTCATTGTTATTGATGAAATACACACCTACCGGGGTATTTTCGGATCCCATATGACTAACTTGATTAGAAGATTATCCAGAATAACTCAGTTTTACCAGTCCCAACCGGTCTTTATCTGCTGCTCCGCCACCATCGGGAATCCTCAGCAGCTGGCGGAGAGATTAATTGAACGGGAAATTGAACTGATTGATGACAACGGAGCCTCCCGGGGGGAAAGACATTTTATATTGTACAATCCTCCCCTGGTAGATCCGGTGCAGGGTATCCGCAGAAGTGTGGTTAAACAAGCCCAGAGGATTGCCCTGAAATTTCTCACCCGGGGAATTAAAACTATTATCTTCGCCCGGTCCCGCTTACGCACCGAGGTAATTGCCAGCTACATCAAAAAAAGCATGGAAAATATTCACACCACCGGACATGATAAAAAAATTGCATCTTACCGGGGAGGTTATCTTCCCAATCAGAGAAGGGCTATTGAAAAGGGGCTCCGGGAAAGTTCTATAGTCGGGGTGGTTTCCACCAATGCCTTGGAACTGGGGATTGACATCGGAGGGTTAGATGTATCGGTAATGGCTGGCTATCCGGGAAGTATTGCCTCCACCTGGCAGCAGGCGGGAAGAGCAGGTCGCAGCACCGATATCTCCGTTTCGATATTGATCGCCTCCTCCTCCCCCCTGGATCAATATATGATCAATCATCCTGAATACTTCTTCGGTAAATCCCCGGAATCAGGATGGATTGATCCGGACAACATCTACATTTTGCTGGATCATTTAAAATGCGCCGCATTTGAAATACCAGTTAGCACCGAAGAACCTTTTTACCGTGACCACTACCATCAAATGCTGAACTATCTGGAAGAGATTGGGTTACTCCGCTACACCGGAGAAAAATGGTTTTGGGCAGATCAATCCTATCCTGCGGAGAAAATCTCCTTACGCACCGCCACTCCGGAAAACGTGGTTATTGTAAACACCACCCAGGGAAAAAATGAAATCATCGGGGAAATGGACCGTCCTTCCGCCAAGATGATGCTGTACCAGGGAGCAGTGTATCTGCATCAAAGCGAGCAATACATTGTCAGGATGCTGGATACAGCCAATCTCAAATGTCTGGTGGAGGAGAGTAATTCCAACTACTACACTGATTCAATTGTAAAGACGGATATCAAGGTACTGCAAATTGACTCAATTGAATTAAAATCGGGAATTGAATTGTTCATAGGAGACGTACTGGTCCGGAATGAGGTAACCAAATATAAAAAAATAAAATTCTACACCCATGAAAATATCGGCTACGGAGATATTAACTTGCCCTCTGAAGAAATGGATACCCGGGCTATTGCCTTAGTATTTAACCCTCATACTACAGGAGGAAAAATATTCGATCAGTTGAAACCTCTCCACCGGGAAATTATCATTCGCAGAATCGGCAACTTAATTGAAAATGTAGCTCCCTTGTTTTTATTGTGCGACCGTCAGGATATGGGTTTGTCGGAGAGATTAAAAGATCCTCATTTCGACCATCCAGCAGTATATATATACGACACTTATCCCGGAGGTACCGGCATTGCCGAAGGATTTGCCCAACAGGTGGAAAAAATACTCCAGGGATGTCTTGATTTGGTCAATCAATGTCCTTGCGAGTACAGTTGTCCGTCCTGTCTGGGACCTATGGAGGAGTTAGCTGATCTGGATATAGATGAAAAAACTAATCCAAAAACTATTATTTCTGAATTTATGCAGTCCTGGTTCAGTTCAATTCAACAAATTCAGCCATGAATGCCAAGAATTCTGAGAGCAGATTTAATAGTTTTCTTAAATTCCATCAGCCTAAACATCCCTTTTCCGTAAAAAATAAAGTTAAATTCAATCATCCCTCCTGGGAAAATATTCAATCCGGATTATTCCAGTTTACCCAAATTGTGGAATTAAACTTGACTAACTCCCTTCAATCAATGCTGCTGCCTTCCGGAGCTAAATTAGAGGATTTGATATTCTTTGACACCGAGACCACCGGTTTATCCGGTGGAGCGGGAACATTTGTATTTTTGCTGGGTTTTGCCTTTTGGTCTGAAGGTAATCTGCATGTAAAACAGCTGTTTGTTTCCGATTATCCTTCCGAACCCGAATTTATAAATTATCTGAGTGATATATTGCTTCCTGATAAAATTTACGTATCCTACAACGGGAAATGCTATGACTGCCATGTTCTGACTAACCGGTTTTTACTCAATGGGAAAAATATAAGTTTTCCTGTGCAAATTGACCTGCTTCACCACTGCCGGAGGTTGTGGAAAAGGATTCTGGGCAGCTGCAGTTTAACCGACATAGAAAGGCATGTTCTCAATATAACCAGAACTGACGACATTCCCGGCTATCAAATCCCCGAAGTTTATCATCATTATCTGAGAACCGGTTATATTGATGATCTGATCAAAGTGTTTGATCATAATTATCAGGATATTTTATCCCTGGTATTGTTATTTGAAAATATTTCTCAAATACTGGCGGAGCCTCTTATCAAATCTTACCATCCCGGCAAAGTGGATCAACTCAAGCTGGGCCAGTATCTAATAGATTGCAACGATTTACAGGGGATGGATATTCTGGATTGTGCTTTCAGGCAGGGGGATTTTCAAGCAGGTAAACTGTTAAGCCTTCAATTTAAAAAATCAGGTCAGTGGGATCAAGCTTTAAAAATCTGGAATAAAATGTACGCTAATAAAAGCCTGTTTGCAGCAGTGGAACTTGCAAAATATTACGAACATCTATTCAGAAATTATACTCATGCTCTGGAAATAGTGAACTCGGTTCTGAATTGGAAAATTCCATTAACTGATGATTTCAGATCTGAAATCATTCACCGCAAAAGACGTCTGTTGAGAAAAGTCAATAAAAATATAAATTTTCCAGCAAATGATGAGTAATCTGCATGTGCAGACTACTCATCATCCTTTAATCTACCGCACAATCAACAATCGGTCATGACTGCTTTGATTTGAAGTAATCAACCGGTAGAAGTAAACTCCTGAACTGAGAAACTCACAGTCGATATCAATTTGGTGTAATCCTGCTGAATACTGCTTTCTATCAACCGGAGTGAGTACCAGCTGTCCGGCGGTATTGTAAATCTTAACGGTGACCTGATCGGAGCTTCCCAGGACAAATCTGATCTGGGTGTTGGAGATGAACGGATCGGGAAAGTTGCCCAAAAGTCTGAATTGACCCTCGGTCACCGGATGTAACTCTTCCACTCCCACTCCGGATAAATTGGTGGAAATGCAGGAAACATATCCGTTATCCAGTCCCACCAGAATCTCCGGATAATTATCTCCGTCAATTGAACTGAGTACTTCCAGGGTGGTAATTCTTTCGGGAAAATCCTGGGTGTAGATCATGGAATCAGTGCCCGGTGAGTAGATGTACAAACGACCGGATTGATCTCCTCCCGTAAAATCATCAACACCGTCTCCGTCAATGTCTCCCAGGGATACAATTCCATAGGTCCGGTAATCATTGGTGGGGATATTAACCAGGAAATTCCCGGTTCCTCCGTCCAGGCAGTTAAGACTGGTTCCCGAGGAAAAACTGGCTATCAAGATGTCATCATATCCATTGCCGTTGATATCCCGGATCAAGTTCATTTGAATTACTCCCCCATTGACATCGGCATGCCAGATCTGCCCTCCGGTTTCCCCGTCCACTCTCCACATATCCCCCCAGTAATCGGCAACTATAACATCAGGGGTACTGTCAGTAATGGGCAGTTCCAATAGTTCCTTAGCTCCGTTGACCGGTCCGGTAAATTCCCAGATCATAGCTCCGGTAGCTCCGTTAATTCCCCGGGCAAATTGAGTTACTCCGTCTCCTCCATATCCAGCTACACAATCAGGAACACTGTCTCCGGTAACATCGCTTGTGGAGATCACTGAATATCCGGAAGCTAATCCTCCCACCGTGATTGGATACTGCCAGATAATGGCACCGTCGGTGCCATTGAAGCAGTATACCGATTTATGTCCTCCTCCGGTACTGTTGCTGCTGGCTACTGCCAGCACATCGGGTATAGTATCTGCATTAAAATCCCTTTTAACATCCACCGCTCCGAAACCTCCCAGATAGGGATCATAATCATCCCCAAACGACCACAGCTCTTCACCGGTTAAACCGTTTAAAGCATAGACATGTTCATTTCCTCCATCTGTAGCGATGACCACATCAGATATTCCGTCACCATTGAGATCGGAGGCAATCTGAATTGCCTTCTGGGCGGAGAACATACCATTTAAGCTTATTGATCCGGTATTGTTGTTGTCCACACCGGTGTTGAATACCCAGAAAGTATCAGCATATCCGGAACTGGCTCCATTTAAGCAGATGGTCAGATAGTTCTCAGTGCTTATAACCACATCTTTCACTCCATCCCCGTTGACATCGCCCATCGCCCGTAAGCCTTCCACTTTTTTATCGTAATTGCTTCCAAAAGGATTATCCGGAGTCTGGTAGTGCCAGAACTGATAGCCGATATCAAAGGTATCTGAAAATCCTTCACCGGCTAGGGGAACTGTATTCAGCAAAAGATTGTTTCCGAAAATGTTCAAGGTATCCGAATAGGAAACCGGATCAACCGGATCAAACCAAACCCGGGTTAACAGGGTTTCATTGGGATTTATAGAAAAAGGCATGGAGGGAGACTCAAAACTGAATACAGCTGACTGAAGCTTGATACTGTCAATAGAAATTGCTGATCCTCCGCTGTTTATCAATTTCAGTATCCGGGCGGTGGAACCATCCTGACCAACCCACACCGAACCGAAGTTTACAGAACCCGGATCACAGATCAGAGAAGTATCCCCGTAAAGACCGGTGCCGGTTAGATCCACTTCGGAAATTAAATTAAGAGGGTCATTACTGAAAATGGTCATTATTCCGGTAACCGCTCCATAATTAACCGGAGCAAAGCTGACCGGCAAAGTGAAATTGCCGGAAGCTTCCACTACAATGGGAAAATTGACACTGTCCGAGAAAAATACTGATTGGTTGAAAGCAAGGGAATCAACAGTCAGAGTATCCGTTCCCTGATTGGCAACCTGAATGGCTAAAGAATAGGTGTCTCCGATCATCACTTCCTGAAAGTCAATCAGGGTGTCGGAGAGGACAATGTGGGGAGTACCTCCGGTGATGGAAAATTTATATATCAGTCTTTCTGAATAGCCGATTATCCAGAAACACTGACCGTCCCAGGTCATATCCCGGGGACTGGCAGTGGGATTCCGGATAAAGGTCCCGGTGTAGTTTCCGGTTACCGGATCGTACTGGTAGATCTCCTGTTTACTGGCGCCAAATCCGGTATCCTCGGCACACCACAGATACTGACCGTCATAGGCAACTCCCATGGGCTGTTCCCCTTGAGTAATTATAGAGTCCAGAGGATTACCAGATGTATCCACTTTAATCAATCCATCCAAGGGATAATAAAAACTAAACCAGATATCCGGATCCACCCAGGTCATTCCCCCAATGTAATTATTTTCAGGGCTGTTAAAAGAATCCAACACCGTTCCGGAAACCGGATCAACCCGGTAGAATTTATCGGGATGACTTGAAGATGGCAAATCTTCAAAAATCCATAGATACTGTCCGTCAAAGGTAAGACCTTTAATGTAATAAGTGCCGCCGTTGTTGGGAACAGGGATGGTATTTACTACCGATCCGTCTGCGGTATCCACCTGCCACAACACATCTGCGGAATTAGTGTGGGAACATCCCACCCAGAGATACTGTCCGTCAAAGGTCAATCCGTAAGGATAGTCAGGACTAGGGATAACCTTTATCACTCCTGCAAAAATGTTTGCACAGATAAAAATTAAAATTATCAGCGAAAATACTAGCTTGGATTTAAACATCACACCCTCCAAATTTAAATTTTACATTATTTCATTATTTTAAAACTCTGATCTGTTTTTGTCATCCCTAAACCAAAATTATTTATTTCAGTGTCTCAGTTTTTATCTATTCCATGGGTGGTGGGCTATATCCTGTCAATAATCCGGGGCGGAGGGTGAGCATCCGGTTATGGTTTCATCCTGCCCATCCGATTTCTATTCTCCCGGTGGGGATGGTGGGATTAGTGTCCTTTAGTGTATTGATGGTGTGGTGTGGCAGTGATTCGTGTCCATTCGTGGGTAAATGGCTGTTCTATCGAACAGCTTGGCAGTACTT
>LKUE01000184.1 GCA_001412365.1 Desulfuromonas sp. SDB | reverse complement strand
ATGTTTGAAAAATTCATTAAGTTGGAAAAAAAGACCGGGAAACCTGAACTGAAAACTGATCTTATAAAATGCATATAAATTTGAAAATGAACTAGAGGAAAAACAACTGCATGATAATTCATATGTCTTTAAAGCACATATAAACGTAGCATAAATGGTTAAATCAGATTGCAGGAGCTGTTTTCAATATTCTAATACCACACCCTTTCTTTTATGAATATTTTTTCACCAGGTTTGGGATCAATAGAATAGGTGAGTTCAATGTCGGAATATCCGTACAAATGTAAATTTACGGTAAAATTGGTTTGATCGGGGCTGATTGCCAGTCTTCCCAGAAATATTCTATCGGGAAGCAAGGACCAGCTTCTTAAGTCAGCATGCTCTGTTGCTGCTCCGAAAATGCTGACTGCTGAACCGATTAAATCACCCAGCCAGGAGTTTTCTTCATCGGCGATCTGGTCACCGATGAATTCTCCTGCTTCCGAGGCTAATATCTTTAATCCAGTTCGGGCGGCTGCTCTTACAATAATTCTTCCCCGGTGATCTTCTAGACTTAATGCGGCAATGGCTCCCAGATTTTCCACTAATTCCAGAGGTGCCTGATTGTTGCCGGAGTTTAGATAGCCAGAAGTTATGGCGGAGGGATGAGGAATGATGGTGGGAAGAGAGAGGGCAACCGGCTGGGGATGATCATCGTCTATATCTAAATATACATTAATTTCCTGCTTATGAGGCAGTTCCCCTGTTTCTAAAATATAAATAATCTCACATGCTGAATCAACTGGGGAATGATTTAAACTGTCTTGAAATGTCTGGATATAGGTTTGGATAGATTGATACCTGGGATTTGATAATAAATCCTGAATTTGATCAGTGCGGGAGGTTACTACTGCAGTTTTAATTAAACTTAAAATCAAACCCTGGGGAGGGCTTAAATTGTAGTTGGGATAATAGAGATCTTTGTAGATATGATAGGATTTAAAATATTCTATAAAAGCATCGTCATAATGACCAAGATGTTCATAGATGATGCCGGCAAGATATCTGGCAAATCCGTCCTCTCGATAAGTTAAGTTTTCTGAATAGAAATCATAGAGAACATTTAATTTATGGTCAATTCTTCTGCATTCCACCAGGGCTTCTTGAAAGTCATTCAATAATACGTAATTAAATAGTTTATAAAAATTTATCATTGTATTTTCATAGTCTTCACCCGCATAGGGAAGAGAATATTCATTTATAAGCATTGAAGATATGATCTGTTTTAAATTTTCCTCCCGGATACGATCCATGTAGGTTTCCGCTATCTCCAATTCAGCATTACTTTCGATATAATCTTTATTCAGATGCAACAACAATCCCCGGTTGGCATGATCGAGAGAAACAGCATTTTGTTCAGAAATATTTAAACTGTCAAATACTTCCACCGCCTTCTGGTATTGATGTTGGTAAAGATAGGTTCGAACTGGTTCCATTCGCTGATAGCTTGAGGCGCAACCGCCAATAAATGCTATAGATATTAAGATTAAAAAACGTGACATCGTGTTTTACCGTTTTAGCAGATCTTCAGCCATCACTGGTGGGGATGGAGCGGAGCGAAATGTCCGTTGACCAAACGGCGATATCTTTCGGTTCCCCTGTACCTGTTTGCCTTCTTCGATCATCTGCTTTCCTATATCTGTGCTTTTCATAGTTATAACGAGAAAATCAACTGCTTTTTCCCAAAGCTAAGCGGCGGGAAAAAGTCAGATGCATTGCTTTGTTATAAGTTTTTTTATCATTAATATAATATCATCGTATTCGGATAATTTAAATTCCTTTTTTTGTTCTTCTTTGTTCAGGAATTTTTTATATCTGAATTCAGCCTTTTTATATGCAGCTATTGCTCGTTTATTTCTTGAGGAAGGACTTATTATGAAATTTTTGATACTATAATTTGTATGTATATAGTTGCAAAGTGTATTTAAAGCATCACTGCCATAGCTGTGCCCGTAATATTTTTCAGATCGAATCCATAACTCCATGATAACCCTGCCGTTTTGTTTATCGAGAAGGTCATATCCAATGGTTCCGATTTCTTCACCATCGACGACAATAATATAATTTCTCCCTTTGCCATCACCAGAAATGTTAAAAAAGGAAAAAGTATAATCCTTGCAGAATTCTTCCCAAGAAGGAATCGGGTGGTCTGGGTAGTTCGGAAGTCCCATCATAGGGGGAGTTAAGTTTGATTGTGTAAGCCAAGTGTATATTTTTTCTCGATCCGATTCTTTGGCAGATTTTAATTCTATTTTATTTCCCTTAATATTCATTATTCTCTTAATAACAAATTATTCAATAATCTTTTTTATCTTTTTTGAGCCCATCCAAATTTTTTCAGTTGTTTCAATATCCAATAATTCCAGATCTACCTGATAGTAGTTTACTCTTACTCCTTCTGCCTCATCAATAATTGAAGTGATAGTTCCCATCATCATATATTCAGCGCCGTATTCATTTCTTAAGGCAGTTCTGGTTTCAGGGGAAGCAAATCCTTGTTGGGACCATCTTTCATCTCTTAAATCTTCTCTTTCCTCAACTGAGGCGACAATTCTGATCAGACCTGAATTGACGAAATCACGTTCAATATCTTTCATGAAAGTGGTTGCATCTATATGTTCATAACTCCGGTTTTGGATTGTACCTACAATTACGGTAGGTTTGGAAGCATTTCTTTCCATGTACATGGTTAACCATGGAGAATCCAGACATTCAGTAACCATTGCTTCAGCTACTAAACGGGAATCTGTATCATTCCATTTCCCGCTTAGATCAGTAACTAAATCAGTATCAATTCTGGTAACGGTTCGAGATGAGCAGCCCACTAACAGGAGCAGTGAAATTAAAAGGGCCCATTTATTTTTCATATTAACCTCCGGTTTGGAGTTAAATCAGTTATAAATTAAATTCTATTTGTATTCTTTCCCAGGCTCCCTGCATGTACTGGATCAACGATGAATCAACTTCCAGGATTGGATCCCATTGGATATATCTCCACGCCGGATTGATCTGATCAAAGGAATAACTGGAGCCGGAATTTCGGTAATGCAACTCCACCCGATCATTGACCTGTAGATGATCCCAGAAGATTTTAGCCAGGGGATTCCGGACACAGCCGTGACTGGCTGGAGATCCCACTTGATGATAGGTACCCCTGAGAGGAGCATGAGTGCCGTTTTCTAAGTACTCAAAGTATTTTTCTTCACCGCTGTCAGTTATCACGGTAACATCATAAGCTCGTTGGATAGCCATCCACCATTTCATTTCACCTCCATCGTAAAATTCAGCAGAAACCTGTTTGCCGTATACTTTAGAGTGGGCGCATTCAGTTGGTGATTTTCCTCTGCCGCTGGAGATTAAGCTATAAGTCAAAGGTCTTGCTCCTTCCCATAAAATGGTGAACTGAAGATCTTCGTCCAGATAAATATCCATCCATCTTTCACTGTAGATACATAGAGGATATGTGCAGTTAAAACCGGGGCTGCTGATCTGTAAAACTGCTTCAGTGAATTCAATCCCCGGATAGGGAATCTCCACATATCCCATCAGCAGTTTCTGCTGGGATAACTTGGTGCCGGTGGGACAATCTATGGTGGTGTCATCTAGATGGATGGAAACTTTTGAGTTATCCAATAAATAAGGTGACAGTGCCAGTCTTTGATGCGCAAAAACAGTGTCCGGAATTGTTAACAAACAATAATTATCCGGCATGATATGGGGTTCTACACCAGAATTAGGTGTCCCCCAACATAATAATAAACACCATAATATCATCAAGTATTTTTAGCAATGAAATGAAATTAATGCAAGGAAAACTAAAACAAGAAAAACAAACAGGGCAGGGATGCATCCCTGCCCTTATTTTTTATTCTGGTGAAGTTTGGGTCTCCACCTGATGGGGGCGGATAATGTGAGGAGTAATAAATATCAGCACTTCCCTCTGAGTGGTGGATGTGCTGTGATTTTTAAACAGCCAGCCGATCAGGGGAATGTTTTTCAAAATAGGAATACCGGTTTCAGAATTACTTTCAGTTTCAGTTACAAATCCCCCCAGGGCTACAGTTTCACCATCCATTACCCGTTGAGTGGTTTGGGCTTCATGAGTGGTGATAATGGGGGTACCTGCCTGAACTGAAGATATGTCAACATCAGAAAGTTCAGTTCTAATTTCTAAATTTATTTCATCCATAACATTGACATGGGGAGTGACTTCCAGTTTTGTTCCCGCATCGTAGAATTCAATGGTTACTGAACCGTCTGAACCTCTAACCTGAACCCCGAATCTCTTACCTCCCAGAATGGTAGCGGTAGTATTATCCAGAACAGTAATATGAGGGCTGGCAATAGTTCTGGCTTTGCCGTCTCTTTCCATAGCATCAATTAAAGTTTGGATATTTGCAAAACTCTGTATGGTTCCCACCTGAATACCAATTCTGCCTCTTTCTTCAGTTTGAGTTAAATCTCCAAATTGAACATCACCTTGAGTGTTGTACTCGAAGAAATCCAATCCAGTTACTCCCCAGGTAATCCCGAAGTCAATGGAAGCGTCGGTGTTGACATCAATTATTTTGGCGATGATTTCCACTTGAGGAGTGGCTTTATCCAGAATGCCGATCATATCCTGAACTGCCTGTTGCCGGGACTCAATATCGCTGACTACCAGGGAGTTGGTTCGGGCGTCCACAGATATTTGTCCTCTCTCTGAAATTAAATTCTGCAGTGATGGTAGAATATTATCGGGGGTGGTGTATTCCAAGGTGTAAACCCGGTAGATGGTTCTTTCTGCACTTTCCTGGGCTTGTCTCCAATTGTCGAATTCACTCTGATTTCCCACCAGCAGAATTCCATTTTCTTCTGAAATTCCAAATCCATGGGAATGACAAATTGCCTGAAGGGCTTGCCACCAGGTGACATTGTTTAATTTCAAGGTCACTGTTCCTGAAACTCCGGGGGAAGCAATTATATCCCTGCCGCTGTAATCAGCAATTGCCCTGAGAACAGATAGTATATCCGCTTGATCCAGGTCCATACTGATCAGTCCGCCTGCTCCGGTAAAAGCTCCCCGGGGCAATCCCCCGTAGGAAAAATTATCATACTCCAGTTCGGAAATGCTTTCCGATGCTCTCCATACCGGAAAACTGCCTGAAGATACGCTGGGTTGGATGTTTAGTGCCAAATTAGACCTGGATGGCACTACATTATAATTTTTTAACCCTTCGGTCTCAATAACCACCCTGAGAATATTACTAGAAGAAAAATCAGCAATACCTATACCGGTTATCGAACCCCGGTTGATTATGGGGAATGCAGAAGCTTGAAGATTGTTGTCGGTATCGTAAAAATCAATCACTACGTTGTTTCCGGAAAGGTATTCCCGGTAGGTTAAGGTCCCATCGGTCTCTAACAAAACCTGAGTACCCTGGGAGGTTGGAGAGATGGTAATATCATTTAAATTAGTTGCATTAATCAATCCAACCAGACCTAGTAGTGACATTAATATTAAAATTAATTTTTTCACTGCCCCTCCTCGGTTGTAGAGCTTTGTCTGGTTATTACTACTTTGGAAATCGATCCATAAGTTTCAAAAACAAAGGTCACTGCTTCCGGAGTTATCTCCGCTACGTTCCCTCCGCTAACTCGGTCTCCTTCCCGCAATAACCAATGTTTGCCTTCCAAACTCCGTACAATAGCCAGAAGTCCCCGGGGGCCTGAGATAACACCTTCCAGGATGGCATCTTTAGGATTTAAAAGGTTTGATTTTTCAAGTTGTTCCAGCGGCGATCTATAAGGATTTCTGGCGCTGGTATAGTGAAATTCTTCTGTAGCCAGCATTTGTTCTACTTCTTCCGGTGAAAACTCATCGGTAGGGGTAGGTTGAGTGGCGGGAGCTGAGCTGTCTGCCCCATTGGTTACATTTTGATCTGCCTGTATTTCAACAGTTTGAGTTTGAGAAGCAAGATCAGCAGCAGTGCCTATAGCTCCTGAGATTACATCGCCATTACCCTGACAACCTCCTGACAGAATGAGGAGGATCAGGGCAAAGGCAGTGGAGAAAAAAATGAGTT
>LKUE01000183.1 GCA_001412365.1 Desulfuromonas sp. SDB | reverse complement strand
GTTTCTCTTTTGCCGCCTCGGCACCCTTGCCGGTCATGGCGGTGTCGGCGATCTTCTTGAGCATCTTCGTGTCGGTCGGCTTGACGTCAATGGCGATCTCCCTGAGTATCTCCATTGCCTTGTCGGCTGCCATGCGGTATCCGTGGGTGATGACGGTGGGGTGCACATCCTGCTCGAGGAGGTCCTCCGCCTTCTTCAGGAGCTCGCCTGCCACGACGACTGCCGTGGTGGTCCCGTCGCCGACCTCATCGTCCTGCGTCTTTGCGACTTCGACCATCATCTTTGCAGCGGGGTGCTCGATGTCCATCTCTTTTAAGATGGTCACGCCGTCGTTCGTGATGACGACATCACCGATGGTGTCGACGAGCATTTTGTCCATGCCCTTCGGTCCGAGCGTCGTCCTTACGGCACTTGCCACCGCTTTTGCGGCGGCGATATTGCCTGCCTGTGCATCGCGTCCACGCGTGCGCTGGCTTCCTTCTTTAAGGATAAGTATGGGTTGTCCTCCAAGTGTTGACATCTGCTATCACCATTTAGCGGTAAAAATGTAGGTTAGTGGTTCTATATAAGGATTATTACTTATGGTTCTGTTGCGTTCGCGGTTGGCCTCTATTTTTTTGGCATGGGTGTTGCACGCGGTTGATCTTTATCTATCGAAGACGTTTAATTTCACACTATAGCAATTTTATTTATATAGTTATATTCTATCAGAAAACATATGGTAGATTTTTCATTGGATATCAATGAAGACAGTGGGAGAATGGGTGTTTTTGATTTTGAAAACGGTAAAAGTTTTCAAACACCAAATTATGTGCCTTCTCGTATTGATTTCAATCATTTAGAGAGATCACAATTAATCAGAGACAACGACTATCACGATATTCAAACAGGTGAATATGTTTGTTGGCTTGATCGCAACCAAATCACAATGTTACTCAATGATAGCGGGTATTATCAGCGAACCCGCTATAGGATTTCCTCAGAACTACGTGATATGAATGTAACAGCAAGATTGCTTCATTTCAATTTTTATTCGGATGTAAATACAATAGATCGAAGATTGCTCGAATTATTACTGGAATTACAAAATGATGTCAATGCAGATATAATCGAGATTCCCAATATGTATGCGGGTTTAGATTATCGGCGGCTTATAGATACCGCACTGTCTTGGAAAGAAGGTAGGGGCGTTACTAAACCTTTGATGGGAATCGCATGTAATCCTACAGATATTGATCTTTTATTGCCATCTGTTAATGCCCTTGATGCTGTGGGTTTGAATTTAAACAGGTTTAGCAAACCCCTTCTATATCATTCTCGAAATACGCTCAAAGACCAAGAAAAAATGATCTATGGAATATCGGCGCCAAGGCATTATTCTACAGTTGATAAACAAGGTACATTGGGTGTGTTGATTAATTGGTTTGGTGTAGATCTCGTCAGTAATCCTGTTTTAAATTGGAAAGCATCACAGGCCTTTATGGGAAAGATATCCGAAATGAGCGAGGATGAATTATACCAAATGGCGACAAATAGCAGATATTTTGCACCTCCAGATTATAGTACTCATACTTTTGGTTACATGCAGGAACAATATGGAGAGGATTATCCTTTATCCACTACGTGCAACTGCCCTATATGTGAAAGGAACACAATTCAGACTATATTGGATAATTATTTAGAAACAAACTCAAATTCACGTGTGCATCAGGTTCTATCATACCGAGATGAGGCTTTAAATTATCGACAAGCACTTCATAACAACGAAGCAGAAGAATATATCAATTCAAAACCGTTTATTAGAAGAATTATTGATTAATTTGTAGACTGCAATATGTTTTTTATTTTTAAAAAGCATTTGATATCTTCAAGTTCTTTAGTACTCATATTAATCTCAGCCCGTGGTAAAATTACTGTTTGTGTAAATTCTCCTTGTAAATCTAATAGCAATTCAACAACCCATTTCTCCTTTAAAGGTTTCCGCGGAATTAAATTGATCAAAACAATGTCTGCATCATGATTAAGCGAATTTTTTATTTTGTTCCTTAATTTATTGTAATAATTACAACTATCGTGGCAATAAAAACGATTTTCATCAATGTTTGTTTTAATTATCTGAATTTTCTCCACATTCTTCAATTTCAAACCCTCCCTCATCAGCCAATAATACAATCACATTCTTGTTTGCCCACTCGATAGGCACGAACACCGATCCACTTGTTGCATTTTTCCCCTGTGTTCTAACCTTGGCCGTTTTAATATCAGACAAATTAAATCGGAATTTTCCTTGTAATATCATAGTAATCAATCATTACAATTTTATTGTTATTTTATTACTATCAATTTAAAAATATTTTGTAAAATAAAAATTATTGCTCACTTGCCAACCCAATCATCTTCATCCACCTATTACCCGTCAGATCAATCGGAATGCCCGCCACCTGTGCCGGAGTCATCCCACCGATCCCCTGATGCGGCCTGATATAATTATAGTAGACCTGCATACCTGCGCAGAACGAGGCCGCACCCTCCGCGTCATACATGCTCCGCATAACTTTCGTGCGCTCCCTGAATGTCCCATTCAACCGTTCAACAATGTTGTTGTTGGGCTTGGTCTCGAAGTCCTTCAGGCGGAGATGTGGGTTGCTAAACAGCGCGGCTGGATCATAGAACTCACTCTTGATCGCCTGCGTGTACGCTCTCAGGCCGTCCGTCACGATTACATCGGGACGCGTAGCCGCTGTGTGTTTCGCCTGCTGTAAGGGCTTGCGCGCGTCCTTGACATACCGGGTATCAGTGACCTGACAGGCAAGGAGATACCGTGTCTTCGCGTCCATGACGTTCCAGATCCATTCGTAATACTTCTTCTCGCCCTCTTTCTTGATGAACACGGTCATTTCATCGGAATGCCAAATTTTCCCGGTATTAACTTTGTTCTTCTCAACGTAGTGTGCAAGCAGTTTCAGATACTTCTTGATCCAGCGCATCGGCGTGGTCTG
>LKUE01000182.1 GCA_001412365.1 Desulfuromonas sp. SDB | reverse complement strand
CCGCAGGAGCACTGGAGGAGAATCCGGACCACGAATCTCCTCGAGCGGATCAATAAGGAACTGAAACGACGATCCCGGCCAATAGGAGCGTTTCCAAATGACAATTCACTCCTCCGTCTCGCCGGAGCCATATTGATGGATATCAATGAGGAGTGGATCACAGGGCGGAAGTATTTATCTGGATCAGAGGTGATGGTATGTCAGGATACGAGGGCAGAATTTACAGCAGAATGAGTACACTTCCTACTATAATGCAACCTATCTTTAATAAATTGGAGATAATGAATACAATAGACATTGTCGGATCTTGATTTACATTTGACAAAATTCATCCTTGAAACAATAAAATTCTGAAGGAGAATCCTGCATGCGAGAGGAATACATAACCGAACTCATCAGAGAAATTCGTGGACCCAGATTTGGTCCAAATGAAATTCTTACCTCGAATCCCTATTCAGAATATGTTACTGGTGTTATAATTCCCAAATCCTGTAAAAAGATGATTCTTACACCAGATTCAGAGGAAATCAGGTCTGAAAATGATGATCTGCCATATGATGACGGTGAACGCGGATCTGATCAACTTTTATCAATACCGAGTGAGCTTGATCCACAGATGAAACCGAAATCATTCGGAATTTCTTTCATCTTGGAGGGACGGGAACCAGGACTGTCTGTCTGTCTCTCATGGGCACGGTATATGCTTGTTATTGAAGATAATCCATCGACTGAGAATTTAAAAGACAAGGAAAATCAGAAATGGAAACGAATACCTTTTCTTAATACCCTGAATATTCCTTTTTCAAACCTGAAAAATTCTGAAATTCCTATCTATGAGCAAGAAGATGGGAAAGTACTCTTAAATCTCCGTGTAATCGCTGTTAACACAACTTCCCGGCATATTATTGTTAGTCTTATCAATGATTTGAAGACTGAAAACTGCTGGGGAGATACAATAACACAAAAATCCCTGTTTCAGCCTTCAATACGTATAATCCTTGAAGATGGAGGTGCGCTCATTGCACCCGAACAAAAAATTCTGAGTGAAGCAGAATATATTTACAAAGACTGTCCCGTTCTCGTAAGGGGACATATGTGTTCTGCTGTCTGGAAAGATATTGAATACCAGGAACGGTTTAATCCGCACATTATATGGCCTGAATGCGAATATTCAGATGAATCTAGGAAATTTTTAGCCTGCGATCTCCGTTCAGAATTCAATCCAATCCATCCTGCCCCTGCACCCGAGTTTGAGTGGAATGCTCTTGAAACAGAATCTTCGCCCGATTTCTCCGCACGGAATTTGTCAGAATTATGGAATGAGGACGAGATCCGAAAATCCCTTTCCCCTCTTATAATAAATTACAGAGCTTGGATAAATGAACAGGAATTCAAACTCAACAGCGGTGTTCATGAAGATTTACCCGAAGGCCGAAAAATTCTGAAAAAACAGAAACAGACCTTGAACCGCTTAGAAATAGGTTTAAATTGTGTTTTGAGGTCTGAAAAAGCACGGATTGCTTTCTGTTTTGCGAACAGAGTCATCATGCTTCAAAATTTATGGAAAAATCATAAAAAAGCTGTAGATACCGAATTAGATTTTCTTTGGCGACCCTTTCAGCTTGCATTTTTCCTTGCCAGCCTTGAATCTCTATATAACCGTGATTCAGACTATCGTGACACAATGGATCTCCTCTGGGTTCCAACCGGCGGTGGAAAAACCGAGGCATATCTTGCGATGATGGCCTTTGTCATTTCTCTTCGCAGGATGGAAGCAACGACAGGGATCAGAGGAGATCACTATGACAGGTGTGGTGCAGGTGTGTCAGTCATTACACGTTATACTCTGCGCTTGCTTACCGTTCAGCAGTTTAGACGGACTCTATTAATGACAATGGCCGCGGAGTATCTTCGTGTCTTTGAAAAAGAAGGATTGCACGGCTGGCGGCCAGAAGGCTGTCCCGTGGATGATGACTGGCTATATGGAACCATACGATTTTCAACAGGTATGTGGGTTGGTGGGGGTGTCTCTCCAAATCATCTCAGGGGTGAATATGGTGCAATCAACGCATTACTTTCAGAAACGGTTAAAGGCGAACCGGCACAAATTGTCAAATGCCCCGTGTGTGGGTCATGGTTATCAATTCCCCGAGCAGGACTCTCTGAAGGGAAAAATACTATTCATGTGATAATTAGTACCAAACACGATTCATTCGCGGTTAAGGAAAAGATTAGCGGTTTCAATTTGCCCGATTTTGTCTCATCAGTGGAGATAGTTGCTGACGATCTCCCCGAGAATTATCTCAATCTTAAGATAAATACAAAATCAAACTCAAAACTGCAGGATAAGCAGTTTGATGAGTTCGTACATCAGCTTGAGGAATGGGGAGAATTTGTGATCGCGTCATTCAGACCTTCCCGTCCGGGCTATTTCCCTGTTCCTCCAGAACCTTCAAGGAGAACGAATAAATATCCGGATTTTGACATTTTCTGTAATAATCCCGAATGTGATTTAAATAGTATCAGGGAATGGAAGGAAGCGACACCGTTTCCTAATAAAATGCCGACAGGAACAAATGGTACATATTTCCGCATTTTTCATGGCCCCTTCTCCAAAGGTAACAGAATGCCCTTGCCTGCATACACGACGGATGAACAGATTTACCACCGTTGCCCCACAATTATCGTCAGTACTGCCGATAAGATTGCGCGGCTCGCATTCGAACCGCGTGCAGGCTCAATGTTTGGGGCCGTGAAGAGATACAACCGTCTCTATGGATATTTACGTGGAAATGAAAAGGAATTTCTTCCAACGGAAACTATACAGGGGGCTCTTAATTCGGAATATAATATAGAAATACAGCCATTCCTCCCGCCGGATCTTATCGTTCAGGATGAACTGCATCTGATGGAAGGACCACTTGGGAGTATGTTTGGCCTATATGAATCAGTAGTTGACGGACTGATCAAGCATGCAGGTGGAAGGCCAAAATACGTGGCTTCCTCCGCAACCGTTAATAAAGCGGAAACACAGGTGAAACAGCTATTTCGTCGTGAAACATTTCTCTTCCCCCCAAATGGGCTTACATATAGGGACAGTCTCTTTGTGAGATATCCTAAATTGGATGTTGTTTGGGACGAAAAAAGGCCAGGACGTGTATATTTAGGTGTTTATGCCCCAGGAATGGCTGCACTTACACCACTCATTAGAATCTGGTCTCGACACCTTCAGACAGGTCAAAATAATCAGGATAATGAATATATAACGAATTTTTGGACTTTGGTAGGTTATTTCAACTCCATCCGGGAATTGGGTGGTAACCGTTCCCTTTACAGGGAGGATATTGTCGAAAGAGTCAGCCAGATTGCAGAAGGCTCACCAAGGACACTTGACGCAGAAAAGGTCATCGAACTCTCTAGCAGAGTTGACTCTACAGATATTCCGCAAATCCTTGAAGATCTTGAACAGGGAGGAAATAGGGACCCGGTTGACAACCCCGATGCCATTTTCACAACTTCGATGTTTGGAACAGGTGTTGACATCCCTCATCTCTCACTCATGATTGTAAACGGTCAACCGAAGACCACCTCTCAGTATATCCAGGCAACCGGCCGTGTAGGAAGAGAGCATGGAGCACTTGTAACTGTCTTTTATAAGGCGGGCAGACCGCGGGATCTAAGTCACTATGAGCTGTTTGCTGGTTATCATAACAGAATCAATCTCATGGTCGAGCCTGCATCTGTCGCCCCATTTTCAGAGGGTTGCCTTGAACGTGCAGCAGGACCTGCCATGGTTGCATTCCTCAGAAACATGGTTGATGCGATGAACAGCTGGGCTCCAAATGATGGACATTTAGTTCAAAATACGCAGGCCAAACAAGATTTCAATGAGTTCTTGAGGTCTTGCCTCGAAGGTCGTGGTCGCCTCCCGAAGCACGTGTCCGATTTCATGAAATCACAGTTTGATCTCTGGGTAGCAAAATCCTCAGAAATTGGGAAACAAGTCCCTTTGAAATTCAACGAATATTCACAATATACCAAGGCTGAAAACCATGTTGTACTGGGAGATCCTCCTCATGAGCGCAGAGAGGGAGTTGTGACAGTATTCAGGAACGCCCCACAATCGTTGAGGGATGTCGAAGAAACGACAGGTTTTGAGGTTTAATCATGAGAAAGGATTTCCAACACATCAGCAGGTCACAGTTTGTCTTTACATACGGACCCAGCTCTATTATCGAAACAAAAAACGGGCCGAGGCTGATTCCAAGTCTGCACCGCGGTCTCGGGCGTTTTTTCAGTGAAGACGTTTTTGAGAAATTTGAGATACCTGATATTCGCCTCTGTAAGTATATTCAGAAAAATTCCAAAGCTGATCATAAAGTGCGGATTGTTGCTCTGCCTTCAAATGCGGGACTTGAAAAGCCAGATAATTTTCGTGTTTATGCAACCCAGATTTTTCCAGTTTGGAGTATTTGTTATGGGCGACGGAAATCAAAAAAACATGAGCCGATCCTTTATGTCGATAATGTTTGCCCAATTTGTAAAACAAAAGAGGATTCTGGCGTTGTCAGGTTTGTTGCTGCGTGTTCAGCCGGACATCTTGACGAAGTTGATTGGCATTATGCAGTTCATCAGCACAGAGGCTGCAAACCCCAGTTTTATTACTGGAAAGTCGGGGGGAGTTCACTTGCTGACATAGTCATTCAGTGCCCCGACTGCAAAGAAAAAAACACAATGAAAGAAATCTATAGAATGAATTTTTTCTGTACGGGCAGACGTCCAGAAAACGAACAACCGAAGGGGAATTTCTCTCCATATTACAGCGAAATAAAACGTCCACGTAATTGTGACAAAGACATGAAAATCACCCAACGACAGTCGACATCCCTCCGCATTGCCGACACGATAACCCTTCTGACTATCCCAAAATATGACAATAATCTTACACGGGTTTTACAGCGGAACGCGATTTCTAATTTTCTTGATGGAATGATAAACCTTCCAAAAGAAACGCTTTTAGGAATGGGTCAGGAGGGTTTAATAAAATGGATGAGGGACACTCTCTCTGATAAAGTGTCCAATGATGCTGTGGATACAATAATATCATCCATGGAATCTATGGGCTTTGAAGGATTTTTTACTTTTTATAATCAGCTAAATGTCGAGGATACATCCTTTTTGGGAATGATGTATGAGGAATTTGAATCGCTTCGTTCAGGAGCAGGCACTCACAAGGACAACTTTATAATGGATAACTATGAGGAGTACCGACCAGAATCCTTCTCCATCGTTCCACCACTGAAGATTTTCCCGGTCAAAAAAATACGGACAATCACTGTCCAGACAGGTTACCGGAGAATGGTGTCTGGTAGAGGTGACGAAGAAGCTCAATCATTGTCGACGGCCGTGCTCCTCGGTAATTATTTCTGGTACCCGGGATTTGAGGGATTCGGAGAGGGGATTTTCATCACACCAGCAAGTGGGAAAATCCCAGATCTTTCTTCGCGTGATGCATATTCACGTTGGAAGGAATATGGCCTCTCTGGATATGCGGGAAATTCGGACTGGACGGAGATTTGTGTATTACCTGAATTTATCTGGCTCCACACTCTTTCTCACGCCTTGATCCGAGCCTTAGCAGGATTCACTGGATATTCTGCAGCTTCGCTTCGAGAAAGGATTTATCTATCAAGTGATGGTAAAAACGGTGGCATTCTTATTTACAACACTTCACCTGGCGAAGATGGCGGGATGGGTGGACTTACTGGAAACGTAAAGTCTTTTGGGCAGATTGTAAAGGATGCGGAAAGGATTATCGATGTATGTTCAAACGATCCCCTGTGCAGTGATCTCAAAAAATCAAGGGACAGTATTAATGGCGCTGCCTGCTATAGCTGCCTTCTCCTGTCAGAAACTTCATGTGAGCACAGGAATCTCTGGCTGGACAGACATCTCCTGATGAGGTAATTGGAATGACTGCAAATATCATTCCTGTTGCGACTGGTGAAGCTTGGATCGGATATGGTGTCAGATCGTTCCGATCTGTGATTGGCGAAATGATAGACGAAGCGCGGGAACAGCTGGTTCTGACCGTTTATGTCCTTACGAACAGGGGATTGGTGAATAAGATAACGGAAGCTCTTGAACGCGGGGTTGCCGTTACAATTTACCTGTATGATAACGGCGGGAAAAATCCAATGAATGATGCAACCCGTGATATATTCCGCCTTCAGGAGGAATTCTCCTACCTTGAAGTTAACTCTGTGAAAAACCGGGTTTTGCATGCCAAGATAATAGTGGCAGATGGTCGGAGAGTGCTTGTCGGTTCTGCGAATCTTACATACAATGCTCTGGCCAACAATTACGAACTTGGTTTTCTTGTTGAAGATCCCGCAATTGCAAGTAAAGTACTCTCACTCGTCAGGAAGGTGGGTGAATGACAAGGAGATATTTTCATTCATGTATAACTTGCCCCCAATGCCACGAGCCACATAAGGGATCATATTCTGATCTCGTTTATCTGACCGTAAAAAATGATGGAATGGTTGGCTGTTCTGGATGTGGGTGTGAATTTTATCCTTACTTGGATTTTTCGGGGAGATCAAAATTCATCAAAACACATGAATATGCCCGCAAATTGGCAAAACTTTCATTTTCGAGAATTAATTCAAGGATTCCACTCTACTGGGATGTAAATCTGAATAAAATAGAAGAGGCATATAATGAATGGGTCCTGCAAAGACCGAAAGGTGCACATCTTATTACATGGCCTTGGGATGAAGTTCGTTTCATACCAGTTTTATTGACTGAATTTAGCTTAAAAAATCCAGATTCTTCAGTTGTGGTTATCGGAAATTATGAAGAACCACAAGAAACAAGCGATCATATTGCAGGATACAGCTTACCAGAGATAATAAGGAATACTGTTTTCGGTGATGATATTGAAGCGCCACAAAATAAATTCAAGGAAGAGATGAATAATCTTAAAAAAGAAAAATCTCTTTT
>LKUE01000181.1 GCA_001412365.1 Desulfuromonas sp. SDB | reverse complement strand
CAATATAATCACAATCCCAAATTGTCTGAGAGTACCTATTGAAATTGACTGTATAACACATATCCAGGGTATCAGAATCAACTACCAGGTTGTAAGTCGTCAAGGGAACATCCAATAAATTAAATTCACAGGTCAGGAAATTATCACTATGCACGGTGATATTACTAGCATATACACTGGTGTATCCTGATTTTTGTAAAGACACTAAAGATATTCCTCCATTAAACCCCCCCCCGTATATTTTCACCTGCTTTACTCCATCATTAGTCCCCGATTGGGGCCAGATGTGGGTTACTGAGGAATGGAGATTAAGTGATATTAGTAATATCAATAAAAACATTGTATATCTTTTCATCTTACCCCTCCCGTTACATTGAATATTATTTATTTAATTAATATTATCTTCCCGGATATGGTCTGTTCTCCAAGATCAATCTGGTAAAAATACTGACCATATCCTACTTCGATATTTCTAGTATCTCTTAGATCCCACTGAATATTCTGAACTCCCGGTCCCCTGCTTAAATATCTCTCATTACATATTTCTCTTCCGCTTAGATCATATACTCTAAAGACAATATCAGTGGTGGATGGTAATTCAAGCAAGATACTAAACTTATCTCCAGTGATATTAGAAGATATTATCTGATATCTTATATCCACTGGTTTTATCCCAGGGGCTTCTTCCATACCTAAAAATGGATAGAAATTTCCCGCTATCCTGTCTGTGGATATATACTGATTACCTATAAAATCTTCAAAACTGGAATATACTACAAATACATTCCCGGTGTAGTTACAGCATATCGATGGGTCGTTTTGATCATGTTGATCTGAACATACTGTAAATGAATCAACAATCATTCCAACCGGACTCACACATACCCCGTATACATCAGCTTCTGCTCCATTGCGGTAATCTTCCCAGGTTAGATAGTAATAAGTTCCATTAAATGATATACTGGGCAATATTTGATCTCCCGGTGCTGATGAGAGAATGAAACCTCCGGTATCTAAGATATTACCTGCTGTATCTATTCTGCATCCATATATGTCATAATCTGATCCTGATTGCTTGTCCTCCCAGACAACCAAATAATTTATCCCATCAAAGGCAACTGCCGGATTCTCCTGAGCATTAACTGCAATACTGATCAATATTTCATCGGTATTTATTACCGTACCTGATGAACTAACTCTGGTGCCCATAATATTATATTCTCCCGGGGAATTACCTATCCTCCAAACTACCAGATAACTATTCCCTCCCCAGGCTATATCCGGTTGATCTCTGTCCGGACCAAGATATGATATCTGAATCCCATTTAGATCCATTAAAACTCCCTCACCGGTTAACCTTGCTCCATAGATATCTTTGGTTCCTGACCGGCTATCACTCCACACCACCATATAATTTGTATCATCACTGCTTACTTTTATATTTAACTTCTCTCCGTTAGAAGTTGAAATTCCAATTCCCGATGTATCCAATACTTCTCCACTGGGGCTAATTCTGGTCCCATAAATATCTGCACTATCCGGATGGTTTCGGAAATCTTCCCATGCTACCAGGTAATTTGTACCATTAAATGCAGTTACCGGATTTAACTGGGAATCTGCTGAAGTGGATATTCTGATCCGGCAGGTATCTACTATTCCATATTCATCTACAATAGCTCCATATAGGTGATATACATCTAAACTATCCTCATCTTCCCATACCACCAGATAATCTGAACCATCAGTAGATAATGAAGGATCTTTCTGGGTATTAATTTTATATGGAGAATCATCATAAGATATCCGTATATCAGGTGAATGTAAAACACTACCACCAGAATCTATTCTATTACCGTAGATATTCCAGTCAATTCCGCTGAAATAATCTTGCCATAAAATTAGATAGTTGGTATTGTCAGAACATACATTGGGACGAATTTTTGCATTTGCTGAATTAGTTATTTCAAATCCATTAGTATCAATTACCACTCCGGAGGTATTGACCCTGGTTCCATAAATCCCATGTCCGCTAAGATAATCCCTGTAGATTATAAGATAATGATTTTGATTAAAACAAATATCCGGGTGAATTATTGGAGTGTTATTAAGATTTACTAATCTTAAATCCATATCAATTACTGTTCCTGATGTATCCACTAGACTGCCATATACATCACCCCAATCAAATATGACCATATAATTAGTACCATCAAAAGCTACTGCAGGATTTAAAGGTCCGAAAAGATTACTCAACCATATCTCTGAAGTATCTAATACTACTCCACTGGTGTCCACTCTTGCTCCCATTAATGCTTGCTGTAATTCATCTTCCCATACTACCAGATATTGAGAACCTCCATAAGCTAGTGCTGGATTGATCTGATAACTTAATTCTAGAGAAATTTGAATTTTACTGGAATCAACAATTGCACCATTGGGATCAATTCTAAGACCAAAAATTGTAGGAGAATTATAAACGTCATTATCTGTCCACACCACAAAATAGTTTGTACCGTCAAAAACCAATGACGGTGGCCAACCGCAATATGTAAGTGAAGAAATATTTATTCCCTGTGGATCCAATACGGTTCCTAAAGTATCAATTCTTGTTCCATATAGATTGTCAGGGGTTCTCCATACTACAAAATAATTTTGACCATCAAAAGAAATATCTGAATACCATTGGCTATCTGAATTAGGACATATGGTTATTCCATTAGTATCTAAAATTATTCCATCAAGGGTTATTCGAGTTCCCTTTATTTTCCAGTCTTTCCAATCGGTCCAAACAGCAAAAAAATTAGTTTCACCAAAAGCAACTTCAGGGATACTCTGATCATACTGTTCAAATATTAAGATATAATTTGTATCAATGAAGAATTCATTTTTGGATAAGTTGAAATCATTATTCCATTCCGAGTAATTTGTCTGTGAATGTAAAATAGATACAAATATAAAAAGAAATTTAAAACTTATTATACATTTTTTCATACTTACTCCTTTATTTACCTCACCACCATGAACTTCCCGGTTTCCGTGCCATAGGAGGATTCCAGACGGTAGAAGTAGATGCCTGATCTCTCGTAACGAAAAGGGATCTGGTAATCACCGGGAGTGAGAATTCCAGATAAGGGAGTATCTATTAGTCTTCCTTGGAGGTCGTAGATCTTCAGACTAATGGGTGATTCAGTGTTTACTGTTAGATAAAATGTTCTCTCGGTTTGGTTATATGTCAATATACTGTTACTGGGAGAAGGATTTGAGATGGTTGGTTCTTCTACTCCGGTATATCCAACAGAATCTGTCATAGCTATTAAAAGATCTATAGGACTGTGACGATTTTTCCATCCAGTAAAAACCATTTGATCATTATCAAAAATCTGTAGAGATTTATAATAGTACCAATCATTATAATGCAATTGTTCCCAAATTCCTTGTCCACTATCATTTAATTTCAGTAAGCATCGATATCCCTGCTCGGGATAATAACCACATATTACATAATCATTATCATTAGTCATTTTGATATCAAGAAAGATTTCATCAACAACTATCTTTGCTCCTCTATTTTGCTTATGTTGATCTGAGTGACCATAAATCCAAATCAAATTTCCATCTATGTCTAATTTGGTTACTGATCCAACATATCCATACAAATAATCCCATCCATACATAAAAACAAATTCACTGTCACTTATCTGTTCTAAATCATATATTACTTCCCCATAGTGACTTTCATAATTCCATTGTTCCTGAAATAAACTGTCAAATTTTTTCACATTAAGTCCCCCACAAAAAGTATCTGCCCATCCTATGGTAATAAATTCATTTATATTGAACGATATAATTCCATAAATTCTGTAATTATTTATAAGAAAAATATCTACAGAATCCCCCAGTTGATTTAATTTTAAAATATGATTATCTCCAAAAACCAACATAAAATCACCATTACTACATTCATCCATATCCTGAGCACAACTAAATGATGGGAATTTACTACACCATATAAGATTACCATTTTGATCAATTTTACTGATGAAACTGGTATCAGCTAGATTTCCGCAGAAAGAATAACCGTTATCCTGAGTTTCCAGGATTTTATAAGCTTCATCATCCCCACTTCCCCCATAAGTCCTGGTCCATATCGTATCTCCCAATGAATCCACCTTTAACACCCAGATATCTTTCCCACCTGCTCCAAAGGAATTGGTATAACCGGCTATTACATAATATCCCTCTGAATCCTGGATTATACAATTGCCGCATTCATCACCTGAACCTCCGTAAGTTCTCTGCCAGGTATTGGAAAATGCAGGGATAACTAGTATAACCATTAAGATAATCATCATTATTGGTTTCAATTTTCCTCCTAGATATTCCATCATTATCTCACCACCATGAACTTCCCGGTTTCCGTTATGTAATCAGATTCCAGATGGTAGAAATAGATACCGGACCGTTCTGATCGAAAGGGGATCTGATAGGTTCCGGAAGAGAGGGTGCCGGAGATGGGTATATCTACGAGCCTTCCCTGGAGGTCGTAGATCTTCAGACTAATGGGTGATTCAGTGTTTACTGTTAGATAAAATGTTCTCTCGGTTTGGTTATATGTCAATATACTGTTACTGGGAGAAGGATTTGAGATGATGGGTTCTTCCACCCCGGTATTGCCCAGAGAGTCGAATTTCATAATAAATAGATCACCCTCTAATATTCCTACCAGGACATAAGCACTGTCATTTGTTTTTTCCAGACAGTAGCCCAATCCCTGACCGTATTCCCTTAACCATAATGAATCACCGGTTGAATCTGTCTTATACAAACAAACTTCACCGGATACAATTTTCGCTGTTAACAAATAACCTCCTTCATAAGTCTCTATAACTGACATCCCTCCTTCTGAAATACTATAATTTGTATTGATTTTATAAGTGCCAAAAACAAGATCTCCGGCTGAATCGGCTTTCACTAAATAAATACATACAGGATTATGATATCCTTCCCAGCTTCCGGTCATAATAAAACCACCATCATGGGTTTCTTTTATAGAATTATGATAGAAATGAGAGAAGAATCCCATATTCCATTCCACTAAAAATTTATCCCAAAGAATAGTACTATCATAAGAAAATTTCCGAATAAATAGACAGTCCATATAATGAGAATTAATATAGTTAGAATCTTGATTTATACAAACTGAACCATAATTTCCACCTAATATCCAAATTGAATCACCTATTGAATCAACTAAAATAACATCTTCGTATCCAGCCAATAAAAAACTATTGTTTAAACCATGAATTATAGAACTTGAGTGGTTGAGTCCAATGTTATAAGGAAAACTAAGATTATAAAAATTTGTCCAAACAGTATCTCCATATTCGTCTAATATTAACATCCAAGCATCCTCTGCATCTTTTACTGCAAGGACAGCATAACCATCATCTATTTCGATTACATCATATCCTTTAGAAATACTCTGACCAGGATAAGTTCTGGTCCACAGTGTATCGCCATATCGGTCTAATTTTAATAACCATAATGAATTTGCTTTACAACCGGTTACGATATATCCACTGTCAGAAGTCTGCTTTACTGCATAAGCGATATCTGTTCCCGTTCCCCCGTAAGTCTTTATCCATAATGAATCATAAGCGCTTAGCAGTACTGGAAATGTAAGAAGTGTTATGAAAATGATAATTTTAGCCAGTGATATTAATTTCATCCTTCCTCCTGAATTACCTTATAATTGACACCTTACCGGTATATTTAAATTCTTCTGATTCAATTAAATAAAAATATGTGCCGGAGCTTACTTTAAATCCTTTTTCATCTTCCCCACTCCAGGAGATATTATGAATCCCCGGGGATAATGCGGGAAAATTCTGGTTATTTATAAATCTGCCGGAGATATCAAATATTTTAAATTGAATATCCATTGAAAAAGGTAAGATCAGGTTTATGGATAAATTGTCCTCTATTATATTGGAAGATAGTAATTGAATGGAAATATTCTCGGTGGAAGTGGGTAATTGCTCCTCTATACCCACACTTCCGGTTGAATCGGTCTTTACCAATAACAAATCCCCTGCATTTACACCGTTTACGATATATTCCCGATTATTTGTAAAGTCCAAAGAATTAAACAAAAAATAATTATCAAAAATTAGATTATTATATAATGTGAGTAAATATGCACGGCCACCATACCAGCCATACCAGCCACAACCGATATATTGTGAGGAATCAACAACTTCTAAATCCACTAAAACTAATGCGTCACTTTCTCCTGAATTTTTATACCAATTTATAACATTGCCCAATGAATCTATCTCAAAGATGAAATAAAAAGGGTATTGAATTCCGTCATCCCAATGAGTTACAAACACATAACCATAACCAATATTAATTATTGTTCTGAACCAATAACACCAACCATAACCATTAGACCATAATGTATCTCCTAAAGAGTCATATTTAATAACTCCATATTCATCTTCAGTAACAATGAAACCGTTATTTTCAGTAGTATCTATGGAATAAAAGTCATTGACATGATCATAACACTTATCCCAAATAACATTACCCAGGGAATCCAGTCTTACAATATAACCAACTCGATTTACCAGATTGTAGCATTCAAAACCACAACCAAGGAAATTACCATTTTCCAAAAGTCTAAAATCTCTAATATTTACATACATTGAGTCCTGGTAGGAAATATTATCCCACAGTAGATTTCCATCTCGATCGTATTTTAAAAGACAAATATATTTCAATGTGTCATTATTCTCATCCTGATAAGTTCCCGCCACAATGTAGTTATGATCGGGATATTCCAGGATCTTTATCCCCTCATCATCTCCCACTCCTCCATAAGTCCTGGTCCACACTGTATCTCCCAATGAATCCACCTTCAATATCCAAATATCCTTCCCACCTGCTCCGAAAGAAGTTGTGTAACCAACAACCACATAATATCCTTCTGAATCCTGGATTACGCAGTTGCCGCAATCATCTCCAGATCCCCCGTAAGCCCTCTGCCAGGTGGCGGTATAAGCTGGTGTAATTAAAAGAATAATAAATAAAAACAATATTGATGTTTTCATAGTTCTCTCCTTTCATACCTGGGAATCAAAAAAGATAAAGTAATTATAAACAATTTACCTCTCTTCTTAATAATTAATTAATATTACAATGAATATTTATAGAAATAAAGGGGACTACTGTCATTTTAATGGATCCATATCTAA